>JABBAU010000055.1:55047-71840 GCA_018607785.1 Methylobacillus sp.
AACTACATGAAATCAGAAGTAGATAAAGCAATTGATGCAACCGAAGAAGTAGTTGAAGATGCCGTAGAAAATGTTGAAGATGCCGTAGACGATATGTAATTAAACAAATTTATAAGGGTCTTTTAGGACCCTTTTTTTATATCTGCTTCACTAAATCTTCAACCACTTTTTTAGCATCGCCAAATAACATCATAGTTTTGTCAGAATAAAATAGCTCATTATCTAAACCGGCGTATCCTGGGGACATAGACCTTTTATTAACAATAATCATTTTAGCTTTATCGGCCTCTAAAATTGGCATTCCATAGATAGCACTACCAGGTGTTTTTGCAGCCGGATTAACAACGTCATTCGCCCCAATCACAAGTACTAAATCAGTTTGACTGAATTCACTATTAATATCCTCCATTTCAACAACTTGCTCGTATGGAACATCTGCTTCAGCCAGTAAGACATTCATATGGCCTGGCATTCTTCCTGCAACAGGATGAATAGCGTATCTTACTGATATTCCCTTTTCAATGAGTTTTTCAGTGAGCTCTTGAAGGGCATGTTGCGCTCTAGCCACAGCCAAGCCATACCCCGGGATTATGATAATCGAGTCTGCATTTGACATTAAAAATGCAACATCATCCGTTGATCCAGACTTGACATTCCTTTCTTTATCATCAGTTTGAAGAGAATTATTTTCGCCACCAAATCCTCCAAGCATAACTGAGATGATTGAGCGATTCATTGCTTTACACATGATATAAGAAAGAATTGCCCCGGAAGACCCCACACAAGCACCGGCAATTATTAAAACAGAATTATTTAATGTAAATCCAATACCAGCTGCTGCCCAACCTGAGTAACTATTGAGCATGGAAACCACAACCGGCATATCGGCTCCACCAATTGGAATAATCAGGGTAACACCTAAAATTAAAGCAATTGAAAGCATTATGAAGAACGCAGTTAATGATTCTGTTTGAAAGAATATTACACCTGCAACAATCATAGTAATAGCTAATGCTAAATTTAGTAAATGTTGGCCTTTAAAAATGGCAGGGTTTGCCCCAAACTTTCCTGACAGCTTTCCAAAAGCAATAACGGATGCTGAAAATGTAATGGCCCCGATAAATGCCCCAATGAACAATTCAAACCTTTGAACAATAGTATGTATTTCAGATACATTGAGAACCGCAGCTGTTGCAATTAACACTGCAGCTAAACCCACAAATGAATGCATTAATGCTACCAATTCGGGCATCTTGGTCATCTCTACTTTTTTAGCTACATAAATACCGATAAATGCACCTAAAATGAGAGGTATGCCTATTAACAATGAAACTAAATTTGTTCCAATAAGCAATGTAGTAATGATTGCCACTGCCATGCCTACCATTCCAAATATATTTCCAGATCTTGCAGAGGTTGGAGATGACAATCCTCTCAAAGCTAATATAAAAAATATTGCGGCAATTAAATAACTGATCATCGCAAAAGCTTCATTTTTCATTTTTAGCCTCCTCTTTTCTCTCTTTTTTCTTGAACATCTCTAACATCCTTTGGGTCACAAAAAATCCCCCAAAAATATTTATCGCTGCAAAAAATATAGCAAATGCTCCTAAAATGCTGCTAAATGTTATTATCTCTCCGTTAATTTCAACAACTTGCAATATCGCACCGACAATTACTATGCCAGAAATTGCATTTGTTACAGACATTAATGGTGTATGAAGGGCTGAAGTTACGTTCCAAACTACATGGTAGCCAACAAATATAGCTAAAACGAATATAGTTATGTTTTGAACTGTTAATAAATCCGTCATCTTTATCCTTTTTTATTATTTTTCGATATTAATGTTTCTGTTACCAATTCATCTTTATCATTTATGAACAATTGGCCCGATTCATTAATTAATAGTTTAATAAATTCAAAAATATTCCTAGAATATAAAGCAGAGGCATCTGTACTTAGCATGCTCGGTAAGTTATTAAAACCAAT
This sequence comes from Methylobacillus sp., assembly GCA_018607785.1. GTDB lineage: Bacteria > Pseudomonadota > Gammaproteobacteria > Burkholderiales > Methylophilaceae > BACL14. The sequence continues at coordinate 57,038 of JABBAU010000055.1, forward strand.
AATGGTTACATTTTCCAACTGATTTACTTTATTGTTTTGAGTTAATGGGCAATTGCCAGATCCATCTGAGGCACTCCCTGCTGCCATATCAACTATAACTGAACCAAATTTCATTTTATTAACTGTTTCTTTAGACAATAGTTGTGGTGGTTCTCTGCCTGGAATTAAAGCCGAAGTAATTATAATATCTGCTGTTATAGCTTTCTCAGCAACTATTTTAGATTGCCTTGCTAACCATGATTTTGGCATTGGTTTTGCGTAACCACCTGTACCAATTGCACATTCTTTTTCCTCTTCTGTTTCATAAGGCACTTCAATAAATTTACCTCCCAAGGATTCTATTTGTTCTTGAACTGATGGTCTGACGTCAGAAGCCTCAACAACAGCGCCTAGTCTTTTTGCTGTTGCAACTGCTTGAAGTCCTGCAACACCTGCACCTAAGACAATAACTTTTGCTGCTTTAACTGTCCCGGCTGCGGTCATCAACATAGGCATGAATTTTTTATAATAATCACTTGCAAGAATTACAGCCTTATACCCTGCAATATTGGCTTGAGATGACAAAACATCCATAGATTGTGCTCTAGTGTTTCTTGGTAAAGCTTCTAATGCAAAAGCTGATACACCTTGTTTTTTTAGTAACATTTGTAATGCATTATTAAAAGGTTCTAACATACCAACCATAAACTGTTTAGAGGTTAGTTTAATTATCTCTTTCTCATCTGGCGGCCTAACCATTAACAATAAATCCGATTGAAGAACTAGGTCTCTTGAGACAATTTCACCCCCATGATTTTTATAATCTTCATTTGAAATAGAAGCTTGGATACCAGCATCTGTTTCAATTAAAACAGAATGATTTAAAGCAGTCATTTTTTTTACTGTTTCTGCAGTAGCGGCTACTCTAGACTCACCTGCAACTATTTCTTTTAAAACACCTATCTTCATTTATGCTCCTCACCCAAAATTATGAAGGAAAAAGAACCCCATGCTCATTGATAACTCAATTGAGCCTAAATGATTCTTAACTTCCTATTATTTTTTCTTTGATGCCTGTAATTGAATTAACTATACTATCAAAAAATAGTTTTTTTGACGACCCTTGTCTATAGGCCATTGCTACTTTTCTAAAAGGGACAGGTCTTTCAAAAGACAAAATATTGATCTCATCATTTTTATAATTTTTAGTTGTTGCGCTTTTTGGTAATATAGATATTCCTAAATTTGAGGCAACCATGTTTCTAATTGTCTCAAGTGATGTGCCTGCTTGCACCTCTGTATTGTCTGATATACCCGGACAAGCCTCTCTTACCTGCATACTAAAACAGTGAGTGTTATCTAACAGCAATATTTTTTCATTAATTAATTGTTTAGCATTAATTTCTTTATTTTTACTCCACTTATGTTTACTTGATACAAGTACTTTAAAAGGTTCATCATAAAGTATTTGAGTATCAAAACCTGCAATATCAAATGGCAATGCGATAATGGCTGCATCTAAGTATCCATCTTTTAATTTTTTAATAAGGTTTATTGTTATGTCTTCCTCAGCTTCAAGACTTATATCCGGAACGTTTTTTTTTAATATTGGAATTATTGAAGGTAATAAATAAGGCGCAACTGAGTAAATTAAACCCAGCTTTACACTTGTATGTTGCGTAGTTTTTTCACGAGCTGAGATTTCTTTTATTTTATCAACCTCTTCTAAAACTTTTTCTGCTTGATTAACAATTAGTTCACCGACGGGAGTCAAAGCAATTCCCATGCGGTTTCTTTCAAAAATCAGAACACCAAGTTCATTTTCAATTTTTTTAATTGCCAAGCTTAAGGCAGGTTGACTTACAAAGCTTTTTGTCGCGGCTCTTCTAAAATTTTTTTCATGAGCCACTGAAACCACAAATCTAAGCTCACTTAACGTCATTATTTATACTTATATATCTAAATTATTTACTGCCAGAGCATTGCCTTCAATAAACTTACGTCTTGGCTCAACATTATCACCCATAAGCTCTGTAAAAGTTTCTTCGACAGCTTGGGTGTCTTCTATGGTGACTTTTAATAATCTCCTTGCTGCAGGATCCATAGTTGTTTCCCATAATTGATCTGGATTCATTTCACCTAAGCCTTTATATCTCTGAATATTTAATGTAGTTCTCGCTTCTTGCAAAATCCAATTAATTGCTTCTTGAAAAGAACCTATTTCTTTGGTTTTTTCACCACGGCTTATAGAAGCGCCTGGGCCAATAAGATCCTTAACTAAAAGAGATGTTTTTATGATTTGTTTATATTCTCCACTCATTAAAAATTCAGAATCAATATTACTTGTGTTTAAATTTCCATGAACAAACTGATTGATCTCTATTGAATATTTTTTAGTTTCATTATCATGTTTCAATTCAAAATTTATATTATCCTGCGTCATGTGAACTTTAAGCTGTTCCATATAATTTTTTGTTGAGACTTCATCATCTAGGTTTATTTCGCCGATATGATGTATTGCCCTTAATAAGGTTTCATCATATCGATTTGATAATCTTTTTATTATAGATTCAGTTAATAACATTTCTTTTGAGATGCTTCTTAATTGCTTATCCTCCAATACATCGCCTTTTTCTTTAGTAAGAAGAGTTGCATCATTTAAAGCAGATTCAATCAAATATTGATCCAGTTCTTCTTCATCCTTCAAGTATCTTTCGTCTTTGCCTTGCTTAACTTTGAACAATGGTGGTTGGGCAATATAAATATGTCCCTTTTCAACCAGTGCATGCATTTGTCTAAAAAAGAAAGTTAATAATAGTGTTCGAATGTGTGCACCGTCTACATCTGCATCAGTCATAATGATAATACGATGATACCTCAGCTTTTCAACATCAAATTCTGCTCCAATATTAGTCCCCAATGCAGTTATGAGTGTTGTGATTTCTTGTGAAGACAAAATTTTATCAATCCTCGCTTTTTCTACATTAAGAATTTTTCCCTTCAAAGGAAGAATAGCCTGATTTTTTCTATCTCTACCTTGTTTTGCTGAACCTCCGGCTGAGTCACCCTCCACTAAATATATTTCACAGTTTTCCGGATTTTTTTCTTGGCAATCAGCAAGCTTTCCTGGCAGGCCCATTGAGTCCATAACTCCTTTTCTTCTTGTCATGTCTCTGGCTTTTCTTGCAGCATCTCTAGCCCTAGCTGCATCAACAATTTTATTACATATGACTTTAGCGTCTTGAGGATGTTCAAGTAAAAACTCTGTTAATCTTTTTCCAACTACATCTGATACAACAGGTTGTACCTCACTGGAAACGAGTTTGTCTTTAGTTTGTGAAGAAAATTTTGGCTCCGGGACCTTAATCGAAAGCACACAAGTAAGCCCCTCTCTCATATCATCCCCTGATGTTTCAACCTTAGCTTTTTTTGCTATTTCATTACTTTCGATATACGCATTAATAGTTCTGGTCATTGCTGCCTTAAGACCCGTTAAATGCGTGCCCCCATCTCTTTGGGGAATATTATTTGTAAAACAAAGTGTATTTTCCGTATATGAGTCGTTCCATTGCATGCTGACTTCTATCGTCATTCCATCTTTTTCTGTCTCTGCGTAAAATGGGTTTTTATGTAAAACATTTTTTGCTCTATTCATGTAATCAACAAAACCCTTTATGCCTCCAGACAATGCAAAGTCCTCTGACTTACCCGTTCTATGATCAATCAATTCTATTTTTACACCATTGTTCAAAAAAGACAGTTCTCGAATACGTTTAGCTAGTAAATCAAAATGGAAATTTACGTCTATAAACGTCTCTTTAGATGCAAGGAAGGTTATTTCTGAGCCAGTCTTTTCTGTTTTTCCAGTAACCTTCAAAGGCTCAACAATGTTGCCTTTTTGAAACTCAGCTTCGTGTATATTGCCACCCTTACTTATCTTTAGCTTTAGCCAATCTGATAAAGCATTTACAACAGAAACTCCAACCCCATGAAGCCCCCCTGAAACTTTGTAAGAATTTTGGTCAAACTTCCCACCAGCATGAAGCTCTGTCATAACAATTTCTGCTGCGCTTCTTTTTAGCTCATCTCCCTCTTTAATGTCTGTTGGGATGCCTCGGCCATTATCACTAATAGAGACAGAATTGTCTGGGTGGATTATGACTTTTATGTCATCACAGTGCCCAGCTAAAGCTTCGTCAATGGCATTATCAAGAACTTCAAACACCATATGATGTAAACCACTTCCATCTGAAGTATCACCAATATACATCCCTGGTCTTTTTCTAACTGCATCTAGGCCCTTGAGGACTTTAATACTACTTGAATCGTAGTCTAGGTTTTCATTATCTGCGGGCATCTATAATCCTTTATATTCTCATTGGCATTACTACATACTTATAATCTTCGTTGTTTGGGATAGTCACCAAACAACTGCTTGATGAATCTTTAAAGGCGAAGTTTAATTTATCAAATTGAATGTTATTTAAAACATCTATGAGGTAAGTAACATTAAAACCTACGTCTATCTCCTCTCCTTCATATTTTATTTCCATTTCCTCTTCTGCTTGTTCTTGTTCACTGTTGGTACTAATCATTTTTAAATTATTTTTTGTAATAACAATCCTTATCCCTCTATATTTTTCATTTGATAAAATCGAAGCTCTTTGCATTGCTGTCAGCAGCGCTTGTCTATCGATTTCGAAAATATTAGGGTGGCCAACTGGAATGACTCTTGAGTAATCTGGAAATTTTCCATCGATCACTTTAGTTATTAAATCAATATTATTGAAATGAAAATGTGCTTGGGTTTTACTTATATTGATTTCTATATCATCATCACCGTCTTCTAGAAGCTTCACGAGTTCTAGTATTGTTTTTCTTGGAATAATTGTTTGAATTTTACCAAAATCTTTTTCCAGCTTTATTGAAGTAAAGCTTAAGCGGTGACCATCGGTCCCTACGATATTTAGTTTTTGATTATCTACCTCAAATAATAGGCCATTCAGATAATATCTAATGTCTTGTTGTGCCATTGAAAAATCTACTTGTTTTAAAATATTTTTAAATTCTTTTTGTTTAAGTTTTACAAAAGTACTTTCTTCTTCATCCTTTTTCATTACCGGATAATCTTTGGCAGCTAAACTCTGAAGGTTAAATTTACTCTTAAGTGCTTTTACCAAGACACTTGTGTCATTTATTTGAATATTTAACTTACTTTTCTCTGGTAAAGCTCTGGTGATATCAAGTATTTTTCTAGCAGATATAGTTGTTTCAAAAGCATCCTCAAGTTTTGTTTGAACTGATAATGAAATTTGCATTTCAAGATCTGTGGCAGTAAATCTTAAATTTCCCTGAGATCCTTCTAATAAAATATTTGATAAAATAGGAAGGCTAAGTTTTCTTTCAACAATACCAGCAACATTACTTAGGGGGTCGAGAAGAGTATCTCTATCGATTTCTATATTCATAGTTTTTTCTTTATATATTTAATAATAATAATAATAGGTTCGTTGTTAAAAATAAAGCTAAATATTTACATAAAAATCAACAACTTAGATTACTTTAAAAACTATGCACACAAGTTGATTTAAATGTGTATAAATTGTGTATTAATTTTTTAAAATCAATTTCTTTTTGTTTAATCTATTTTTATTCACAACTGTTCCACAGTTTATCATTTTTAACCCCGCAATACTTGAGTTAAGAATCCTAAATCTTGCCCTATATGTTGGTCTTTTAAACGCAAACTTTCAATTTCATCACAAGCGTGCATTATTGTTGTGTGATGCCTTCCACCAAAAGCTGCCCCTATGTCGGGGAAGCTTAAATTGGTAAGCTCTCTTGTTAATGTCATAGCAACCTGGCGCGGCCTTGAAAAATTCCTTGACCTTTTTTTACTAAGTATGTCGCTGACCTTAATTTTATAAAATTCTGCTACAGTTTTTTGTATATTTTCGACACTCACTTGTCTTCCGCGGACAGCTATTAGGTCTTTTAAAGATTCCTTAGCTAAATTTATATTGATAGGTGTACTCATAAAATTTGACATGGCGACTATTCTATTCAAAGCCCCTTCTAATTCCCTCACATTTGATCGAATTTGTTTGGCTACAAAAAAAGCAACATCTTCAGGCAAGTCAATTTTGTTTTGCTCAGCTTTTTTAAGAAGAATGGCTACTCTCATTTCAAGTTCAGGGGGATCAATTGAAACAGTTAGGCCCCAACTAAATCTCGTTCTAAGTCTATCATCAACACCAACTATTTCTTTTGGGTAAGAATCACACGTAATAATAATTTGTTTTTTGTTTTCAATTAAATTATTAAAGGCATAAAAAAATTCTTCCTGAGTTCTGTTCTTTTTTGCAATAAATTGGATGTCATCAATTAATAACAGGTCTAGGTTATGGTAAATCTTTTTAAAACTGTCAAAAGATTTATTTTCATAGGCTTTAACTACTCCATGAACATATCTTTCTGCGTGAAGATATTTTATTTTAGCTTCTGGCTTTAGAGATTTTAAATGATTTCCAATTGCATGCATCAAATGCGTTTTACCAAGACCAACACCACCATATACAAAAAGAGGGTTATATGTCTCGCCTGGATTTTCTGCAACCTGTTTCCCTGCTGCAGTAGCTAGTTGATTGGCTTTACCAGTAACAAAATTATCAAAATCGAATCCTTTGTTTAGCCCCGTAGTTGCTGAATTAGCAGGCAGTTTTGTATTGACTAGATTTGAATTTTTAATCTGTTTTATTTGTGGTTTAGAGTTGTTTTTTTTTGTTACTTGATAATCAATTGTCTTTATCTTTAGATGTTCATCAGCAAGAATGGATATCTCTTTTGCAAATCTATCTTTAACCCACTCTAGTACAAATTGATTAGGAGCGTGAATAATGCAAGAATTTTTGTCAGATTTAAATGACAAGGGTTTAATCCAAGTGCTAATTTGTTGGTTAGTAAGTTTTTTTGAGAACTTATCAATGCACAATTCCCAAAATTTTGTATCGTTCATTATTTAACTAAACCCTAAATATATTTTCTTTAAACTAATTTATTTTTTCAAATACACCTGCTGATGTTATATGAAATTATAAAAGTTATCCACAACCTTTTTTATCTAAAATCATCCGCATTTTATTGACAAAAATTGTAACATCACGTAAGGTTCTGATTCGAAAATTTAGTAAGAAAACTAGGAGTTAACAATGAAGCGCACTTATCAACCGTCAAAAATAAAAAGAGCTAGGACACATGGATTTTTGGTGCGAATGAAAACTCGTGGTGGCCGCTCAGTAATAGCATCTCGTCGAGCTAAAGGAAGGGCTCGTTTAGGACTATAAAGTCATCAATGAAATTAGTAAATTCAGCTGAATTTACGAATGTTTTCAACCATAGAAAAAGGCTGTCTTCGTCTAATTTATTTCTTTATTATTGTCCAAACAAAATTGGAGCATATAGGTTAGGTTTTGTTGTTCCGAAAAGAATAGAGAGGCTTGCAGTTAGAAGAAATTATATGCGAAGGTCTTTGAGAGAGATCTTCAAAATTATATTTAAGAAAAACAAAATACAAAGCTTTGATTTTGTAGTGAGTATAAAAAAATCTTTTTATAAGGATGATTTTAATAGTCTCAAAATTCAAATTGATAATCTTCTTACAAAACTACCTTAATTGATTATGAAAAAATTTTTAATTGGAATAATTAAATTCTATCAATTATTTATTAGCACAATTACTTTACCAAGATGTAGGTTTACTCCAACATGTTCAGAATATACAATTGAAGTTTTGAAGAAACATGGAACCTTAAAAGGGTTTTGGTTAGCTATTAAAAGAATCTTAAGATGTCATCCTTTTTGTAAGGGTGGATATGATCCCGTACCAAAATAATAATTTGAGGAAAATATGGAAACTAAGAATTTAATTATATTTGTTGTTTTATCTTTTTTAATATTGGCTTTTTTTGGACCTCAACCAGAAAAACAAGAAAATAAAACAATCAATGAGGCAAGCGTTGAACAAGATAAATCTTTGCCAAGTGATTTAAAAAATAAAACTATTTCAACGGCTTTTAATTTAGATAAGACTGACTATATTAAAGTAGAAACAGATATGTATGACCTCTCTATTAGTCTGGAGGGCGGTGATATAAGAAATTTATATTTAAAAAAGTACAAAGATGATAACTCTGAAAATTATTATCAATTAATGACCGATGCAGCTGATCCATCGTTGTATATTGCTCAATCAGGATTATTAGGAAAATCTCTTCCAACACATAGAACTTTATATGAATCACCAGCAAGCTTATATAAAATGCAAGGGAAGGAGCTGCAAGTCCCACTAATTTTTGAAAACGAAAATTTTCTTGTAAAAAAAGTTTATACCTTTAAAGAAGGTTCTTATGAAATTGATACATCTTTTCAAATTTTAAACAAATCCCAGAAAAACATAACACCAACAGCTTATTTTCAACTTATTCATGATGGAGAATCGAATCAAGGTTCAGCGTTTATGCCAACCTTTACAGGTACGGCTTACTACACTAATACAGATAATTTTCAAAAGATTAGTTTTGATGATGTAGAAAGCACGGCTTTTAATTTAGACGCAAATAATGGTTGGATCGGCATAATCCAGCGGTATTTTGCCTCGTCATGGATTCTGCCTAATAACCAGTCCAGAGAGTTTTTCTCTAAAAAAATTACATCTAATATCTACGCTTCTGGATTAAAAACAGGGCTTTCGGAAATTCTACCAGGAGAAACTCTATCATTTGCAGCTAAGCTTTATTCAGGCCCACAAGCGAAAGCATATTTAGAAAAGGCAGCGCCTGGTATGGAGCTAACAGTTGATTATGGTTGGTTGACCATATTAGCAGCCCCACTTTTTTCAGTATTATCAGCCATTCAAAAAGTTGTAATTAATTGGGGGGTCGCAATTATATTGCTTACTGTTTTAATTAAACTCCTATTTTATCCACTAAGTGCTGCTAGTTATAAATCTATGGCACAAATGCGAGAGCTTGCGCCTCGACTACAAAGCATGAAAGAAAAATTTGGTGACGATAAACAAAAGATGCAAAAAGCTATGATGGAATTATATAAAACTGAAAAGATTAACCCTTTAGGCGGATGTTTGCCGATTTTAGTTCAAATCCCTGTTTTTATTGCATTATATTGGGTCTTGTTAGGCTCAGTAGAGCTGAGAAATGCCCCATTTTTATATATAACAGATTTGTCCTCGAAGGACCCTTATTATTTATTACCTATTCTTATGGCTGCCTCAATGTTTGTTCAAACAAAGCTGAATCCTAAGCCTACTGATCCAATGCAAGCAAGATTAATGATGATGATGCCCATAATTTTTAGTATATTTTTCTTTTTCTTCCCAGCAGGATTAGTTTTATATTGGCTTATAAACAATTTGTTGTCTATGGCACAGCAATGGCATATCAACAGAAAAATTCATGCAGAAGCCTTAAAAAAGAAAGGCCATGCTTAACGAAAGCTCAACAATTGCGGCTATATCCACAGCACAAGGAATAGGAGGTATTGGCGTAGTTCGTTTATCTGGTAAAGATGCCTTAAAAATTGCCAAAAAAATATGTAATATTGATTTAACTCCTCGCAAAGCTTATACCTGCTCTTTTAAAGATAAAAAAAATACAACGCTAGATCAGGGTATTGCTATTCATTTCTCATCACCCGCTTCTTTTACAGGTGAGGACATTGTTGAATTACAAGGTCATGGGGGCAATGTAGTTCTTAATTTGATCTTAAATGCCTGCATATCTCATGGTGCAGAATTGGCACCACCCGGTGAATTTACAAAAAGAGCATTCTTAAATAATAAAATAGACCTTTCACAGGCAGAGTCTGTCGCAGATCTAATAAATGCCTCAACGGAGGCGGCGGCAAAAAGTGCAGTAAATTCCTTAAGAGGAGTTTTTTCTAATAAAATCAATAGCTTACTTAAAAATCTCATTGAATTACGGGTGTTTGTTGAAGCATGTTTAGATTTTCCTGAAGAAGACATTAATTTTATCAATGAGGGCAATGTAAATAAAAAATTAGAAAGTTTAAAAAAAAGTGTAATTGCAATCTTAGATGCTGCGCGACAAGGACAAATATTGAGAGATGGAGTAAAAGTTGTACTGATTGGTCAGCCTAATGTTGGTAAGTCTAGCTTAATGAATCTATTGGCAAATGAAAGCAAAGCAATTGTCACAGAAATACCAGGAACCACAAGAGATCCCATTAAAAGTGATATTAATATTAAAGGTGTTCCCATTCATCTGGTTGATACAGCCGGTTTAAGAGAAACTGATGATATTGTTGAAAAGTTAGGGATCGAAAAAACATGGGAAGCTATACATGAAGCTGACATTACTTTAATACTTGATGACGTTACTGATGCAAGCCAGAATTTCGAAGACAAATTTAAAAAAAAATTACCCAAAGGCCAATCAATTATTATTAAGAATAAAATAGATTTATTAAAACAAAAACCTTCAATAAATTATGAAAATGACGTACCTCACATATTTATATCTGCGAAGAAGGGAGATGGTATCCAGCTACTCGAAAAAGAAATTCTTAAAATTGTTGGTAAAGACCACAAAGTAAGCCATAAAGAGGACATATTTATGGCGAGATCAAGGCATATTGATGCCCTTAAAAAAGTTAATGGCGCTATAAATAAAGCCATTAAAAACCTTGAAGCTCCAGAATTGGTGGCAGAAGAGCTAATGATTGCTCAAAAATCACTTAGCCAAATTACAGGTGAATTTTCATCGGACGATTTGTTAGGTCAAATCTTTAGCCAGTTTTGTATTGGCAAATAGGTTTCACGTGAAACTTTTAACATTACCTTACTAAAATTGTTTCACGTGGAACAATGACATATCAATATTTCTTCAAATCCAGTAAAATTTAAGATTAATAGATTAACAAATTTGAAAAACTATGGATTTTCCCAAAAAATTTGACGTAATAGTAATAGGAGGTGGCCATGCGGGGACAGAAGCTTCCCTTGCTTCAGCTCGTTTAGGAAAAAAAACCCTTTTATTGACTCATAATATTGAAACACTTGGTCAAATGTCATGTAATCCATCTATTGGTGGGATTGGCAAAGGTCATTTAGTCAAAGAAGTTGACGCAATGGGTGGCATCATGGCTCGCGCAGCAGATTATGCTGGAATACAGTTTAGAACACTTAATTCTAGTAAAGGTCCAGCAGTCAGAGCAACCAGAGCTCAGTCAGACCGTTTACTATATAAATCATATGTTAGAAAAAGCTTAGAGAACCAGGATAACTTATGGATATTTCAGCAATCTGTCGATGATGTTATTTTAAAAAATGAAGAAATCAAAGGCGTTGAGACTCAAATGGGTCTTAAATTTTATGCAAACAATGTCGTTCTAACGGCAGGAACTTTTCTGGGTGGATTGATTCATGTTGGTTTGGAAAATTATAATGCAGGTAGAGCAGGTGATCCATCATCAACAAGATTGGCAGCAAAATTAAAAGAGTTAAATTTACCTGTCGGACGACTAAAGACAGGCACTCCGCCGAGGATTGATGGGAAATCAATTGATACATCGAAAATGATAGAGCAACCTGGAGATGTCCCAACACCGCATTTTTCTTTTATTAACCCAAAAATTCAACATCCTGAACAAATTTCTTGTTGGATTACACATACAAATGAACATACACATGAAATAATTAAAAGTGGAATCGATAGGTCTCCTATGTATACAGGCGTAATAGAGGGGATAGGCCCGAGATATTGCCCGTCCATAGAAGATAAAATTCATCGGTTTGCTGATAAAGATTCACACCAAATATTTATAGAGCCAGAGGGGCTAACAACAAATGAAATATACCCTAACGGTATATCAACGAGTTTGCCATTTGATATTCAATTGGATTTAGTAAGATCTATAAAGGGTTTGGAGAACGCACATATATTAAGACCTGGATACGCCATTGAGTATGATTATTATGATCCGCGTGCTTTAAAGATGAGTTTAGAAACAAAAGATATAAAAGGTCTATTTTTTGCAGGGCAGATTAATGGCACAACAGGCTATGAGGAAGCGGCAGCTCAAGGGCTTATAGCTGGAATGAATGCTGCATTGAGGGCACAAGGCAAAGAAAATTGGACACCGTCAAGAGAGGAATCTTACATTGGAGTAATGATAGATGACCTCATCACAAAGGGGGTTACAGAGCCTTATAGAATGTTTACAAGTAGAGCAGAATATCGCCTTTTATTGAGGGAAGATAATGCGGATCAAAGGTTGACAGAAAAAGCGAGAGCAGTGGGCTTAATATGCGATGATCACTGGAAAAACTTTTCTGAAAAGCAAGTATTAATAAATAAAGAAGAAGATAGATTAAAGAAATTGGTTATCAAACCAACCGATCTAAGAAAAGATGATCAGTTAAAAATAATTGGGCATCAACTAGAAAAAGATTATAAAGCCTTTGATTTATTGAAAAGGCCTAATGTAAATTATGGCGACCTTATTCATTTACTCAATGGATACAATACTATTAGACAAGACGTAGCAGAACAGATTGATATTCTTGCTAAGTATTCTGGGTATATTGTCCGACAGAAAGAGGAAATTAATAGAATAAAGGGCCAACTTAGTTTACAGATTCCTGAAGATATTAAGTTTGATAAAATTCATGGCATTAGTACTGAGGCTAGACAACTTTTAACCCTTCACAGACCAGAAACGGTTGACCAAGCCTCTAGGATATCCGGCATAACGCCTTCAACTGTATCAATTTTATTGGTGTTTATTAAAAAAAATAGAGATAAATTAACAATAAAAAGGAAAGAAAAGATTGCTTAATGATAAAGCTCAACTAGAAGGCGGTATGGATAATTTAGGCTTTGAAATCATGCCTGAGAATATTGATAAACTGTTGATTTATAAAGATTTATTACTAAAATGGAACAAGTCTATCAATCTAACTTCTATTAACAATAAAGAGATAGTGACCCATCATTTTTTAGATTGTTTAGCAGTTATTCCTTTCATAAAATCTTCATCATTGCTTGATGTTGGAACAGGCGCTGGGTTACCTGGAATTGTCATTGCAATTATAAAACCTGATATTAAAATAAGTTTAATTGATAAGGTTGGAAAGAAAATTGCCTTTATTAAGAGAGTTTTAGCTGAATTAGACATTAAAAATGTTCAAACTCACCACAGCAGAGTTGAATTAATGACTTCTGAAGAAAAATATGACGGTATTATATCTAGAGCATTCTCAAACATGGGCGACTTTGTTCAAATAACCAAACACCTTTTAAAAAAGCAAGGAGTTTGGTATGGAATGAAAAGTAAAAAAATCTTGAACGATGAGATGAAAGGTATAGATAACTCTTGGACTTTAGAAAGCCTTGATGTTCCTTTTTTAAAAGCTGAAAGATATTTAGTGAAGGTAACAAATTCATGAAAATAATAGCAATTTCAAATCAAAAAGGAGGGGTAGGTAAAACTACAACGACCGTAAACTTAGCTGCATCCTTCGTTAATATGAAGAAAAAAGTATTGTTAATTGATCTTGACCCTCAAGGTAATGCAACCTCAGGCGGAGGCATTAATAAAAGTCAGATCCAACACTCAATATATGATGTATTAATAGGAGATATATCATTAAACAAAACAATTTTAAAATCTGAGGAAAGTTTCTTTGATATTGCCCCAGCAAATCAAGATTTAGCGGGTGCAGAAATTGATTTAGTGGGTATCCAAGACAGAGAGTATATGCTCAAAAATGCGATCAACGCCTTAAAGAAAAGTTACGATTATATTTTAATAGATTGCCCACCAACATTGAATTTGCTAACCGTTAATGCATTAGTAGCTGCAACGGCTGTGCTTATTCCCATGCAATGTGAGTATTACGCATTAGAGGGATTATCTGATTTAGTCAATACAATTAAAAGAGTAAAAAAACAGTTGAATCCAAAGATAGAAATCGAAGGCTTATTAAGAACCTTATTTGACAAGAGAAACACACTCGCACAGCAAGTATCTGACGAGTTGTCATCTCACTTTGGCTCAAAAGTTTATAAAACTATCATTCCAAGAAATGTTAGATTGGCAGAAGCGCCTAGTCATGGAAAGGCCGCTTTGTTTTATGATAAATCTTCTAAGGGGGCAAAAGCATATTTAGCTTTGGCTGAAGAAATGTTAAGAGGGAACGCATAATGAAAAATAGAGGGTTAGGAAGGGGCTTAGATGCACTATTAAACAATGATGAGATTAGTCAATCTACATCTAGTGATAATTCAAATTTATTGGCCGTTGAGAAACTTGTCTCAGGGCAGTTCCAGCCAAGGAAAATTTTTAATCAGGACTCACTTAAAGAACTCGCTGAATCAATAAAAGCTCAAGGTATTATTCAGCCAATTCTTGTAAGGATGGTATCAAGTGATCAATATGAAATCGTTGCAGGTGAAAGAAGATGGCAAGCTGCAAAAATGGCAAATCTCAAAGAAGTGCCAGTTGTTATAAAAGATATATCAGATTCAACCGCATTAGCTATGGCTTTAATTGAAAATATTCAACGAGAAGATTTGAATGTTATTGAAGAGGCAAGAGGCATTAAGCGTTTGATTGATGAATCTAAAATCACACACGAGGAAGCTGCCGAAGCGTTAGGTAAATCTCGAACTGCTGTATCAAATATTTTAAGATTGTTAAATTTATGTGAACATGCACAAAAGGCATTGGAGACTAAGAAGATAGAGATGGGCCATGCCAGGGCGATTCTTTCTTTAAGCTCAATAGA
>JABBAU010000055.1:71940-81666 GCA_018607785.1 Methylobacillus sp.
TATGGCTTTATTAAAAAGTATTCCAACAGAAGTAATAGATATGATGAAAAAGCTTCATATCATTGTATTGGTAGTCGCTTTAATAGTTTTCTTTATATCAGGTTTCGCAGCAGCATTATCAGTTATATTGGGAGCATTGTGTGTCACTTTAGGCATCATAATCTCATCCCCTATTGCTTATAAGGCCAAAGGAGATGTTAAAGCATCAAAAATAGTGACGGATGCATTAAAGGGAGAATTAGTTAAAATTTTAACTATTGTTGTTACTTTAGCTGGATTATTTATTTTTATAACAGCAATAGTACCTATATTTATAATTTTAGGTTTAGCAATAGCAGCAATTTTTTCTGGTATGGCAATATCAAAAGTAGATATTAAATAAGTTAATAAAGGGTTTAAATAGAAAATTGGCAGATAGCGCATACAACACCCCATCAGATTATATTGGGCACCATTTATCCAATAACACTTATGCACTGAGTGATCACGATCTCATGATTCTCCATGTTGATTCTGTAGTGATGGCAATTATTATTGGTATTTTTTCGATAGGTTTGATTTGGTTAGTTGCCCGCAAGGCAACTTCATCGGTTCCAACAAAAACACAAGCTTTTGTTGAGTTAATATTTGGTTTTATTGATAGTCAGGTTTCGGCAATCTTTCATGGTAATCGCCATACATTTATAGCACCAGCTGCACTCACTGTATTTTTATGGGTCCTAATGATGAATGCAATGGATTTCCTTCCTATAGATATAATGTCAAAATTTTATGGTTTTCTTGGTTTACATGAATGGAAGCATGTTCCAACTTCAGATGTGAATACAACATTTGGTTTAGCATTAGGTGTATGGTTTTTAATGATATTTTTTGGAATAAAAGCAAAAGGATTGAGAGGCTGGCTTCATGAATTTTTTTGTGAGCCATTTGGTGCCAAGATATGGGTTTGGCCAGCAAATTTTTTATTTAACCTGATCGAATATGTTTCAAAACCTCTTTCTCATTCGCTTCGATTATTTGGTAACATGTATGCCGGCGAAGTAATTTTTTTACTTTTAGGTTTGTGGGCAGCAACAGGAGTTTCTGGAATATTTTTTAGCTCCATATTAGGTGCTGGCTGGGCAATATTTCATATTCTAATCGTGGTTCTACAGGCATATATTTTTATGATGTTAACGGTAGTTTATTTAGCAATGGCTCAAGAAGGACATTAATTTTTTTAACTTTAAAGGAAGTAAATTATGGAATCAGTTGAATTTTTAGCTCTAATACAAGCATATACAGGTATTGGTATAGGTCTTATTATCGGTTTGGGTGCTGCAGGTGCATGTATAGGTATTGGTATTATGTGTGCAAGTTTTCTGGAAGGTGCTGCTAGACAACCTGAAATGATACCGCAACTACAAGTAAAGGTTTTCCTACTATTAGGTTTGATTGATGCTTCATTTATTATTGGCGTTGGTTTAGCGATGATGTTTGCTTTTGCAAATCCATTATTAAGTGTTGTTGGGTAAATTTTTAATCAAATTACATAGAAACTTTTTAATTACGAGGTAAAAATGAATCTTAATTTCACATTAATTGCTCAGGCAATAGCATTTGCAATTCTTATATGGTTCACCATGAAATTTGTTTGGCCTCCTCTTCTTAAAGCAATTGAAAAAAGACAAAAAGAAATTGCTGATGGATTAGCTGCTGCACAGGAAGGCAAACTTTCTTTGGAAGTAGCGGCAGAAAAAAATGCTGCTTCTTTAAAAGAAGTAAAGCAAAAAAGTGCTGAAATTGTAAATCAAGCTGAAAAAAGAGCTTCAGAAATTGTTGAGTCAGCAAAAAAGGTAGCCAAGGAAGAAGGCGATAGAATTATTGCAAGTGCAAAGTCTGAAATTGATCAAGAAATAAATAGAGCCAAAGAAGAACTTAGGGCACAAGTATCAACTTTAGCTATCTCAGGTGCTGAGAAAATTCTAACTAAAGAAATTGATAAAAAAGTGCATGCAGACATGTTGTCGAAGCTTGCAAAGGATTTATAAATTAAATGGCTGAAATTTCAACAATTGCTAGACCATATGCTTCAGCTTTGTTTAACCTTGCTAAAGAAAAAAAATGTTTAGATGAGTGGTCAAAAATGTTGGACTTGCTAAGTAATATTGTTTTAGATCCTCAAGCAAAAACTTTTATTTCAGACTCAAAAATTTTGGATTCTGAAAGAGAGAAAGTAATTTTAGAGCTTTGCAAAGGGAAAATTGATCAGAATATTGAAAATTTTATTAAATTGTTGATAGAAAATAAAAGATTATTAGTTTTACCTGATATTGCTAAATTTTATCAAGAATTGAAAGATGAAGACGAAGGAGTTGTAGAAGCACAAATAATAGTGGCAGAAAAACCAACACAAAAAATAGTTGATGATTTAATTAAAAGTTTAGAAAAAAGATTTAATAAAAAAATAGAGGGAAAAGTAGAAATTAACAAGAGCATTCTTGGCGGTACAAAGATTATTGTTGGTGATACCGTTATAGATGCATCAGTCCGTGGGCAATTAGATAATTTAGCCTATAAATTAAAGGCTTAATTTAGGAGATATTAATGCAGTTATCAACATCAGAAATTAGTGAACTAATAAAAAATAGAATCAAAGACTTTTCTTCAAGTTCTGAGGCTAGAACACAAGGAACAGTTGTTTCAGTTACAGATGGTATTGTCCGTATACATGGACTATCTAATGTAATGTCGGGTGAAATGATTGAATTCCCAGGTAATACTTTTGGGTTAGCTTTAAACTTGGAAAGAGATTCTGTTGGTGCGGTTGTATTAGGTGATTATGAGCATATAACCGAGGGAGATACTTGTAAATGTACAGGTAAAATTCTTGAAGTTCCTGTAGGCCCAGAACTACTCGGGCGCGTTGTTGATGCTCTTGGCATGCCAATTGATGGAAAGGGACCAATCAAAACAAAACTTACTGACAAAATTGAAAAAGTTGCTCCAGGTGTTATTGACAGGCAGTCTGTTTCTCAACCAGTTCAAACAGGATTAAAGTCGGTTGATTCAATGGTTCCGATTGGAAGAGGTCAGCGAGAATTAATTATTGGAGACAGACAAACAGGAAAAACTGCAGTAGCCGTTGATGCCATTATTAACCAAAAGGGGCAAGACATGAAATGTGTTTATGTCGCTATAGGGCAGAAAGCTTCAACAATTATGAATGTTGTAAAAAAGTTAGAAGAAAATGGTGCAATGGAATATACAACAGTTGTGAGTGCATCAGCTTCAGATTCTGCTGCTCTTCAATTTTTAGCGCCTTACGCCGGATGTACAATGGGCGAATTTTATAGAGACCGAGGTGAGGATGCATTAATTGTTTACGATGATCTTACAAAACAAGCGATTGCTTATAGGCAAATATCGTTATTACTAAGACGACCTCCTGGTCGTGAGGCATATCCAGGGGATGTTTTTTATATTCATTCCAGACTTCTTGAAAGAGCGGCAAGAGTAAATGCTGAATATGTAGATAAATTTACCAAAGGAAAAGTTAAAGGTAAAACAGGTTCATTAACAGCATTACCTGTTATTGAGACAGCTGCGGGCGATGTTTCTGCATTCGTTCCAACTAACGTTATTTCAATTACTGATGGCCAAATATTCTTGGAAAGTGATCTATTTAATGCGGGAATACGTCCTGCAATCAATGCTGGTATTTCAGTATCCCGTGTGGGGGGCGCTGCACAAACCAAAGTTATTAAAAAACTAGGTGGCGGGGTTCGATTAGCTTTAGCGCAATACAGAGAATTAGCTGCTTTTGCTCAATTTGCGTCAGACCTTGACGAAGCTACAAGGAAACAATTAGATCGAGGCCGTATGTTTACTGAGTTGATGAAACAGGCGCAATATGCTCCTCTTACTGTATCTAATATGGCTGTGACTTTATTAACAGCAAATAATGGTTATTTTGATGATGTCCCAACTGAAAAAGTATTAGCGTTTGAGGGAGCCTTGCATGGATTTATGTCTTCAAAATATAAAAAGGTAATGGATGATATTGAATCTTCATTGGAACTTAGCGAAGACAATGAAAAGAAAGTGGTTAAAGCAATTGAAGATTTTAAAGCGACAAGTACTTATTAAAATAGGAATTTAAATGGCAGGAAGTAAAGAAATACGAACAAAGATTAAAAGTGTAGAAAATACACGTAAAATCACAAAAGCGATGGAGATGGTTGCTGCATCTAAAATGCGTAAAGCGCAAGATAGAATGACAGCGGCTAGACCTTATGCAGAAAAAATTAGGTCTGTTGCGGCCCATCTTTCTCATGCACAGTCTGAGTATAAACATCCATTTATAATTCAAAGAGAAAATATTAAAAATATAGGCATTATCGTAGTGACATCAGACAAAGGACTTTGCGGAGGCCTTAATACAAATGTATTGAGGACTTCAATTTCGCAGATTAAGGATTGGGAAAAACAAGGAAAGAAGGTACAGGTTTCAGCAATTGGAACGAAAGCAATAAGTTTTATGAGTCGTGTTGGAGCAAATATCAAATCTCAAGTTTCAGGTATGGGGGATACACCTCATATGGAAGATTTACTAGGTGCAATCAAAGTTATGCTAGATGCCTATGTTGCAGGAGAAATTGATCAACTTCATATTTGTTATACAAAGTTTATTAATACAATGAAACAAGAACCAAATATGGAGCAGTTACTTCCATTATCAGGGGATAAGAGTGAGACTCCAGAAAGTGCTTGGGATTATATTTATGAGCCTGATGCAACTTTAGTTATAGATGCATTGCTTTCCAGATATATTGAAACGCTCATCTACCATGGAGTTGCAGAAAATATGGCTTCAGAACAATCGTCTAGAATGGTTGCAATGAAAGCAGCATCGGATAATGCGGGAAATGTTATTGATGAATTGACTTTGGTTTATAACAAAGCAAGACAAGCAGCAATTACGAAGGAAATATCTGAAATAGTTGGCGGTGCAGCAGCTGTTTCTTAAAATTATTAATCAACTTTAAATATTAAATAAAGTAAGGATAAATTAAATGAGTACCAAACAAATTGGAAAAGTAGTTCAGTGTATCGGAGCTGTTGTTGACGTGGAGTTTCCTCGTGATCAACTACCTAAGGTTTATGATGCATTAATTATAGATGATAAAGATTCCACAGCAGAAAAGGGCTTAACATTAGAAGTTCAGCAACAACTAGGTGATGGTGTTGTTAGGACTATTGCAATGGGTTCTTCTGATGGTTTGTCTAGAGGTACTCAGTTTGCATCTACTGGAGCACCAATCCAAGTACCAGTTGGAGAAGGTACGTTAGGGCGAATTATGGATGTTTTAGGTCGACCAATTGATGAGGTTGGTAAAATTGATTCAAAAGAATTTAGATCAATTCATCAAAAAGCACCTGAATTTAATGATTTATCACCCTCAATCGAGTTGCTAGAAACAGGTATTAAGGTGATTGATTTAATGTGTCCATTCGCTAAAGGCGGTAAGGTGGGACTTTTTGGTGGTGCGGGTGTGGGTAAAACAGTGAATATGCTTGAGCTTATTAATAACATTGCCAAACAACATTCTGGTTTGTCAGTTTTTGCAGGCGTGGGTGAAAGAACTCGTGAAGGAAACGATTTTTATCATGAGATGGCAGAAGCTGGGGTTATCCAATTAGAAAATATGAAAGATTCAAAAGTTGCTATGGTATTTGGTCAAATGAATGAACCTCCAGGTAACAGATTAAGAGTAGCACTTTCTGGTCTTACAATGGCAGAAAAATTCCGTGATGAAGGAAGAGATGTTTTATTTTTCGTTGATAATATTTATCGATATACATTGGCTGGAACAGAGGTCTCTGCTTTATTAGGTCGTATGCCGTCAGCTGTTGGTTACCAGCCAACACTTGCAGACGAAATGGGTAAGCTTCAAGAAAGAATTACATCAACAAAAACGGGATCTATTACTTCGATTCAGGCAGTTTATGTTCCGGCTGATGACTTAACTGACCCGTCTCCTGCTACTACCTTCCAACACTTAGATTCTACAGTTGTATTGTCAAGAGACATTGCATCATTAGGTATTTATCCTGCAGTGGATCCTTTAGATTCAACATCAAGACAGTTAGATCCGCAAGTTGTGGGTGAGGAACATTATGCTGTAGCTAGAGCTGTTCAATCTACATTACAAAAGTATAAAGAATTAAGAGACATAATTGCGATTTTAGGTATGGATGAACTTGCACCTGAAGATAAATTAGCAGTAGGTCGTGCAAGAAAAATACAAAGATTTTTATCACAACCCTTCCATGTGGCTGAAGTGTTTACTGGCTCACCTGGAAAATATGTTTCACTTAAAGATACTATTAAAGGATTTAAGGCAATTGTGGATGGAGAGTATGATGATCTTCCAGAGCAAGCTTTTTATATGGTAGGAAGTATTGAAGAAGCTGTTGAAAAAGCAAAAACAGTTTCATAATTAAAAGGGCAAAATGGTAAATACAATTCAAATTGATGTTGTTAGCGCTGAGGAGTCAATTCTATCGGAAGAAGCTGAATTTGTTGTGGCTCCAGCAAAAATGGGGGAAGTCGGAATTTATCCCAATCATGCCTCAATGATTACATTGTTAAAGGCAGGTTCAGTTCGAATAAAAAAAATTAATAAATCAGATGAAGATTTAATCTATATATCTGGCGGTATTTTAGAAGTACAGCCAGGTAAAATAACCATCTTATCTGATACAGCAATTCGCGGCAAAGACTTAGATGAGACAAAAGCGCAGGCTGCTAAGAAGGCCGCTGAAGAATCACTTAAGAAAAAAGATAGTAATATTGACTTTGCAATGGCTGAGGCTGAACTTGCAGAAGCTGTTGCTCAAATTCAGGCGATTGCAAAGCTTAGAAAAAAATAATGGTTAAATTGTAAAAATAAAAAAACAGCTACATGCTGTTTTTTTTGTTTATACTCTTTAAAAAAAGGAAAATAGATGACACTTAGTGTAGTTATTTTAGCTGCTGGAAAAGGTACTAGAATGTTTTCCGAAAAGCCAAAGGTATTACACCAATTATCAAATCAACCCTTACTTCAATATGTAATCAATGCAGCTAAAAAATTAAGCCCATTAAATATCAATGTTGTTATAGGCTATGAGTCTGAATTAATTAAGCAAGAATTTTCAAAAGAAAATATTAATTGGGTAATCCAAAAAGAACAGCTCGGAACAGGCGATGCCGTTAAGTATACTACTCCATTTTTAGAAGGATCCCAGACAATCGTTTTGTATGGCGATGTACCTTTGGTTAATATCAATGATTTAAAGAAACTTTTAAAAATATCAGAAAACAAATTAGGGATATTGACATTTGATAAGGAAAATCCCAAAGGATATGGAAGAATTAAAAGAATAGAGGACGAAGTTGTAGAGATTGTAGAGGACAAAGATTGTTCTGAAGTTGAGAAAAAAATCAAAGAAATTAATACAGGCATCATGTGTATTGATACAAGTAGATTAATACAATGGCTATCAAAAATTAAAAATAATAATTCTCAAAAAGAATATTATTTAACTGATATAGTAGATTTAGCAAAAAAAGATAGAATCAAAATAGAAACTTATAAAGCAAAAGATGAGAGCACAATTTCAGGTATAAATTCTAAAGTTGAATTAATAGCTATGGAAAAAATGATGAAAGAAAAAAAGAATGCTGAGTTGATTGCACAAGGAGTTGTTATTATTGATTCCTCAAGAACAGAAATAAGAGGTTCGTTAACATGTGGATCAGATGTTGAAATTGATGTTGGGTGTATATTTGAAGGTGATGTAAAACTTGGTAACAATGTGAAAGTAGGTGCTTACACTCATATTAAACAAAGTACAATTTTGGATGATACAACTATTAAGCCTTATTCCCATATAGATACTTCAGAAGTTGGTCAAAAAAATAATATTGGTCCATATGCTAGATTGAGACCAGGGGCTAAAACTAAAAATAATGTAAATATAGGCAATTTCGTAGAAATTAAAAATTCAGAAATTGGAAGTGGGACAAAAATTAACCATTTGAGTTATGTTGGAGACAGTGAAGTAGGTGAAAATGTAAATATTGGTGCAGGATGTATCACTTGTAACTATGATGGGCTTA
This sequence comes from Methylobacillus sp., assembly GCA_018607785.1. Lineage (GTDB taxonomy): Bacteria > Pseudomonadota > Gammaproteobacteria > Burkholderiales > Methylophilaceae > BACL14. Next base: position 80,087 of record JABBAU010000055.1, read on the forward strand.
ATAAACATAAAACAATTATTGAAGATGATGTGTTTATTGGTTCAAACTCACAACTGGTCGCACCTTTAACAATAGGTGCGGGGTCAACTATTGGTGCAGGCTCAACAATTACTAAAGATACGCCTGCAAATCAATTAACCTTATCACGACCAAAACAGACAAACATCCCAAATTGGGAACGTCCTAAGAAGAAATAAATATGTGTGGAATTGTCGCAGGAATTTCAAATAAAAATGTATTACCAAAACTAATCGAAGGTTTGGAACACTTAGAATATCGAGGGTATGATTCTGCAGGAGTGGCAATTCTAAATGGATCAATCAAACGTGTCCGCTCTACCGGAAGAGTATCTTCAATTAAAACTAAAGTTAAAAATTTAAAACTAGAGGGATTGATAGGCATCGGTCACACAAGGTGGGCGACTCATGGCGGCGTCACAAAAGAAAATGCCCATCCTCATATCTCAAATAAAGTTGCCATAGTTCATAACGGCATTATTGAAAACCATGAAGAGCAATGTATTCGATTAAAAAAACTTGGGTATAAATTTGAATCAGAAACGGATACAGAAGTGATAGCACATCTAATTGACTACTATTATAAAAATAACAATTTACTAAAATCTACACAGTTAGCAACTAAGGATTTAACAGGCGCTTATGCAATTGCAGTAATTTCCTCTGATAATAAAGATGAAATAGTATGTGCACGTTTAGGATGCCCTTTAATCATTGGCCAAGGAAAATCTGAATATTATGCAGCTTCAGATATAAGTGCACTAATTGGAATTACAAAGAAAGTTATTTATTTAGAGGACGGGGATTTTGCCAAATTATCTAAAAATAATTTAGAAATTTTCAATTCTAGATTTAAAAGAGTGGTAAGAAAAATTAATGAGAGCAAAGTTAAAAAATCTTCTATGGACTTAGGCCCTCATGATCACTTTATGCAAAAAGAAATTTATGAACAACCCAGAGCAATTGGAGACACGATTGAGGCAGTTATTGATAACAATAAATTTGAAAGTGCTTTATTTGGAAAGAATGCCAAAAATGTTTTAAAAAATGTTGATGGCATTTTAATACTTGCTGCTGGAACAAGTTATTATGCAGGACTTACTGCAAAATATTGGTTAGAGGATGTTGCAAAAATTCCAACGGCAGTTGAAATATCAAGTGAATATCGATATCGAAAGGCGGTACCAAATAAAAACCAATTAGTAATAAGCATTTCACAGTCAGGTGAAACACTAGATACAATTGAAGCACTCAAGCATGCTAAAAAGATGGGACATAAAAAAACCTTGTCAATTTGTAACGTCCAAGAAAGTGCAATAGCAAGAGCATCCAAGCTAACTTTTTATACACGAGCGGGAATAGAAATTGGGGTGGCTTCAACAAAAGCATTTACAACCCAACTAGTTTCATTGTTTATTTTAACAATCACCTTAGCTAAGAATAAAAAACTTATTACGAAAAAATTAGAAGCTAAATATCTAAATGATTTAAGAGGGCTTGTTGGTGGTATTCAAACAGCCTTAAATTTAGAGCCACAGATTAAACAATGGGCAAAATATTTCT
>JABBAU010000046.1 GCA_018607785.1 Methylobacillus sp.
AGCTTGAAAAAGAGTTTAAATCCAGAACGGATGGACTTCAAAAAAAAGTAAAGGCTATTCAGAAACAAGAAAAAGATTTCAATAAAAATAATGTCACGATGACGGATGCTGAACGTCAAAAAGCTCAGAAGAAAATTCAAAACTCAAAAATTGAAATCCAAAGAATTGAAAGAGAGTTAAGGGAAGATATTGATATCAGAAGACGTGAAGAAATTGGAAAATTACAACAAAAAATAAATGAAGCAATCGAGGAAATGGCTAAGACAGATAAGTATGATCTTATCCTTTACCAAGGCGTAGCATATGCCTCAAAAGAAATTGATATTACTGATAAACTTATTAAAGTTTTAGGTAAAACAAAATAAAAAAAGTATGTGAATGTTAAAAAAATTTAAGTGTTCCGAATTGGCTGAGGTAGTTGGAGGTGAAGCCTCCTCAGGCAATACTATAGTAGATAATATTTCTTCCTTAGATTCCGCAAATGCTTCTTCAATATCCTTTTTGTCCGACTCATCTTATATTCCAAAGTTAAAGGAGACGCAATCTAATGTTATTTTAATTAAAAAAGATGATTTAAAGTATTGGAAAAAAGATTATATTCTTGTTAAAAATCCTTATCTAGCTTTTTCTAAGATTGCCACTTTGTTTAGTGAGCTTGGTCAGGATGGAAAACATACCATTCATAAATCTGTTGTTTTTGGTAACAACTCAAAACCTGAAGAAAATAATAGTATTCGAGCACACTCAACAATTGGAGATAATTGCTTATTAGGGAAAAACATTCAAATTGGTTCAAATGTTTCAATTGGAGATAATGTCCTTATTGGAAGCAATACAGTTATTCATTCAAATGTAACCATTGAAAGTAATGTAAAGATAGGCGCTAATTGTGTATTTTTTTCTGGCTCAAGAATCGGGACCGACGGATTTGGCTATGCACCAGATGACGATGGTAGTTGGGCAAAGATTCCACAAACAGGGGGAGTGATTATTGAGGATAATGTTCATATTGGTGCCAATACAACGATTGACTGTGGTGCAATAGATAATACTATTATAAAGACAGGCGTAAAAATTGATAATTTAGTTCATATCGCTCATAATTGTGTGATAGGTGAAAATACAATCATTGCAGCTATGGCAGGATTTGCAGGAAGCTCAAAGATAGGCAAGGCGTGTATGATTGGCGGGGGTGCCAGAATAGGTCCAAATATCTCCATTGCTGATAGGACGGTAATTTCACCTACAACACCAATAGCAAGGTCGATTAAGAAAGAGGGGCAGAGATTTACAGGGGCGGTACCACCTTTAAATCACAAAGATTGGTTGAAGTTTGCTGTAAAATTTATGATTAGAAAAGGTATGAAATGACACAAGACACCTCAATGAATATTAATGAAATATTAGATCATCTTCCCCATAGATATCCGTTTGTTCTCGTAGATAAGGTATTATCCTATGAGGTTGGTAAGAAAATTGAGGCTGTAAAAAATGTAACAATAAATGAACCATTCTTTCCAGGACATTTTCCACATTACCCAGTTATGCCGGGTATTCTAATAGTTGAGGCTATGGCTCAAGCAGCAGCAATATTATCTTTTAAAACAATTAATGATAAGCCGAATGATCATTCAGTTTATTATTTTGCAGGAGTAGATAATGCAAGGTTTAAAAAACCTGTTATCCCTGGGGATCAATTACATTTGAATGTTTCAATAGAAAGAAAAATTAAAGGATTTTGGAAGTACAAGGGAGTTGCATTAGTAGAAAATAAAACTGTAGCTGAAGCAGAAATCACATGCATTTTAAAAGAAATCTAAGAGAAAGTTAACTTAATGGAATTTGATCAAGAAATACATCCAACCGCCATTGTTCATCCGAAGGCAAAAATAGCAAAAAATATCAAGATAGGAGCCTATTCTGTGATTGGAAAGTCTGTTGAGATTGGTGAAGGTACTGAAATTGGAAATCATGTAAATATTACTGGACTTACTAAAATAGGTAAGTTAAATAAAATTTATCATTTTTCTTCTATCGGAGAGCAGCCTCAAGATATGAAATATAAAGACCAAGAAACGTTTTTAGAGATTGGTCACAGAAATACTATTAGAGAGTTCTGTACACTAAATACTGGAACTGCCGAGGGGAATAAAAAAACAATTGTTGGAAATGATAACTGGATAATGGCTTATGTGCATATTGCGCATGATTGTGTTGTTAAAAATAATGCTATTTTGGCAAATGGAGTGAGCTTAGCAGGACATGTTGAGATTGATGATTATGTTGTCTTGGGAGGATTAACTGGTATCCATCAATTTTGTAAGCTTGGAGCACATTCAATCACAATGGGAGGCACTTTACTTTCTCAAGACGTCCCCCCATATGTAAGGGCTGTGAGTAGGGGCGGAAATGCTTTTCCAAATGGTATAAATTCTGAAGGCTTAAAAAGGCGGGGGTTTAGTGCGCAGGCAATTTTTGATATCAAAAAGGGTTACAAGATTATTTATATGAAAGACAACTCTATCGATGATGCAAAAAAAGACCTGATGAAATTAAAGGAATCATCAAAAGAGGTAGAGCTTTATTTAGACTTTATTGAAAGATCGAAAAGAGGGCTTATTAGGTCTAGTGGTTAAAATTGCTATATTAGCAGGTGAACCCTCGGGAGACCTGATAGCTGCACAACTGATGGCCTATATAAGAACAAAAGAAAGTGATATAGAGTTTATTGGAATTGGTGGACCCTTAATGAAACAAGAAGGGCTAGAATCATTTTTCGACTACTCAAATCTTTCTTTGTA
>JABBAU010000005.1 GCA_018607785.1 Methylobacillus sp.
CAAGCTTAAGTAATCCATCCACTGTGTCGTCTAAATAATAATTCATGGAATGTCCGTAATTGCCAAGCTTCTCTTGTAAAGCATTTAGGCCTTGGGATAAATATAACTTTCTGTGAGAACCCATGCGGGAGAAACGCCACTGAGTATCCTTGAAGCTCTTCACATCTTGCACGTACACAAACAAAATCTCATCAGAAGATTCAATTGCTTTATTTAGCGGGAGATTGTCGATTACCCTCAGATCATTTCTAAACCAATATATTGATTTCATATCAACTTAAGACTCTAAAATTTACTTTTTTGGAATTAATAATTATACGATGGTTTGTAAGTAGAAAAGATATTAGCGGAGGAGGCCAACACCACATGAATGTGAAACATTATTCATGCCACTTGGAATGTTGACCTCATATGAACCTATATAAATCTCTTTAATACAATTTAGGTTATTTTATTTGAGAAAAGTATTCTGAAAATCTACCCTTACCTGCTGCAAATTTACCCTCAATTTTTTTTCCTTCGGAAGTAGCCTCACCAAGGTTTGAACTTGGATCTCCAACTACAACCAATCCAACCATGCCAAACATTTCATGAGGTGTGCATTTGTAGCCATAAACACCTTCAGTTTCGAACTTTACTGATATTGAAACCTCACCTGCCTCTTTCGTTAATTTCCCCTCCCATGGAGACGCACCCTTGGGAAGCATATTGTTGATAGAAGCAGAGTTATGCATTGCATCCCCTGACCATGTGACGGTATCTCCTTTTTGGATTTTAATCACAGCGGGCTCAAAAACAAACATATCTGGTGCCTTACCGTTTAGCATTTTTACTTGATGATCTTTTGCCATAACCGTTCCTATAGAAAAAGTTAAAATTAAGGCAAGTAAATTTTTAAAAAACATTTTGTATTCTCCAATTTGTGTATATAAATATTCAAACCTCTTTCTATTTGTGATGACTACCAATAATTAAAAAGGTTCTTTTATTTATAAAAAAATGAACTATAGAGTATTATTAAACCCTATAGGGGTATATAGTATATAAAAATAAGGAGGAAAGTATGACTGATTTATGTGATGAGAATCATCCAAAATATGAAAAGTATATTCCAAGAATAAATAAAATTACAGGTCAACTAAATGGAATAAAGAGGATGATTGAAGATCAGCGATATTGCACTGATATTATTTCTCAACTAAAAGCAGTAAGCTCAGCATGTCAATCATTAGAGATTATTATGCTTGAAAAGCACCTTGAGAAGTGTGTGATGGATACATTTAAGTCAAATGACGCAAATGGGCAAGCAAAAAAAATAAAGGAACTTACCAAATTATATATAAAATAAAGGTGCAACGATATTATCAAATTATTATATTGGTAGCTACAAGCATGTTTCAAATGACATGCATAGCAGCACCAATGAGCTATAAAGGTTCGAATACGACCATGGTCGATATCAGTCAAGAGTACAGCAAAATAGATACTAGTTATGCAATAACAGCAAAAGATTCATTAGGTATTCGTTTATACCAAGCAAAAGGTGAGGGTTATAAATTAAATGGAGATGAATTTTATTACTTAAGACGTCTGCATCGAATTAATGCCATTGAATCACAAGCCAATTTATGGCTGTTTACTAGTGCTGGCATTGTCAATGTAAAAAAAAATAATCGCAATAACAATCAAGCTTATGTAAGTCCAACAGTTCAGGCAGACTATGAAACACGACGTATTTACATGATGGGCTCCTATCAACTCTTTCGGGTGGCAAATGATAATTTTGATACTAGCAAATTTAAAGCTGGGTTTTCATTCTATAAAACGAGCTACGAAGAAACGCAACCATGGTTTATATTAGAATTAAGTCATTTTAATACTATCAATAAAAAAATAGAGGTAATACCAACATTGAGATTAATAAATAAAGCTCTTTACTTTGAGGCTGGTGTCTCTACTGAAGGAGACCCAAAGCTTCATTTAATGTATACATTCTAGGAGAATAAAATGAAAAAAATACTCTACTTTCTTTTACTTTTTTTAAGTTTTACAAGTTACTCTGCCACACAGCGAATCGAATTGATGGGAATGGTTTGTGCTTTTTGTGCACAAGGGATAGAAAAAAATTTGCAGGATATAGAGGGTGTGAGCAATGTTTATATCAATTTAGATAACTATTTTGTTGTCATTGAATCAAAAAATACAGCCGGAATTTCAAATGAGAAAATAAGAAATATTATTATTGATGCGGGTTACGATGTAAATAAAATTGAAATAATCAGTGAGTCAGTTGAAGATATACGCAAAAAATATGAAAAAAAATAATGGATTAAATCAATTAGAAAAAATTAAAAATACAAGCTATATTTCTCTACTTAGTAGCGGAAGTACGATTGTCTGTTGTGCCCTTCCTGCCATGTTAGTTGCCATAGGTGCGGGTGCAACACTTAGTACTTTTATTCATTATTTCCCACAAATAGTTTTTTTATCTGTCTATAAAACACCAATTTTTATTAGTGCTTTTATAATGCTTATCATTGCTTCAATCGCATACCGCCAAGCTCAAAATTTACCTTGTCCCGCTGATCAAGATCTAGCAGAAAAATGCCAGCAATTGAGACATCGATCACGTCTAATTTTACTCGTCTCAAGCTTTATTTATTTAGTTGGATTCTTTTTTGCTTTTATTTTGCCATTAATTTCTGAATGAATATGGCGGAAGAGGTGAGATTCGAACTCACGGTGGGCGCGAACCCACGTCGGT
>JABBAU010000072.1 GCA_018607785.1 Methylobacillus sp.
TAAAAATATTATTGGCATAAAAGATGCAACTGGAGAGATTGATAGAATAGATGACTTAAAAAAAAATGTAGATAAAGATTTTTTATTTCTCAGCGGTGATGACACAACTTTTTTAGAATATATGAGGCACGGAGGTAAAGGAACAATTTCGGTTACAGCAAATGTCCGACCTGATTTAATGCATGATGTTTGTAAAAACATGCTTAACCAAAAGTATGAGGATGCAAAAAAAATCAACAAAAAATTAGAGCTGTTACATAACGCCATGTTTGTTGAATCGAACCCCATTCCTGTTAAGTGGTTGCTAAGTTATCTAGGAAAAATAAATTCAAAAATTAGACTTCCATTAGTCACCCTTGATGAAAAATATCATCAAAAAATAATTACAGCTTACGAGGCATCTTTATGAAGAAGCTTATTGGCTTGCCAATTTTAGCTTTAATTTTATGCTCATGCTCTTTTAAGCCCCTAACAGATAAGTTTAATGAGGTAACGGCGCCAGATTATGTAAATTCATCAAAAGCAGAAAAGCTCCAATTACCACCCGACTTATCTGAATATGAAACCTCAGATACATACAATGTACCGGGAGCAGCTACTTCTTATACAGATTTTGAAAATCAAAAAAATAGAAAAATAGAAAAAGTTGAGCTCTTAAATGATCCAGATGGAATTAAATTGGTAAAGTCTGGAAACTTTAGATGGCTTATTGTGAATAAAAGTCCTGATAAAATTTGGCCTCATTTGGAAGATTTTTGGTATGAGCAAGGATTTAATATGAAAAAGGTGAACCGTAGGCTAGGAATCATGGAAACTGAGTGGACTTCACCTGAAAACATTGAAGAAGAATTGGGCATTGGTGATACATTTGATTCATGGCTTGATGGACTTTCAGGGGACGACGAAAAAACAAAGTTTAGGACAAGACTTGAAAAAGGTTCTCAGACTAATTCAACTGAAATATTTATATCTCACCGTAATAGAGACGGGATGAATACTGAAGCCCAGAAAGCAATTGCACGTGCACAACAGGGAACATATGTTCCCAGCAGAGATTTGGCCATTCCTGAATATAAATCATTTGATGACCCAAAAGAACCTGTTCCGTCTGGAGATACGGAGTTAAAAGAAGTTGATGTTCAGATTAATGCAGAGATTATGCGTAGATTATTAGTCTTCTTGGGAATGCAAGATTTAGAAGCTAAAAAAACAGTTGAAAAACCTCAAGTTATCGTTAAAGCAAAGTTGATAAATAATAATGGTACTTCCATTGAACTTTATGAACCTTTTGACCGTTCTTGGAGGAGAGTTTCTATCGCGTTAGATATGATAGGGTTTTTAACAGAGGATAGAGATAGAAGTAAAGGGCTTTATTATGTTACCTATACAGATTTAGATATTGGAGAAGCAGATAAAAAAGCGAAAGAGGAAGAAGGATGGATAGATTCAATTGACTTTTGGAGTGATGATGAAGCTGAAGCAGAAGAAATGGCTCAGGAAGAAACGGGCGCTAAAGATGGAGATATAAGAAATAAAGGTAGAAGAGGCAAGAAGAAAGAAGATGAAGAGGTATTAGATGTTGATGCCGCAAGAGCTGTTAACAAGGGCGGTGCAAATAAAAATGAAGGGGCTGCATATAAATTTGATTTAGATTGTATGTTTAGTGATGAATGTGACAAGGAACCTGAAGCTAAAAGTTATCTAATAAAATTAAATGAATCAGATAGTGAGACATACGTCACAATCGAGAACCCAGATGGCACAAAAAATAACTCACCAACGGCAGATTCAATCTTAAATATTCTTTATGATTATTTAAAATAAATGGAGTTTTGCTCACTAGGTAGCGGCAGTTCGGGGAATTCATTTATTGTTAAAAATAATCAAACAGTATTAATGGTTGACTGCGGCTTCGGTTTGAAAGAAACAATTGACAGACTAGAAAGATTTAAACTAAACCCAAGTAAAATTACCGCGTTATTGCTAACCCACGAGCATGAGGACCACGTTAAGGGGGCATTTAGGCTTGCTAACAAGTTTCAAATACCAATTTACTTAAGTCACGGCACCTATCAAATGAGTCATAAAAAAATTAATGATGGATACAAAATAAAATTTGAATTAATCAATAACTTTGATTCATTCATGATTGATGATATCTCAGTTTCTCCTATGCCAGTCCCTCATGATGCCAGAGAACCCCTTCAATATAGATTTGATTGTATGGACAAAAGTATCGCAATCATGACTGACTTAGGAAAGATTACAAAACATGTTGTACAAAAGTTATTTAAGATAAATCTTTTGGTGCTTGAATTTAATCATGACGAGGAGATGCTTAAGGATTCTGATTACCCTGCCTCATTAAAAAAAAGAATTAATGGAGAGTATGGACATCTTGATAATAAAGAATCGTTAAAGCTTTTGTCATCTATAAGCCACTCAGAATTAAGGTGGGTTGTCGCTGCTCATCTAAGTGAAAAAAATAATAAAATAGAGCTTGTGAAGAAAATGATATTTCAGATAGTAGATAAACATAATTCAAATGTCGGTGTAATTGATCAAGATTTAGGGCTAGAATGGATTTCAACATAAGAATATTAAAAAAATATGTATAGATTTATTAGATCCTTTTTGTTTTTGTTAAACCCTGAAATAGCCCACCACATATCAATGAAAGGCTTGAAGCTCGCCTGTTTTTTTGGGTTGATAAGAAGGAAAAGGATAACTTCCAAACCAATAATGA
>JABBAU010000003.1 GCA_018607785.1 Methylobacillus sp.
TGGCAAGTGATTGGAGCATTTCTGTTGACTGAGTTGATGCAGCAAAAAAAAGTGAGGGAAATACTAAAACAGCGGCATTTGCATAAATGTAAAAATCAAAGAATTCAATAGTGGTTCCTGCCAAGCTTGCGAACAAAACTTTAGCGGGAGAATTTTTTTTCATAATATTCTTGACCTATATATGATGACAGCTTGTCCTATTTTGATTGATTCTTTATCAACGATATTCCAAATGGTGGCATCTTCAATCTGAAATAAAGCACCATCAGACGCTACGCGAATGCCCTTATAGTTCTCTATAAAGCCATGAGAGTTTACTTGATTTAATAGCTCATTTCTTTCTTTTTGTTCAGATTCTGGGGCTGTCATTGTCGTTGGTTGACCTATCACTTGATCTAAGGTCACTTTAAAAAGTGATAACGCTGCTTTATTTAAATAATTGAAAAAACCATGTAGGTCATGGCTTGCTATTGGAAAAGAACATTCGTTAAAAGACTCAATCAAATTGACTGAGTCCTTTAACGGTAATGTTTTATTTGAATACTTTTCGAAAGAGCGATTAATTAACTCTAATTGATTAGAAGTACTTATCTTAGAGTCTATTTATATTGCCCTTGCTTCAACCAAGCAATCGTGGGAGGTTTGAGCATTACCCATATCACCAAAAGCACTTGAACTTACTGAATTAACAGTTCCATTGTTAAGCTGTCTCCAATACCCTAATGTTGCTACCACAACACCTTTACCTACGTCTGGAGTTATCTTGGCTAATGCATCAAAAGATCCTCGATCGTTAAATACTCTTATCATTTCGCCCTCTTGAATACCTCGGTCCATAGCATCTACTTGATTGATGAGTACAAATTGTTCCCCTTGCCCTTTAAGCTTATTATCAATATTTGCATAGCAGGAATTAATAAAACCATGGCTTTTTGGTGCCAAAATATTTAATGGGTATTTTTTGAATAATTCTGGGCTACCGGTCGCCGTTTCCTTAGAGGCAACATAATCAGGCAGCTCAGGAATATCTTGTCCAGGCTGGAAGCCTTCATACATCTGCCTAAACGGGCCGGCTACAAAATTCTTAGCTCCCACTAACCTAAACTCACATTTCCCTGATGGAGTTGGGAAATTACCTTCCTTATGAGGCGCACGATTATCTTTTGTGCCAACAGTCAGTCGTGCATAGCCATGCTTTTTCATATAGTCTAAATCAATTCCTTCACATGCTGGTGAATCCCAATCTACATAATTTTCTAAGCACTCCGTATCGTTCCATTTAAAATTATCCTCTTCAAAACCAAGGCGTTTTGCCAACCTTCTAAATATTTCATTATTAGAAATCGCTTCACCGGGTGACTCAACACATTTTGCGTTATATGTCAGGTATAAATGTCCCCAGGATAAAATCATGTCTTCCATTTCAGCACCCATTGATGCTGGAAGCAAAATATCTGCATAAGCAGCCGTATCTGAAATAAAATGATCAGCAGATACTAGAAATAAATCTTCACGACTTAAACCTTCTATTATCTTGTCAGTTTCAGTTGATTGCGTTACTGGATTCGTATTCCAACACATCATTGACTTTATAGGTGTCTTAAGTTTTTGCTCACCCGTTAATACTCGGCCTAATTGAAGGTTATTAACAACCTGTGTTCCTTCTGGAATTAAATCAGGTCTACAGATGACATCGAATTTATAGGGATGTTCCCAAACAGGAAACTGTAGGATCCCACCTCCTACATGACGCCAAGCTCCAGTTAATGCTGGTAGTGATGCAACCGCTCTAATTGCTTGACTACCTCCCCAGCTTTTTTCTAAAGCTACACCAATTCTAATCGCTGAAGGTTGAGATTTAGCATATTCTCTAGCAAATTTACGGATATCATCGGCAGATATTCCTGTAATTTCTGCTGCCCATTCTGGTGTTCTTTCCTTAGCTTTTTCTGCTAACTCAGAGAAACCCACTGTGTAGTTATCAACATAATCCTGATCTACTAAACCTTCACCAATAATTACGTTCATCATGGCCATAGCTAATGCACCATCTGTCCCAGGCTTAGGGCAAATATGCCAGTCTGCCTCTTTAGCTGTTCTTGAAGCATAGGAATCTATAACAACAACTTTAGCCCCTTTCTTCTGAGCTTCTCTGATGATGTGCCAATGATGAAGATTAGTACTGACGGAATTACATGCCCAAATAATAATGTATTTTGAATGGATAAAACTTTCTGGGTCTACACCTGCTGTTGGACCAAGAGTTAGCAACCAAGCTGTCGCCGAACCTTCTCCACAAAATGTCCTCTCAGTTACAGTTGCGCCTAAACGAGCAAAGAAAGCATCGCCACCATTTAAGCCATGAACAAGGCCTTGGTTGCCTAGATAGCTATTAGGCATAATTGCTTGTGGGCCATCCTCTTCAATAATCTTTTGCCACTTATCTACAATTGTCGTTAATGCTTCATCCCATGAAATTCTTTCAAATTTTTTCTCACCCTTAGGCCCTACTCTTTTCATTGGATATAGCAATCTATCTGGATGATAATGCCGCTTTTCATAATCTTTTAATTTGACGCATAAGCCACCACGAGTCATTGGGTGATCTTTATTCCCACTCACTCCTTTTAACTTTCCATCTTCAACCTCGTAAACCATTGAACATGTGTCTGGACAGTCATGTGGACAGCC
>JABBAU010000013.1 GCA_018607785.1 Methylobacillus sp.
CCTCGGTATGCACTGATCTGTTTTGTAACCCACGTCGAAACCGGGTCAGCCCCAAACAAGACTGTATTATACTACTTTCCTTTGTTTGTTGCGCTGAGAATCTGTTTACGCTCCCTATTCCAATCTTTTTCTTTCTCAGCATGTCTTTTGTCGTATTGTTTTTTACCTTTAGCTAATCCAATTTCACATTTAATCTTTCCTTTACTAAAGTGCATATCTAACGGGACTAACGTAAAGCCTGAACGCTCGACTTTACCAATCAATTTAGCAATTTCATCATGATTTAATAGCAACTTACGCGTACGAATATTATCAGGGTTAATGTGAGTTGAAGCACTGCCTAAGGGTGTAATATGGCAACCTAATAGATAAATTTCCCCTTTCTGGATAATAACGTAAGCTTCTTTGATATTGACTCTGTTATCTCTTATCGCCTTGACTTCCCAGCCTTCTAATACGATTCCTGCTTCGTATTTATCTTCAACAAAGTAGTCATGATAGGCTTTTTTATTTTGTATAATACTCATAAGGCATGTTAATTTTTTTATCTTTTAATTGTACGCTATAAGTAATATTATCACCTCATGGTATCCATCAAAAAAAGTGCGTTGGTTTTATATTCAAGAGAAGAAATGTTTAACTTGGTTGATAGCGTTGAGGATTACCCAAATTTTCTGCCCTGGTGCGGTGGAACTGAGGTCATTAAAAAATCTACTAAAATTACAAAGGCTTCAATCAAAATTAATTATCGCGGTGTTAAACAGACCTTTACAACGGAAAATAATAAGTCTTCCCCAGAAAAAATGGTCATCAAATTAATCAACGGGCCTTTCAAAGAATTGAGTGGTGAATGGCGGTTTAAAGCACTAGACAAAAATGCCTGCCGAATAGAACTAGAATTACACTATCAATTTAATAACATTATATTAGAGAAACTCATTTCGCCTGTATTTAATATCATTGCCAATACATTCATTGATAATTTTGTTAAAGAAGCCAACAGGAGAAATAATGCCTGAGGAAATTATGGTTGAGGTATCTTATGCATCAACAAGGGAACAATTAATCATCTCAATTAAGGTACCTGAAGATATTAATGTAAAACAGGCAATAGAGAAATCAGGTATACAAAAAAAATTTCCTGAGATAGATTTAGGTAAAAATAATGTGGGTATTTTTGGGAAACAAACAACACTTGAACACTCACTCAAAAATAAAGATCGAATTGAAATTTACAGGCCATTAATAATTGATCCAAAAGAGCTTAGAAGAAAAAAAGCGGCTGAAGGAATGAAAAAAGGCGGAGGTAAGTAATTTTTTTTAAAATTATCATCGATTTTTATGGGTGATTCTGTATAATCTCCTTTTGCGCGATAAGGAAAATAAATATGCGTCTACCAAACAAAGCATTAACTTTTGATGATGTTCTTCTTGTTCCAAATCACTCTAGCGTTCTTCCAAAAGATGTTTCATTACAAACTAAATTAACAAAAAAAATTAGCCTTAACATTCCAGTTATATCTGCAGCAATGGATACAGTGACAGAAGCTAATATGGCAATTGCGATTGCAGAGCAAGGTGGCATTGGTATTATTCATAAAAATTTAACCCCTCAAAGACAGGCAAATCGTGTCGACAAGGTAAAACGTTTTGAGTCAGGTGTCGTTAATGATCCGATAACGATTGATCCAAATATGTCTGTTGAAGAAGTCATGCAAATTACTCGTAAGAATAAAATATCAGGACTCCCTGTCATTGAAAAAGATAAAATCGTTGGCATAGTCACTAATCGTGACTTAAGGTTTGAAACCAATCTTTCTCAGCCAATTAAGAAAGTCATGACCCCAAGAGAGCGCCTGGTAACCGTTAAGGAAGGTGCAAGCAAAGAAGAAATTACAAAACTACTTCATCAACATCGAATTGAGCGTCTACTAGTCATTAATAATAAGGACGAGCTAAAAGGACTAATAACAGTAAAAGATATTCAAAAATCAACAGATCACCCTTTTGCTTGCAAGGATGAGCATGGAAGATTAAGGGTCGGAGCAGCGATTGGTGTCGGCAATGATACTGAAGTACGAACAGAGCTTCTCGTTAAGGCTGGTGTAGATGTTCTAATTGTCGATACAGCACATGGCCACTCAGAAGGTGTTTTAAATCGGATTAAATGGATTAAGAAAAATTATCCTAAGGTCGATGTCATTGGCGGGAATATTGCCACTGCTGAGGCTGCAATAGCGATGTTAGATTATGGGGCTGATAGCGTGAAAGTCGGTATAGGACCAGGGTCAATATGTACAACCCGAATTGTTGCAGGCGTTGGAGTGCCTCAAATCACTGCTATTAATGATGTCTATAAAGCATTAAAAAAGAAAAATATTCCCTTTATTGCTGATGGTGGCATCAGGTTCTCAGGTGATGTAGCCAAAGCCATTGCTGCTGGAGCAAGCTCAGTCATGTTAGGCAGTATGTTTGCAGGCACAGAAGAAGCACCAGGTGAAGTAGAATTATTCCAAGGAAGGTCCTATAAATCATATCGTGGCATGGGCTCGATTGGGGCAATGAAAAAAGGTTCTAGTGATCGTTACTTTCAAGACGGTGAAAGTAATTCGGATAAATTAGTCCCCGAAGGTATTGAAGGTCGGGTTCCATTCAAAGGGACAGTAGTTAACGTCCTCCATC
>JABBAU010000052.1 GCA_018607785.1 Methylobacillus sp.
ATTTATCTAAACTGTGTTGGAGGTCAGGATGAGTTACTATTTGATGGAAATTCGTTCATTACAAAGCCAAAAAAATACAGCCCAAATAATCTGCCCTTTTTTTCAGGTCAGTTTAATAGTCAAAATATTATTGCAGATTTTTCTAATAATAATCATATGGAGATTACTAGAAAATATGAAAAGTTTCCATTCCATAGAAAAATTTTAAAAAATCCTATTAAACAAATTAATTCAATGAATGAGGAAAAATTTCTTATATATAATTTGTTAAATGGCTTAATACTCGCAATGAAAGACTACATAGAAAAGAACTCTATAAATAAATTATTTCTTGGGTTATCTGGCGGAATAGATTCTGCAGTAGTTCTTTTTATAGCCTCTAAAGTTATAAGTAGAGAAAAAATAACTGCAATCATGATGCCAAGTGAATTTACATCCGACGTTAGCTTAAAAGATGCAAAGAAACTTGCTTCTAATCTTGGAGTTAATTATAAGAGCATATCAATTCAAAAACATTTTAAGAATTTTGAAGTGACATTTAAAAAAGACTTTGAAGGATTAGAAAAGGACATTACGGAACAAAATATTCAAGCAAGAATAAGGGGGATGATATTGATGGCTTATGCAAATAAGTTTAATGGTATGGTTCTTGCAACAGGAAACAAGAGTGAAATGGCTGTTGGATACTCAACAATTTATGGAGATATGGTAGGTGGCTTTTCCATCTTAAAGGATGTACCTAAAACAATGGTTTATAAGATTGCAAATGAAATAAATTATAAAGAGAATATAATTCCACAAAGGATAATAGATAGAGCCCCCTCTGCAGAGCTTACAGAAAATCAATTGGATGAGGATTCACTTCCTGCATACGAAATATTAGATAAGATAATCGATCTTCACATCGAAAAGAACTTCAGTGAAAAAGAGTTGATTAAATTCGGTTTCTCTACAAAACTAGTAAAAAAAGTTGTAAAATTAATTAAAGTTAATGAATTTAAGAGAAGACAGTCTGCGCCGGGTCCAAAAATAACTTCAAAAGCATTTAGTAAAGATAGGCGTTACCCAATAACAAATAGATTCCAATTGTAATTTTCCAGGGGAAATAGATGAAAAAAATTGAAGCAATTATTAAACCATTTAAATTAGATGAAGTACGAGAGGCTCTTTCTGAAATTGGGATCATGGGATTAACTGCTACTGAAGTTAAGGGTTTTGGAAGACAAAAGGGACATACTGAACTATATAGAGGGGCTGAGTATGTTGTAGACTTCCTTCCCAAGGTAAAGCTTGACCTTATTGTAAGTGATTCACTTCTTGATAAAGCTGTCGAGACAATTATAAAAGTGTCACATACAGGTAAGATTGGAGATGGTAAAATTTTTGTTACCGATGTTAATGAAGTCATCAGAATTCGAACAGGGGAAAAAGGAGATGACGCAGTTTAAAAAAAATTATTTTTTAACCATCATTTCTGTGACTAAATTAAGATCTTCAAGAGTATCTACCCCTTTAATTGGGTTCCCATCATAAAGCACTACCTTTAACTTTAAATTGTTTGATAAGGCACGTAACTGCTCGAGCCTCTCAATTCTTTCAAGATCTGAAATAGAAAAACTACAAAATTTCTTCAGTGTATTTAGTCTGTACGCGTAAATACCTAAGTGATGGTAAGCATAGTTATTTTGTGATAGATCTGTAGATGATGAATACGGAATAGAGCTTCTACTAAAATATAGTGCATGTGAATGGTTATCCAAGACAACCTTAACATTATTTGGATTTATAAATTCTTTATATGATTTAAATTCACTACATGCTGTTACATAGCCCGACTCGCTTTCAGTAACATTTTTAGCAACAAGATCAATTAGCGCTGGATCGATTAATGGTTCGTCTGCCTGAACATTGACAATAATATCTTGATCAGACCACATGCTAATATCTGAGGCCTCTAGACATCTATCAGTTCCTGAGAGATGATTTTTATTAGTCATTACTGATTTAAAATTATAATGACTTGCGACTTGTACAATTTTTTTATCGTCCGTTGCAATTACAATATTTTTAGCGCCAGACAAACTTGCTCTTTGTGCAACATGGATTACCATAGGTATTCCATGAATTTCGATCAATACCTTCTCTTTCAAACGCGAACTGTTAAGTCTTGCAGGTATGACGACATTAAAGCTCATAACAACAAGATACTCACGTTAACTTTCTTGCTTCATCTTCTAACAAAATTGGGATGTCATCCTTAATTGGGTAAGCTAATTTTGCAGATTTAGAAATAAGTTCATTTTTGTCTTTATCGTAAACAAGTGGTCCTTTGGTGACAGGGCAGACCAAGATTTTAAGTAATTCTTTATCCATAATCTACGTTACCTTCTTTAATATGTTTCGAAATAATCTTTCATCGACTTTGGTTTCTAATGGCAAGACCCAAAAATTCTTCGTTGCAAATTTTTGGCATTTTATAGCATCTTTTTCAGTCATGACTATATTGTAATCTGCATATTTAATAAAATCATTCTTATTAAACAAATAATGATCATTATAAATAACTTTTTTAAATTCTAAATCATAACCTTCCAAAGTTGAGAAGAAGCTCTCAGGATTTCCAATTGCTGTAATCGCCACTATTTTTTTATC
>JABBAU010000026.1 GCA_018607785.1 Methylobacillus sp.
AGTTAATAAATTTGGTACATTGATAATTTTCAAAAGCTCTGCCCTTTAATGAAAATAATTGTAAATATTCTCAGCTAATTTTACATTAATTCCCTCAACCAATAGTAATTCAGGAATATTTGCTTCCTTAATCCCTTGAATACCCCCAAAGTAGACCAATAGATTTCTTCTTTTTGTTTGGCCTATTCCCTCAATTTCTTCAAGTGAGGAAGTAAATCTAGATTTTTTCCTCCTAGCTCTATGTCCAGTGATGGCAAATCTATGTGCCTCATCTCGAATTTGGATAATTAATTGAAAGCCGACATTATTAGTATCAATATTTTCTAATATGTCGCCATTTGCCATGTGCAATGTTTCATCACCAGATTTTCTTTTTTCACCTTTAGTCACACCCACCAAAAAAATATCTGTAAGGCCTAGCTCACTCATCACTTTTTTTGCCACACCAAGCTGTCCCTTACCCCCATCAATCAAAACTACATCAGGCTTTATGGCCTCTGTGTTAATCATTTTTGTATATCGTCTCTCAAGCACCTCTCGCATTGCACCATAATCATCCCCTGGTTTATTATTTTTTATGTTGTATTTGCGGTAATCTTTTTTTTGAATACCATTTTTATCAAACACCACACAAGATGCTACTGTTCCTTCGCCCATCATATGACTTACATCAAAACACTCTATTCTATTTTTAGTTGAATCGATATTTAATAATTTAGTAAATGCCTCAACTTTATTTTTGAAACTTAATTTTTCGTTACTTTGCTGACTTATATTTATCAAGGCGTTCTTTTTAGCCATCTCCATCCACATTCTTTTTTCTTTGGTTAATCTTGTGATAATTTTTATTTTTCTATATTTTTTTAATTCAAAAAACTTTTCAAGTAAGCTTTTATTAACTTTTTTTTCAATGATCACGACAGGTGGGGGTGATTTTTCGTTGTAATATTGCGCGATAAAAATCTCCAAAATATTATTATCCTGACTATCAACAGCCCCTTTTGGAAAAAAACTTTTATCCCCAAGGTGTTTAGAATTTCTAATCATGACTAAATTTACACAATAAATACCCGCCTTTTCTTCAATGGCAATAATGTCTGCATCATTTTCACTAAAGTCACTCACAAACTGTTTAAGCCTTACCTGCCTTAAACTTTGAATTCTGTCTCGGAATACCGCCGCCCTCTCAAACTCATTTTTTTCAGCAAAATAAGACATTTTTTCAGATAAGCTATTAATAACTTTAGTGTCTTTTCCGTTTAAAAATAGCATCGCTTGATCGATGTCCTCCTTATAATCCTGTTCGGAAATTAAATTTACGCATGGGGCAGAACACCGCTGGATCTGGTGTTCCATGCAAGGACGCGATCTATTTCTAAAAACAGAATTCTCACATGTTCTTAATAAGAAGACTTTTTGTAATAGCTTAATACTGTCGCGCACTGCAGGAGAATTAGGAAAAGGTCCAAAATAATTTTGATCTTTTTTTTGAATACCTCGGTGAAAAGATATTCTTGGAAATTGATCACCGGATATTTTCAAATAAGGATATGACTTATCATCCCTAAAAATAACGTTATATCTCGGCATATGATTTCTGATTAAGTTATTTTCAAGAATTAGAGCCTCAGCTTCAGTATTAGTCACTGTAAACTCAATGGAATGAATGTTACTGACCATCATCTTGGTTCTTGGGCTAGAGTGGTTTTTTCCAAAATAAGAGGCCACCCTTTTTTTTATATCTTTTGCCTTACCGATATATATAATTTCATTTTTACCATTCATCATCCTGTAAATGCCAGGTAGATTTGGGAATTTTTTTATTTCTTTTTTTAAATCAGTCAAAACTAACCTAGCAAGTTTCCTCCAATAGCCCAATCCTCTGATTCAACCTCATCAAATACAATATATGTATAGGATGGAGGTTTATTTGCAACCCTTTGCATAACATCAGTTATTTCTTTAGCTATTTCTTGTTTTTGATTTTTATCTAGTTTTCCAGCAAGTTTTACATTTATATATGGCATTGTTAGCCTCCTATTTCTTTATTGATTGATAAAAAAACATTATTAAACATTTTAGTAGTTAATCTCTTTGTTTGCGTATTATATCTACTACAGTGGTAACTATCATACAAAATTAGGTTATTTGGTAGCTCATGCCTTGCCCCATGAATAAATTTGAAATTTTTCTTAGCTAAATTTAATGCAGTTAAAATCGCATTGTGAGCAATCGTTCCTAATGCAAGAAGTATAGTTTTGGGTTCCAGTAACTCAATTTCACATCGAAGAAATTGATTACAATTCTTTATTTCTATTGGGAGAGGTTTATTCAAAGGCGGAAGGCATTTAACCGCATTTGTAATTCTGCAATTGTTGAGTTTTAAGCCATCGTCTTGTGATTCTGAATTAACTTTATTTGAAAAGCCATGCTTAAATAATGTTTCATATAAAATAATTCCAGCGTGATCTCCAGTAAACGGGCGACCAGTTTTATTAGCACCATGAAGACCTGGAGCTAAACCTACAATAAGCAGCTTTACATTTTTTTCCCCAAACGCAGGCACCGGTTTACAAAAGTAATTGGGATATTTTTCTTTTGAAATTTTCAGATAATCATTTAATCGATCACATTTATCACAATTCGGATCATAGTTCATTTTTTTAATCAATCCACAGGGGCAATCTCTATATACTTTTTATTATAATCAGTCAGTTGATCAAAATTTAGATACTTATAAATCTCACTTGAATCTTTGTTTATTTTATCTTTCATATACTTTAAATACTCCGCTTTTGAAGGAATGTACCCAAGCAATGCACAAATAGACGCTAACTCAGCTGAGCCAAGATAAACCTGAGCATCCTTACCCATCCGATTGTCAAAATTTCTAGTGCTGGTAGAGAAAACCGTCGCTCCATCCTCAACTCTTGCTTGATTTCCCATACAAAGGCTACAGCCTGGTATTTCAGTCCTAGCCCCCACATCTTCAAATATTTTATAGATGCCCTCTTTTTTAAGTTGCGACTCATCCATTCTTGTCGGCGGAGCAATCCATAGTTGATTTACAGCTTTTTTTTCATTTTTCATCACAAAACCTGCAGCTCTATAGTGACCGATATTTGTCATACAACTTCCTATGAAAACTTCATCAATCTTATTGGATGCTATCTCTGAAAGTTTTTTAATATCATCAGGATCATTCGGACATGCAACCAGGGGCTCTGTGATCGAATTTAAATCTATATTTAAAGTATAAGCATATTGCGCATCTTCGTCAGGCCTCAATAGCTCTGGATTTTTCATCCATTGCTGCATATCATTAATTCGTCTTTTTAATGTTCTTGCATCTTGGTATCCATTTTCAATCATTTTCTCCATGAGAAAGATATTTGACTGTAAAAATTCAATGATGGGTTCTTTATTCAATCTCACCGTACAGCCATTCGCAGATCTTTCAGCTGAAGCATCGGAAAACTCAAAAGCTTGTTCTACTTTCAGGTCTGGCAACCCTTCGATTTCTAAAATCTTGCCATTAAAAATGTTCTTTTTCCCTTTCTTTCCAATAGTTAACTGATTTTCCTTGATTGCATAATAAGGAATCGCATTCACTAAATCTCTTAATGTAATTCCAGGTTGCATCTCACCTGAGAATTTTACTAAAACTGACTCTGGCATATCGATAGGCATTACACCTATAGCTGCGGCAAATGCTACAAGACCTGATCCAGCTGGAAAGGATATTCCAATAGGGAATCGCGTATGTGAATCACCTCCAGTACCCACTGTATCTGGCAGTATCATTCTATTCAGCCAAGAATGAATGACCCCATCACCAGCTTTTAGAGAAACGCCTCCTCGACTACTCATAAATTCAGGGAGTGTGTGTTGAAGCTCTATATCAACCGGTTTTGGATAAGCTGCCGTATGACAAAAGCTTTGCATAACTAACTCTGCACTAAAGCCTAAACAAGCCAAATCTTTGAGTTCATCTCTGGTCATCGCTCCTGTGGTATCTTGTGATCCGACTGTTGTAATTTTTGGTTCACAATAACTTCCCGGAAGTATTCCTGCAACGCCACAAGCCTTTCCGACCATTTTCTGAGCTAGCGTAAAACCATGTTTTTTTTGTTCTGCATCAATTGATTGTGTAAAAATTTTGCTTGATTCAAGACCAAGTGCATTCCTGGATTTCTCAGTTAAGCCTTTGCCAATGATCAATGCCACTCTTCCGCCTGCCCTTGCCTCATCAAGCAGTGTGATTGGTCTTAGGTTAAATGAGGATAAAGAATTATTTTCATCATCAAAGATTTTTTCCTTTAAAAAATCAATTTCGATTATATCTCCGGTCTTAAAATTTGATACATCACATTCAATGGGGATGGCACCAGAATCCTCTGCGGTGTTAAAAAATATGGGTGCAATTTTTCCACCTAATATAACGCCTTCAGTATTTTTATTGGGAACGTAAGGGATAGGTTTTCCGATATGCCATTGCAAAGAGTTAATTGCAGATTTCCTTGATGAACCTGTGCCAACAATGTCCCCAACAAACGCTATAGGTAGCCCATTTTTTTTGAGTTGTTCGATTTTTTCGAAAATATCAGGGATTTTATTTTTAAGCATAGACTTTGCATGCAAAGGAATATCTGGTCTAGACCATGCTTCTTGCGCAGGAGATAAATCATCTGTATTGATTTCCCCATCAACCTTCAGAACAACCATCTTAAGTTTATCGTTTATTTTAGGTTTTTTTGTGAACCAATCTGCAGCTGCCCAAGAGCGAATTACTTGAGATGCAAACTTATTACCTGCTTTATGAAGCTTTTCTACATCGTAGAATGAATCAAAAATTAACACACTTTTTGACAAAGATTTGACTGCTAATTCGGCTTGGTCACTTTCTAATAACTTTACAAGTGCTTGAACGTTATAACCCCCAAGCATGGTGGATAATAATTCTGTTGCGTAATCTGGATCGATATAAGGACTGGTCGTTTTTTTAATAGCTATATCATTTAAGAAAGCAGCTTTAATGTAAGCAGCTGGATCTACGCCAGCAGGGACTTTATTTATAAAGATATCAATTAATTTTTCTGATTGTTCATGTTCACTTTTTTTTAAAAGCTCAACGATTTCAGCAGTTTGTTCAGGATTTAAAGCTAACGCAGGGAGACCTAGCTCTCTTCTTTTTTTTTCATCGGCGAGGTATGAGTTAAGCATTAATGTCCTTGGTTTTTCATTAAGCCATGATTTTAAATTAAAAAGATTGATTTCCCAAAAGGTAATTCGTTTTACTTTTTCAATTGATTGAAAAATATATTGTTTAATTAATGTTAAAATGCAGATATTAGTTAACCAAAGGTATTTTATGTCTTTTGCTATCACTTCCATTTCACCTATTGATGGTCGATATTCTAATCAGACAGAAAGTTTGAAACCAATATTTAGCGAGTTTGGTTTAATTAAACATAGAGTTAAAGTTGAAATACTTTGGTTGATTGCACTCAGCAATGATAGTGATATTAGAGAACTTCCAAAATTTTCAAACCAAAATTTAAAGCACCTCAACCATCTTATTTCAGAATTTAGTGAAAAAGATGCAAAAGCGATTAAGCAAATAGAGAGAAAAACGAATCATGACGTAAAAGCAGTTGAATATTGGTTGAGAAACCAGCTTAAATTAAAAAAAATGAATAAGGCTAATGAGTTTATCCATTTTTCATTAACCTCTGAAGATGTAAACAATTTAGCATATGCTTTAATGCTCAAAGAGGGGCTTTCATCAATAGTTATTCCTAGCATAAAAAAAATAAGCAGCCTATTAAAAAGCAATGCAAAAAAATTCTCTACTCAACCTATGCTTTCGAGAACTCATGGGCAAACTGCCAGCCCAACTACATTAGGAAAAGAATTTGCCAATGTTAACTACCGCATTGAAAGACAAATCAAGCAACTTAAAAATCAAGAGATACTAGGAAAAATTAATGGAGCTGTTGGAAATTTTAATGCACATATTTCAGCCTATCCCAAAAAAAATTGGCCAGCTTTCTCTAAGCGCTTCATTACATCTTTAAAGTTAACTTACAATCCACTAACTACACAAATTGAACCGCATGACTTTATTGCAGAAATTTTTCAAAATGTATCAAGAATAAATACTATTTTAATTGATCTTAATAGAGATGTTTGGGGATATATCTCACTGGGTTACTTTAAACAAAAAGTAATTAAAGGTGAAATAGGTTCCTCAACTATGCCTCATAAAGTCAACCCAATTGATTTTGAAAATTCTGAGGGCAATTTAGGTCTTTCAAATTCTATTTTAAATCATTTGGCTGAAAAACTCCCTATATCAAGATGGCAAAGAGATTTAACAGACTCAACCGTGCTCAGAAACATAGGGGTTGGTTTTGCCTATGGTCTAATCGCATATAACTCATGTATTAAAGGACTCAATAAACTAGAAATAAATAGATCTGTTATTAATGAAGAGTTAGAAAAATCATGGGAGGTACTTGCTGAACCAATTCAAACTGTCATGCGAAAAAATGGAATTGAAAATTCATACGAAAAGCTAAAAGAGATTACTCGAGGAAAAGGTAAAATCTCTCAACAAAAAATTCATCACTTCATCAAAAATTTAAAAATCACAAAAGAAGATAAAACTTATTTACTTCAATTAACACCTCAGACATATATAGGTGTTGCTAATCACCTAGCAAAAGAAAATTAAATGGTTGAAGTTTTAGTCCTTTATTATTCAAAAACAGGTGCGGTTAAAGAGTTAGCTAATTATTTAGCGCGAGGTGTAAATTCTGTCGATGGAGCAGAAGCAAAATTAAGAACGGTGCCTGAAATAAGCCCAGATACTGAAAAGTCTAAAGAAGAAATCCCTGACTCAGGTGCCTTATTTGCTAGCCTTGATGATTTAAAAAACTGTGATGGATTGATGCTTGGTAGTCCAACAAGGTTTGGAAATATGGCATCTCCTATTAAGTACTTTCTAGAAACTGCTACCTCATTATGGGTTGAGGGAGCGCTAGAAGATAAGCCAGCAGCTGTTTTTACATCAAGCGCATCAATGCATGGAGGAAACGAATCAACACTTTTATCTATGCAATTACCCTTGATGCATATGGGGATGATTCTTGTAGGTATTCCTTATTCAGTTTCCGAGTTATCAAAAACAATTTCTGGTGGAACGCCTTATGGTGCATCTCACGTTAGAGGTTATGAAGAGAAAAAAGGTATTAGTGAAGATGAAAAGAAAATATGTATAGCGCATGGAAAACGGGTCGCTGAACTTTGTCTAAAAATCAAAAAATAAACCTCCTCTACTATCTGTCTGTTATTAGTCTGATAGGCCTGATATTTTTAAATTTATTTTGGGAAATTTTTTTTAACCCTTTAGATGGCAATGGATCTTGGATGGTAGTTAAGTCATTAATTTTGTTAATACCACTGCCCGGAGTATTAAAGAAAAATCGCTATACCTACCAATGGTCAAGCATGTTTATATGGCTTTTTATTATGGAAGGGATAGTGAGATTTTATAGTGAATATGGGGTATCAAGCAATATGGCTGCTTTACAAATTTTTTTAGGATTTTTATTTTTCTTTAGCAGCATATTTTTTTGTAAGGTTAAAAGATAATAATGCACATTTTGATTTCAAATGATGATGGTTATAAATCAAAAGGTATACAGGTTCTAATTAATGAACTGAAAAAAATTGCCCAAATAACCGTAGTTGCCCCAAGCAGAAATAGAAGTGGTGCCAGCAGTTCACTATCTCTTGATAGATCAATTAAAGTTACTAAAAAAGAAGATTCATTTTATTTTCTGAGTGGGACTCCCACAGATTGTGTGCATATTGCTTTAACTGGATTAATGCAAACACTCCCTGATATGGTAATCTCTGGAATCAATCACGGACCTAATTTAGGTGATGATACAATTTATTCTGGGACTGTTGCTGCAGCAATTGAAGGCTATCTTCTTGATATCCCCTCCTTTGCAATATCGATGGGAAGTGTGAACCCCAAACATTTTGAAACTGCTGCTAAAGTTACCTCAGATCTTATTAAGTTATATAATAAGAAAAAAGTTTCATCTGCCAGTCTTTTAAATATTAATGTTCCTGATATTCCATATGATGAACTAAAAGGATTAGAAGTTACTCGATTAGGTAAAAGACATGCCGCAGAAAAAGCCATGGAAAAAAAACATACTCAAAAAGAATCTTTATATTGGATTGGAGAAGTTGGGCAACCTAATGACGGAGGGCCGGGCACAGACTTTTATGCCTTAAAAAATAATTTTGTATCAATCTCACCAATTCATCCGGACCTTACTGATTTTAAAAAAATTGAAATAACTAAAAATTGGATTAAATGATGGATCGCTTACTTAAAAATTGTTTAATTTTAATCATCTCCGTTATTTTTTTTGGTTGTGCAGCAAAAAAACCTGCGCCAGTTGAAGGAACTTATGAAGCAGAAAAACCTGCAAAAACCGAAAAAAAGACCTCAAAATGTTCAGATGTTTATACAGTAAAAGAAGGTGAAACTATCTTTAGTATAAGTATCAAGTGCCATGTCGATTATAAAAGACTTGCCAATGCAAATGGCTTGAAAAAACCTTATTTTGTAAAAAAGGGTGATCAATTAAGGTTCGATATACTGCAAGAGCAGACTAATGAAGTAGTTAGTTCAACTGAAAGTGATGTGGTTGAGATTTCAACTTATAGTGAAGATGATATTACCGAGCAAGCTGCCTCTCCAGAATTAATACTGGGGGATCCAATAAAAGTTGAGGGACCAAAAGCTTACAAGGAAGTATATTCAAAAAAAACATTTAAAGAGACAAGGAAAGTTGTCTCAAACCAAAATTATAAAAAATGGGGATGGCCAACTGATGGCCAACCTATCAATGCCTTTAATCCCTCTTCAGAAAAAAAAGGCGTAGATTTTTTAGGTGCCCCTGGACAACAAATAAGATCAATTGCAAAGGGTAGAGTTATATATGCTGGAGATGAGCTTGAGGGCTATGGAAGAATGATCATTATTAAACACGACAAGAATATTTTGAGTGTATACGGCTATCAAGAGGAAATATTAGTTAAAGAGGGACAAAATGTCATAGCAGGAGAATCTATTGGAACTATGGGGATGACTGGAACTGATAGTGTGAAATTACATTTTGAAATAAGAGAAAACGGTAAATCAATTGACC
This sequence comes from Methylobacillus sp., assembly GCA_018607785.1. Classification (GTDB taxonomy): domain Bacteria; phylum Pseudomonadota; class Gammaproteobacteria; order Burkholderiales; family Methylophilaceae; genus BACL14. The sequence goes on from JABBAU010000026.1 coordinate 9,237, forward strand.
CTATAAAATTCCTAAAAGCAAAGCTTAATTGAACTGATTACTGTCTTCTCTCTTGTAATAGTCTTTTACTGTAGACATATCGTACTCCTTTGCCCAAGTAATAATTTCATCAAAAGCTTTAGCCGAAACTTCACCATCATCATGTGCAAAGATTCCAGCACGCTCACGAATAACTAAAATGCCTGGAATCACTTTAATCTGAAAATAATCAGCTATTTCTTTATCTTTCTCGATGTCGACCATCCCAAAAATGATGTCTTTATTTTTCTTAGCGGCTGCTTCAAAAACAGGAGTGAATTCAACACATGGATCACACCATGGTGCCCAAAAGTCAACGATAACAAACTCGTTTTCTTCTATGATTTTTTTAAAATTATCTTTTGTTAATGTTATAAAGTTACTCATCGTTATCCTTTTATGTTATTCCATTCATTTTCATAATAAATCTCATTAAGTTTAAGTCTTTTTCTAGAGGCCGCCTCTGCTTCCAATTGTTCCTTACTCATTAAATCTTTTGAAAGTGGTTTTCCAATAGCAATAAAAGACATCACATCGAATTCTACGGGAATATTTGCCAAATTTCTAATTTTATCAGAATCAAACCCTCCCATCTGATGAGCTGCTAAGCCCATATGTGTTGACTGTAAGCAAATATTTTCTGCTGCTGCTCCCGAATCATACTTTGCCCATTTATTTTCATTGTTGTTATGTTTAAAGTTTTTGTTTGCGCAAACACATATAAGTAATGAAGTATCCATTGCCCAATTCTGATTTCCCACAGACAAACAATTGAGAGCTTTAACCCAAGATAAAGCATCTTTTTTATGAAAAATAACAAATTTCCATGGTTGGTCTCCAAAACAAGAAGGTGCCCATCGTGCGGCCTCAAGAATAGATTTAACCGAATTATCATCCATCATAAAGTCTGGATCAAACACTCTGGGGCTCCATCGTTCGGCAATTAAAGGCGCGATATCAACTTCTGTGTCAGCTAATTTTTTCATTGATTAAGTTTATCGTATAAGTTTCATATACAAATCGATTGAATTTAACAATTATAATTCAATTTAAAAAGGTATATTGTTTTTAAGTTAAAAAATAAATTAGAAATGAATAAAGATAGAAATAATTTTTTTATGCAAGAGGCCTTCAAGCAGGCAAAAAAAGCCCTTCAAATTAATGAGGTTCCAATCGGCGCGGTTGTAGTTTTCGAAAATAAGATTATAGGTGAAGGGTTTAATCAGTCTATAAAAAATTCTGACCCGACAGCACATGCTGAAATAATTGCTATCAACGCAGCTGGAAATAAAAAAAAGAATTATCGATTAGTTGATTGTGATCTATTTGTAACACTTGAGCCTTGCATGATGTGTTTGGGAGCTATTATGCACGCCAGGATAAAAAATGTTTACTTCGCCACTAGTGACCATAAAAAAGGTGTGTGTGGTGGCTTAATTGATCTAACATTGAATAAATCTTTAAATCACCATTGTAATTTTTATAAGGGTTTATTGGGGGATGAATCAAAAAATTTACTTCAACAATTTTTCCAAGAAAAAAGGACAAAAAAAAACCGTACATAATGATGCACGGTTTTTTATAAATATGAAAACTAGTCTCTATTACCCATCAGTGCCATCAACAGATGTAATAAGTGCACAAATAAGTTATAGATATTTAGATATAGCGCTAATGTAGCCATGATGTAGTTTGTCTCACCGCCTCGAACGATTCTATTTACATCATATAAAATAAATCCAGAGAAAATAAGCACTGCAATCGATGAAATTGCTAATGACATCGCTGGTATTTGGAAAAAGATATTTACTACCATTGCGAGGATTAATAGTAAAAGACCTATCATTAGAAACTTACCCATAAATGAAAAATCTCTTTTACTTGTTGTGGCTATTCCCGCCAAGACTAGAAAAATTGTTGCGGTTCCACCTGCAGCTAACCCTACAATTTGACCTCCATTACTCAAACTAAACGCTACCTGAAGGATTGGGCCTAATAAAATACCCATCAAAAAAGTTAAACCGAGAAGAAAAACAACACCAAGGCTACTATTTCTGTTTGCTCTGATTAAGTAAAACATTCCAAACATTGCGCCAAGGGTGACAATAAAAAATAAAATTGGGCTCTGAGCAGCAAAACCAAAATTCATTGACATCCCCATAAGTGCACCAATGAGTGTTGGAATGAGCGAAAAGCCTAAAAGTGCATAAGTATTTCTTAAAACTTTATTAGTTGAAAGCTCAGATGGTGTCTGACTTGCAACATTAAAATTATCTGCCATGTTAGTAATTTTTCCTTTAATTAAAAATAAATAGTTTTACAGTAATAGGATAAGGACTATATTGCTAAAGTTCAAGTAATTTACATTAGATTATTTAAGTTTTTTTATTGATTTCTCAGCTTTAATAATATTTTTTTTATATCTTCAGCTCTCTCATTCTCGGCTACTGAGTCATGAATATTGTCTCTTGCATCATCTCTTCGCATAGCTAATAATCTTTTGATTGACACTAAATCTTGATTCCATTCAAGATTTTCCAATAAAAAATCAATCTTACCTCCTTGGTTACAAACTAAAACCATGTCACAGCCGGCTTCTAGAGCTTTTTTTACTCTTAAGACTATGTTTTCTTCAAAAATTTGCGCGGCTCTCATCCCCATATCATCTGAAAAAATAGCTCCCTTAAAATTTAAAAGCCCCCTAAGCTGCTCTTTTAACCAAAATTCTGAAAAACCAGCAGGCTTTTGATCGCAGCTTAGATAAATTACATGGGATGGCATTACACCCCCCATATTTTTTTTAATCAATTCATCAAAAACACGCATATCTTGGTTATGGATATCTTCATATGACCTATTGTCCATTGCTACTTCTAAGTGAGTATCTTCAAGAATATAACCGTGCCCAGGAAAATGCTTACCAATACTCTGCATACCTCCAGACTTTAAGCCATCGGATAACGAAGAGGCAAGTTCAACAATTGGCTTAATTTCTTGATGGAAGGATCTATCGCCTATTACAGAGCTAGAACCAAAATTGATGTCTAGAACTGGGGTAAAGCTAAAATCAACATCACATTCAGCTAATTCTTTGGCAATTAGCCATCCACATAACTTTGCAATTTCTAACCCTTCTTTTTTATTGTGGTCATAAATTTGTCCAAGGAGAGCCATTTCTGGAATAAGAGTAAATTCCTCCCTAAATCTTTGAACCCTTCCCCCTTCATGATCAACAGCTATAAGAATATTTTTTTTAACCTTTCTAATTGAAGTTATTAGTGATTTTATTTGTTTTTTATTTTTATAGTTTCTTGAAAACAAAATCACGCCACCAACTAATTTATTTTGTAGCCTCTTTTCATCATTTTGAGAAAGTTCTATAGATTCGATATCGATCATCAAGCAGGTCATTTTTAATATAATCCTAATAAAAATTTAAATTTACTCATTATTCTTAATGCCCCAAAATTTATGAAAAAAATCTCCAACAAAATTTATAGCAAAAACCATTGACATAATGCTTGCACCTACAAAAATTGCATAATGGGGCGCAGCAAGAAGATATCGCACACTATCTCTCATCATACCGCCCCAGGACGCTTCAGGTGGCTGTAAACCCAACCCTAAAAAAGAAAGGCTTGCTTCGGCAATAATCAAGCCTGCAACAGCATAGGTAGACTCCACAATTAAAGGGGTTGATATGGTTGGCAAGATATGAGAAAAAATTATTCTAGATTTTGAGCTGCCCATTGAGCGTGATGCTTTTACAAAATCTTGCTCTTTAATAAGTAAAGTTTGAGCTCTTGCGAGTCTTGCATAACCTACCCAGCCACCAATAGAAAGTGCAATTATTAAATTCAATTTTCCAGGAGTTAGAATAGCTGCAAAAGCAATTGCGAGAAGAATTCCAGGAAAAGACATAAAAAGCGTAGTAATAAATTTTATAACCTGGTCAAACTTTCCTCCTATAAAACCTGATAGAACTCCTATAAAAATTCCAAAAAAACTTGTGACGATAGTCACACTCAAAATTATCTCAAAGGAATTAATAAAGCCATCAACCAACCTAAAATAAATATCACGCCCATAATCATCTTTGCCAAACCAATGATCTATATTTGGTGTTAAAAGAATTTCATTCAACTCCATAACACTTGAATCGTAAGTGCTAAAAATTTTAAATATAAGAGAACAGATCCAAAATAAAATTATTAATAAAGCTATTCTTTTCATGAACTTTGATGCCTCATTCTTGGGTCAAAAAATCTATAAGCAATTTCAGTTAGAAGATTTATTAACACATATGAGGATGCAATAATTAATATGCAAGCTTGTGTTACTGGGTAATCTCTTGTTTGAATCGATGTGATCAGTAATTTACCCAAACCATCCCAGTTAAAAAGTGTTTCTGTGATAACGGCACCTGACAATAATGAACCAAATTGCATACCAATTAAAGTAATAAGAGGAATCAAAACCAATCTAAACATATGATGTAAAGTAATTCCAAACTCACCTAAACCCTTCGCCCTAGCAGTTCTTACAACATCTGAATTTATAATCTCTATCATACAATTACGTGTCATTTTTATAATAACGGCAAGTAAGCCAAGAGCCAGTGTGATTGCAGGTAAAATAATTGCATATTTACCCTCCATACCACTCACGGGGAGCCAACCTAAATAAATTGACATCACTAAAATTAACAATGGACCAAGAAAAAAATGTGGGATGGAAATAAAAAATAAACTTAAGTTTATTATGCACCTGTCAATCAATCTGCCCTCAAATTTTGCTGCTAAAATACCTCCAACAAAACCAAAAAAAAGTGCGATGCATAATGCTAAAGTAGCTAGTAAATATGTATTTTTTATGGCGTCAAATAATTGCTCTTTAATCGGCATATTGGTTAAGATTGAATTGCCAAAATTCCCCTGGGTAAGTTGACTGATTGAATTTGCCATTTGTACAATAATGGGTTTATCAAGCCCGAGTTCATTTCTTAATTTTTCTTGATCAGCTAATGAGGCTGACTCTCCCATCATTACCATCACCGGATCACCTGGAATAAGATGCAGTATCAGAAAAGTTATAACAAAAATGCCGAGAACTTGACAAATACTTGTTAACAATAATTTGAACAAAATTAATTCTCGCTTATAAGAACATGAGTTCCTATTGAAATTAGATTAAAAAGTTCAATAACATCCCTATTACCCATTCTTATACATCCCTCTGAAGCGGGATGGCCTAAGTCATTTTCGTAGGGTGTTCCATGGATGTATATATAACGTTGCATCGTATCAACATCTCCAAGTCTATTAAATCCTAGTTCAAGGCCTGATAACCAAATAATCCTTGTTAGTATCCAATCTTTTTTAGGATGACGTTCAGAGTCTTCAGAAGTCCAGACTTTATTTGCAGGTCTTCGGGCAGAAAAAACTGTAAATATAGGCAGAGAATCCCCAATTTTGGCTCTAACCACATGTTTTCCAAGGGGAGTTTGATAACTATTTTTTTGTTGTCCTAGGCCTCTTTTTGCGGTGGAAACAGAAAATCTTTTGACAAGAACATCCCTATCATAAAGTGACAACATCTGATTTTTAATCGAGATATTTATATAAGTATTACTATTTTTTTTTAATACCATTTAATCCATTCCAACTTCCATCAAGTGAGAGCTTATAATCTGATATATTTTTTCTAAAAGCTACAAAACTTCCCTCAAACCAGAGCGGGATTAATCCTACATCCTGATAAGCTTTTAATATTACCTTATTCCAATCATTTCTTTCCATTGCCTCTAATAAAAGAGTATCCATCTTATTATCAATATATTGTCCCCTGTTTAAACCTTGAGGTGGTAGTTGAGTTGATGAGAAAATTTTAAAATATATATCTGGGTTAGTTATACCTACCCAAGTTAAAGTATATAACTCAAAATTACCAGTCTGGATATCCCTGAAGAAAGTCCCCCAATCCAAAGACTTAATTTGAAGATTTATTCCGACATCTTTTAACTGATTTTGTATGATTGTGGCAATCTTTACTCTAAATGGGTCAGTGGAAGTTTTTAAAACGAGTTTAATGGGCTTAGATAAATTAATTTCTGAGATTAATCTTCTTGCCTGATCAGGATCGAAATTGTTTTCGTTAAAAGCAAAACTAGCCCAATGCTCAGGAGGAAGTATTTGAGAAGAGAGTCTTGATTTTTCTGGTAAAAAATATTCCAATATTTCACTTTGATTTATCGCCATTGATATGGCTAATCTCAACTTCTTATTTCTAAGATTTTTATCTTTAAAATTAAATCCTACGTAAGATATATTTGAACCAAAGCCACCGATAATATTTAAATCTTTATTTTCTTCAATGAGCTTTATCATTTCTAAGGGAAGATCATTTTGAATCAAGTCTATCTCACCATTGATAAGTTTTAACACCCTGACAGTTGGGTCCTTAACCTCAATTAAATTTATCTTCTGACCATCACTTCTTCTTGCCAGTTTTATATAGGGTGAGCTTTGCATCAATTCAAAAGGTCCTGAACCTATAGGTCTCTCTGAAAATTTATGGTTTTGAATTAGTTGCTCTTTTGGAAGAATAAAAAAATTTAGTTGAGATAAAAAATTTGGTTCTTTTTTTAAAAGATTAATATAAAAAATTGTATTAGATTTTTTTTCGATAGACCTTATATTTCTTAATTGCTGAAAATACGTTGAAGTTGAAAGATTTTTTAAGTCCCTTAGGGTGTTTATAATGTCATGAATATCCATGACTTTACCGCCTTTAAAAACAGGCAAGCTTTTATTTAACCGAAAGAAATATTGCAGATCATTATTTTTTTTAAAAGTCACCACATCTGATCTTGGTAAAAAGTTTTCATCAAGATAGATAAAAGGGGTATATATCAAGTGAGATAACTTTTTTGAAGCAGCGTCTGATTGAAATCTCGGATCAAGTTGTTGGGGCTTTTGGGCAATTCCAAAGCTAATAACATCATCATTAAGCTTTTCTGAACAACCTATAGATAAGAGGGCCAACAAAAAATATAAAGATATTTTTTGAAGTAGCTCCATCATTATATTAAATTATTTAAAAAATTTATAAAATCAAATTTCATGTCCATGCTTTTAAGAAATTATCCCAATGAGATTTTTTATACCCGCTAATTATATTTCTAAAGTTATCTATCTCATTTTTGTAAGCTGTTGCGGTTAATTCATTTTTTGACAATAGATATCTCAAATAAACTAAGTATGTATTTGCTACATCAGTTTCACAATAATTTCTAATAGACGCTAAATCACCGTTTAAAAATGTCTCCCATACCCTTCCTCCATCCATATCAAGCTTTCCAGGAAAACCATATATTTTGCAAATTTCATTTAACGATGCATTATTTCTGCCACTATATAAAGCTAATATATCCATTAAATCAAGGTGCCTTCGATGATATCTGCTCATATAATTATTCCATTTGAACTCAGATTGATTTTCACCTGTTTCAAAATAAGTTTCAGATGAAATTTGGTTTGCAAGTGCTCGATAGTTTAAAACAGGTAAATCAAATCCACTGCCATTCCAGGATACTAGATTTGGAATATACTTATCTAATCCGTCAAAAAAATGCTTTAAGATTCCCCCCTCACTAGTGTCTTCGTCCCCAAGTGTCCATACCTCTAATCTATCATCTGTCTTTAACACGCATGAGATTGCAACAATTTGCTGAAGGTGGAGAGGTAAAAAATCGTGGCCAACTTTTTGACGTCTTTTAAAATTAGCTATATTTACTACATCAAAATCAGATAGGCTTGCATTGAGGTTATAAATTTTCCTAATGTTTTTAATATCAGGAATTGTTTCTAAATCAAAGATGAGGGTCGGCGTCAAAATTTATTCTGGAAATATGCCGGTTGATAAATATCGATCTCCCCTATCACAAGCGATTGAGACAATATGAGAATTAGGGTTTTGTTTTGCAATTTGCATTGCCACATAAAGCGCTCCCCCTGTAGATGCTCCAGAGAAAACACCCTCCTCCCTCGCTAAGTTTCTTGCTGTCTCTTCAGCATTTTCTTGAGAAACATTTACAATTTCGTCAATATTTTGGTCTGAAAAAATTTTGGGTAAATATTCTTTTGGCCATTTTCTAATTCCAGGAATTTGTGCTCCATCTTCAGGCTGGACACCAATTATTTTAATATCCTGATTTTTTTCTTTTAAAAATTTTGAAGTTCCAACGATAGTTCCTGTTGTACCCATACTTGAGACAAAATGGGTTATCTTGTTATTTGTATCTCGCCATATTTCTGGTCCTGTTCCTTCGTAATGGGCTTTGGGGTTATTTTTGTTGCCAAATTGGTCTAAAACAATACCTTTACCTTTTTTTTGCATTTCAAGCGCGGTATCTCTTGCAAGTTCCATACTTCCCTCCTGAGAAGTAAGCACTAATTCTGCACCGAAAGCTTTCATCGTTTGTCTTCGTTCAACTGATTGATTCTCTGGCATGATTAATATCATTTTGTAACCCTTCATAGCTGACACCATTGCTAATGCAATTCCTGTATTTCCTGAGGTGGCTTCGATTAGAGTATCACCAGGTTTAATTTTTCCTGAAATTTCAGCTTCCTTAATCATATAATAAGCCGGTCTATCTTTAACCGATCCTGCGGGATTATTTCCTTCTAGTTTAAGATATATTTCTCCAGCTCCAGAACTATTGAGTCTTTTAATTCTTGCTAAAGGTGTGTTGCCAATTGTATTTTCAAGTGTATTTTTCATTTTTGATATTTTTTGAAGATATATATCGTTATAAAGATTAATAAAAGGTAATTCAGTAAGGCAAGCTGAGGTAGTGTTATCCCAAACAAGGTCCATTCAATTGATGAGCAGTCACCTGCGCCACGGAATAATAATCCAAATGCTTCTGACAAAGGAAAACTATCAAACATATAATCAAGATCTAATCCACATTCAGCAGGCACAGAGATTATTTTACTTTGAATCAATATATGTCTTACTGAAAAAACAACGCCTGTGATATTAATCAATAACAATGAAAAAAAATGTAGAAGTCTTATTATTTTGATGGGGTTAAAAAAGCTAAACAAAACAAACACACCCCCTGCAATAATAAAAATTATCCTCTGGGTTATACATAATGGGCATGGCTCTAGCTGAAACTTTTCTTGTATAAATAGTGCTGTAAGAACTAAGAAAAAAGAAAATAAAGCAGCTAAGAGATTAATTGCTTTAAAAGATAAATTAAATTTCATTATATTTAAAATTTTCTATAAAAGTCCTATAATATTAACTCATTAAATGAGAATATTTTGAATACTCCTATCATAAACGACTTTATTTCTGATGAACTAAAAATTTTCTCAGTCTCTGAAATTAATCGTCTTGTAAAAAAAACATTGGCCGACACATTTGATTCTCTATGGATTAAAGGAGAGGTATCAAACTTCACAAAGGCAAGTTCTGGGCATTGGTACTTCACGCTTAAGGATAAAACCTCTCAAGTAAGGTGTACTATGTTTCGTGGCAAAAATAATTTTGTCAACTGGGAAATGAATGATGGCGATCTTGTGGAGGTACATTGTGATGTTGGGTTATATGAAGCTAGAGGTGAGTATCAATTAAATGTCAATAAAATTCAAAAGTCGGGCCTTGGAAAATTGTTTGAGGCCTATCAATTATTAAAAAATAAATTAGAAAAAGAAGGACTTTTTGATGAAATAAACAAAAAAAATATACCAAAAAATGTGAAAACAGTTGGTGTTATTACATCTGAAAGTGGCGCTGTAATCCAAGACATCATAAGCACAATGAATAGACGGAATAAATATATCAAAATCATAGTTTATCCAACCCAAGTTCAAGGGCTCGCTTCAATTAATAATATTATCAGCGCAATTAAAACTGCAAACATCAGAAATGAAGTTGATGTCTTAATCGTTTCACGAGGAGGTGGTTCTATTGAGGACTTATGGGCTTTTAATGATGAAAAAGTTGTGAGATCGATTGCTGCATCAAATATAGCCACCATATCTGCTATCGGTCATGAAACAGATTTCACATTAGCAGATTTTGTCGCCGATCTGAGGGCCCCCACACCAACGGCAGCTGCCGAAATGGTCAGTAATGAATTATCTATTCTGCTTGAGAAAATCTCTTCAATTCAAATAGATATTTCTAATTTAATGCAAAATAAACTCTATGAAATCTATCAAAAATTAGACCAATATGAGAAAAGGTTACTTTCCCCTCATGAAAAAATTAAAACCCATATTATGCTTGTTCACAATTTTTATAAAAGGATTCAGTTTTCAATGCTTAGGTGTTTAGATTCATATCAGAATAAAGTTGAATCATTGGAGCAAAGTCTAATCTTACTTGACCCAAATAAAATTTTATCAAGGGGATACGCTATAGCTTTTGACGAGAAAAATAAATCCATCACTAATTCTGATAATACTTTTGTCAATGATAAAATTAAAATTAAGTTGCATCATGGATTATTGCACGCTTCAGTTACAGACAAAATAAATGAATAAAAAAGATAACCAAGATTCAAAATTTTTAATCCTTTGCTTAGGTGCATTGGGCGTAGTTTTTGGTGATATTGGGACAAGTCCACTTTATGCAATTAAAGAAATTTTTGCTATTAATAACAATATATTAGCGCTTACAAACTCTAATATGCTTGGCATATTATCACTCATTTTTTGGTCGTTGATTTCCATTGTTTCTGTTAAATATATCCTTTTCATTATGAGAGCAAATAATAATGGTGAAGGCGGAATCATGGCACTACTTTCCCTTGCTTCACGAAATGCAAGAACGAGGGGTAAAAAATTATTTATTATATCTATTGGGATGTTGGGCGCTGCAATGTTTTATGCAGACGCCATGATCACGCCTGCTATTTCAGTCATCTCCGCAATAGAGGGGATCGAATTAATCACTCCCGCTTTTAGTACTTATATTGTTCCTATTACATTAGTAATTATTTTTGTTTTATTTTGGACGCAAAGTAAAGGAACTGGTGCTGTTGGATTTATGTTTGGTCCGGTTATGCTTGTATGGTTTTTAATTTTATCTATTCTTGGAATTTATAATATTGCGCAAGAACCATCTGTTTTGAATGCGCTTAACCCTTTGCATGCATTTAACTTTTTTTCAACACAATTTTCTATAGCGTTTATAACATTAGGTGCCGTTGTATTATGCGTCACTGGGGTCGAATCTCTTTATGCAGATATGGGGCATTTTGGCAGAAATCCCATTAAAATTACTTGGTTTAGTTTTGTTTTTCCAGCTCTAACTTTAAATTACTTTGGCCAAGGCGCACTAATCTTAAGTGACCCAAGCACTATAAGAAACCCTTTTTATTTAATGGCTCCAGAATGGATGACATTGCCCCTTGTTATTATGGCGACAATAGCTACTATCATTGCTTCCCAAGCCTGTATTACTGGGGCATTTTCAGTTTCAAGACAAGCGCTTCAGCTTGGATTTATTCCTAGGATGAGGATTGATCATACTTCTGAAAATCAAGAAGGTCAGATTTATCTACCCAGAATAAATTGGATGTTAATGATTGGTGTGATGAGTGTTGTAGTAATCTTTCAAAGTTCCAGTGCGCTTGCTAATGCCTATGGAATTGCAATTACACTCGATATGATAATTGCAACTATCCTTGCAGGCTTTGTCATGCATGAAATATGGAAATGGAAATGGAAATATACTGTTACCTTCCTTGTTATATTTTTAACCATAGACGTTATTTTCTTTTTATCAAATATCATTAAAGTACCTTCTGGTGGTTGGTTCCCTCTATTAGTTGGAATAGTATTTGTATTTTTAATCTCAACATGGAAAAAAGGTAGGAAAATCTTATTTAGGAAAACGAAAAAAGAAACAATGGAAATTGATTATTTTTTTAAAGAGATGAAAAAAAATATAAAAACACGGGTCAGTGGAACTGCAGTTTTTTTAACCCCAAATCCTGATGGTGTTCCGCACTCGTTGCTGCATAATCTAAAACATAACAAAGTGCTTCATAAGCGAATAATATTGTTATCTGTTAAATTTAGAGATTATCCTCACGCCAATAGTGAAAATATAATATCTATTAAGAAGCTTCCTAATAATTTTTACAAAGTTATTCTGAACTACGGCTATAAAGATCTAACAAAAATCCCTCAAGATTTGGCAAGATACCTTAAAGGAACATTTACCCTTGACCCCATGGATACATCATATTTTGTGGGTAAAGAAAGTTTAGTCATACGACAGGGGTCAGATATGAACTTTTTTAGAAAGAAAATTTTCTCCTATCAGTTCAGAACGTCAGAAAATATAACAAATCAATTTAATTTACCCGTAAATAGAGTTGTTGAGCTTGGGAGTAAGGTTGTTTTTTGATGAAAAATAAAAAGCACTTTTTTTTATCAATTTTAATTCTAGTTATTTTTATTGGTTGCACCTCAACCACAAAAAAATCTGATTCAGATGTAGATCGTATCCAATTAATGATTCTTCCTGAGTATATGGCTATGGATATGTCGCAAAGTGGTTATACTGAAATTCTAGATAACGCAAAAAAGGATGGAATCTTAAATACAAATAGCTTGGAAGTTGAAAGAGTTAGGAACATTTCTTACAACTTGATAAGCCAAACCTATATCTTTAGAGATGACGCTCAGGAATGGAACTGGGAAATCAATGTAATTGATAGCGAATTAATTAATGCATTTTGTATGCCTGGTGGCAAAATTGTCGTCTATTCAGGACTTATTAATAAATTAGATGCAACTGATGATGAACTCGCTGCAGTCATTGGTCATGAGATTGCGCATGCACTCAGAGAGCATGGTAGAGAAAGAATGTCATCAGCTCTTGTCCAACAAGTTGGTATTTTAGGGTTTGCAATTTTCCTTAGCAATCAGGATGGCAGCTTTTTATCAAAGCAAGCTATTTTGCAAGGGGTGGCATTAGGTACCACTCTATTTTTTGCTCTGCCAAACAGTAGAGAGCAAGAAAGAGAAGCAGATGACATGGGCTTAGAATTAACAGCCCTTGCGGGCTACAATCCGATGGCTGCAGTCAGCCTATGGAGAAAAATGGATGCACAATCTGACTCCCAACCACCAGAATTTTTAAGCACACATCCATCCAACGAAAATAGAATAGAAGACTTACAAATTGAAGCTAAAAAATATGAAAAGCTTTACAAGGAACGGCAAAATAAATAATACAAGATCTTTTTTTAATTTTATTTGCTGTAAAATGTCTTTTTTTAAATTTTATCAAAGCAAAATATAATGACAAACAATCAAATAATAATAGAAGCAGCTTTCGAAGATAGGTCAAACATAACCCCAAATAATGTTTCCAGTGAAATTAAGGATGCCATTAATCAAACAATTGATGGACTGAATGACGGTTCACTCAGGGTTGCATCAAGAATTAAAGATTCTCAAAATTGGGAAACACACCAGTGGATTAAAAAAGCGGTTTTACTATCTTTTAGAATCAAAGAAAATGAGGTTATGGATGGTAATTACACTAAATTTTTTGATAAAGTCGATTCAAAATTTAGTAGTTTTACAAAAAAAGATTTTCAAAATGGTGGATATAGAGTTGTTCCTAATGCCAATGTAAGGAGAGGTAGCTTTATAAATAAGAATGTTGTGCTTATGCCATCATATGTAAACATAGGTGCTTATGTTGATGAAGGTACTATGGTAGATACATGGGCAACTGTAGGCTCATGTGCTCAAATTGGAAAGAATGTTCATCTATCCGGCGGTGTAGGAATTGGTGGTGTTTTAGAACCTATTCAAGCAGGCCCTACTATCATCGGGGATAACTGCTTTATTGGGGCTCGTTCTGAAGTAGTAGAAGGTGTTGTTGTTGAAGATAATGTTGTTATTTCTATGGGTGTTTATATTGGTCAATCAACAAAAATATTTGATAGAGAAACTGGAGAGATCACCTTTGGCAGAGTCCCTAAAGGCTCGGTTGTTGTCTCAGGAAACTTGCCATCAAAAGATGGGTCTTACAGCCTATATTGTGCTGTGATCGTAAAGAAAGTTGATGAAAAAACTTTGGGTAAAGTTGGTATAAATGAGCTACTAAGAGGAATCTAATAATGTTGTCTGTATATGGAATTAAAAATTGTAATACAGTAAAAAAAGGATTGGATTGGCTTAATAAAAATAAAATCGATTATGAATTCTTTGATGTTAAGAAAATAAATTTAACTGATGAAAAAATAAGTGAATGGATTGACAATATTAGCGAGCCCTATTCACCAGAAAATTTACTCAATAAATCAGGTATGACTTGGAGAAAGCTATCTGACAATGAAAAAAATTTATCCCTTACAAAGAAAAATATTGTTATTTTAATTAAGAAATATCCTACGGCCATGAAAAGACCACTTATTATAAATAATAAAGAAGTTTTAGCGATTGGTTTTGATGAAAATATATATAAAGAAAATTTTAAATGAGTAGAACGCTAAACCTTTCCAAAGAACTAATTGCCAAAGAGTCGATCACTCCTAAAGATGAGGGATGTCAGGACCTATTGATTCATCATTTAGAAAAATTGGGTTTTGAAATAGAAAAAATGCCACATGGTGAAGTTCAAAACTTTTATGCTAAAAAAGGCTCAACAAGTCCTCTTATTGTTTTTGCTGGTCACACAGATGTCGTTCCTCCCGGACCTATAGATAAATGGTTAAGCTCTCCTTTTGAACCCACAATAAAAGAAAATATCCTATATGGAAGAGGCGCAGCTGACATGAAAACTTCCTTAGCTGCATTTGTAGTTAGTATTGAGGAATTCATATCTGAAAACCCCAATCATAAAGGAGCAATAGGTTTACTAATAACTTCCGATGAGGAAGGTGTGGCTACAGATGGAACTGTCAAGGTTGTTGAAGCACTTCAAGAAAGGCAAGAAAAAATAGATTATTGCATTGTTGGTGAACCAACTTCTTCAAAAAAATTTGGTGATACCGTTAAAAATGGAAGGAGAGGATCTCTTTCAGCAAAGCTTACCGTAAAAGGTATTCAAGGTCATATTGCATATCCTGAATTAATAAAAAATCCTATTCACGAAGTGGCGCCTGCAATTGATGATTTAGTAAATACTATTTGGGATGAAGGAAATGAATATTTTCCTAAAACATCATATCAAGTTTCAAATATAAATGGAGGTACGGGTGCAACGAATGTGGTGCCTGGGCATGTTGAAGTTTTATTTAATTTTCGATACTCATCCTCTGTTACTGCTGAAATATTAAAAGAGAGGGTTGAGGCTATCCTTAATAAACATAAATTAGAATTCTTAATAGAATGGCAACACTCTGGGCAGCCTTACCTTACTGAAAAAGGTATGCTTGTTGATATAGTTTCGTCTTCAATTGAGGAAGTTTGCGGGGCTAAACCGACCATTTCGACAACAGGTGGCACGTCTGATGGAAGATTTATCGCAAGACTTTGTGATCAAGTTGTAGAATTTGGTCCCATCAACGAATCTATACATAAAATTAATGAACATATCGATATCGGATGTATTGATAAACTTAAAGATATTTACAAGTTAGCTTTAAAAAAGGCTTTGGCCTAAGATAGATAATTTTTTTTAGGCTTTCTTTTGTTTGAGATCTGTGGGATTTTGAATTGATTTACATCAAAATTGTGTTCTCTTAAAACTTCCTTCACATGCTTTTGACTTAATTCTAAGTGCATGCCCCTTTTTAAATGAGAAGGCAGTCTAATTTCCCCAAACCTTACTCTAATTAACCGACTGACTGTAAAATTTAATTTCTCAAACAATCTCCTCACCTCTCTATTTCTACCTTCTCTGATAGTTACTTTATACCAATGGTTTACCCCTTCCCCACCCTCAAAAATAATAGAATCTAAAGCTGCCTTTCCATCATCCAAAAGAATCCCGTCTTTTAACTGCTTCATTTGAATCTCTGTCAGTTCACCTAAAATTCTTACAGAATACTCCCTTTCAATCTCATATCTTGGATGCATGAGCCTGTTTGCTAATGCTCCATGTGTTGTAAAAATTAATAACCCAGATGTATTGAAATCAAGTCTTCCAATAGCAACCCATTTTTCTTTTGTTAATTTCGGTAGGTGATCGAACACACTCGGCCTATTTTTTGGATCATTTTTAGAAACAATTTCGCCATCTGTTTTATGGTAAAGAAGGATTTTAGGTAAAAGAGTGTCCTCACTCAATCGTATTAGTTTTCCGTCAAATACAATTTTATCTTTTGAAGATACGGTTTGCCCCAGATGTGCTGGTGAATTATTTACTTCAATTCTGTTTTCTAAAATTGCTTTTTCAATTCCTCTTCTTGACCCTACTCCCTGTTGAGCCAAAGCCTTTTGGATTCTTATTAATGAGGCTTCTTCTAGATTATCTTTAATTTTTTTTTGGGCCAAAATAAATTATTCACTATGATTTAAATTACTGACTTCTTGAGGACTCTCTAATGGATTTTCTTCATTATTTGATAAGTTTAAATCAGAATTTTCTAATTCTTTATACTCTGGTAGCTGAGATAAAGACTTCAATCCAAAATCATCAAGAAAATATTTCGTCGTCGCATACAATGAAGGTCTCCCTGGGACTTCTTTTTGACCAATGATATCCACCCATTCTCTTTCAATGAGTTGCTTCAAGGAGTTTGGGTTTAGCGAGACCCCTCTTATTTTTTCGATATCTCCTCTTGTGACTGGCTGTCTATAGGCAATTATAGCCAGCACCTCCAATACGGCTCTTGAATATTTAGGGACCCTATCGGGATTAAGTTTTTTTAGAAATTCTGAAAATTCTACTTTTGACTGAAATCGATATCCATGTGCCACTTGAACTAAATCTAGTGATTTATCTTGCCAATCTTGCTGAATTTCATCAAGTAACATTCTAATCGTTGAGCGCTCAATGTTTTTATCAAACATTTTTTGAAAATCATCAATAGATAAAGGCTGGCTATTTGTTAACAAAGCCACTTCGATAATTTGTTTTATTTTATTATCTTCAACCATTATGCTGTCTCCAGTTGGATATATAAGGGGGAGCAGGGTTCTTGTTGATTTATTTTAATTAATCTTTCTTTTGATAACTCAAGGATTGCTAAAAAACATACAACTAATTTTGGAATAGGATCCTTCTCTTCGTTAAATAAACTTGAGAACTCTATTAAATTATTTTCCTTCAAAGCTCTTAAGATTGATGTCATGTGTTCTCTAACAGATAACTCCGATTTTGAAATTGTATGTTGCTCAAATTGCTTCGCTCTTTTAATCACATTTACCCAAGCAGAATATAAGTCATTCATATTCACCTCAGGAGGTATTTTATTTACTTCAGTTTCAAAATATGCACTAGTCCCCAACATATCTCGACCGATTTGAGGCATTACATTGAGCTCTTCAGCAGCTAATTTCATCTGCTCGTACTCAATAAGTTTTCTAACAAGATCTGCTCTTGGATCATCTTCTTCATCCTCAGAGGCCTCTGGTTTAGGGAGCAACAATCTTGATTTTATTTCAATTAACATGGCCGACATTAGCAAATAATCTGCTGCAAGCTCTATATTGATTATCTTCATCTGTTCAACATAACTTATATATTGTGAAGTTAAGTTGGCCATTGGAATGTCAAGCACATCAATATTATCTTTTCTAATCAGATAAAGTAAAAGATCTAAAGGTCCTTCGAAAGACTCCAAATAAACTTCAAGCGCATCAGGGGGGATAAAAAGGTCTAAAGGCAGTTGAGCAATATTTTCTCCGTATAGCTTTGCCTCAACCTTATGGTTATTATTTACCAATTCTGTCATTTAAAAACTGATTCCCATCACTTCTCTGACATCTCTCATTGTATCTCTCGCAATCTTTCTTGCTTTTTCACAGCCTTCTCCAATGATGCTTTGAACAAGCTCTGGACTTTCTATGTATTTTTTTGCCCTTTCGTTGATTGGTCCTAATTCTTTTGTAATCGAGTCAATTACAGGCTGCTTGCATTCAATACATCCCATATTAGCATTCTTACATCCATTTTTGACCCACTCTTGAGTTTTTTCATCAGAATATACTTGATGTAAAGGCCATACTGGGCAGTTTTTTGGGTCTCCTGGGTCAGTTTTCCTAATCCTTGCCGGATCCGTTGGCATGGTTCTAATTTTCTTTTGAATTTCTTCAGAACTTTCAGTTAAAGCAATAGTATTGTTATAAGATTTTGACATCTTCTGACCATCCAGACCGACCATTTTAGATGCAGGAGTTAATTTATATTCAGGCTCAATTAAAATAATTTTACCTCCACCCTCCAAGTAACCAAGTAATCGCTCTTGATCGCCCAAACTTAAAATTTGTTGTTCATCAATAAGAGATTGCGCAGAAGCTAATGCTTGGTCATCTCCCTCTTCTTGATATGCATCCTTAAGTTCTCGATAGAGCTGACCTTTTTTTGTGCCTAATTTTTTTATCGCCTCTTCAGCTTTGTCTTCGAACCCCTTCTCTTTCCCATACAAATGATTAAATCGCCTTGCTACCTCCCTTGTAAACTCAATATGAGGTACCTGATCCTCACCTACAGGCACTTGCGTGGCCCTATAAATTAGAATATCTGCACTTTGAAGCAATGGGTAGCCCAAGAAACCATAAGTCGATAAATCTTTTGAAGATAATTTTTCTTGCTGATCTTTGTAAGTCGGTACCCTTTCTAACCAACTCAATGGGGTAATCATTGACAATAAAGTATGAAGCTCTGCATGTTCTGGTACTTTGGATTGAATAAAAATTGTTGCGTTTGCAGGGTCTACGCCAGCAGCGAGCCAATCAATAACCATGCTAGTAACATTTTTTTCAATAATTTCTGGCGAGTCGTAGTGAGTAGTTAATGCATGCCAATCAGCAACAAAAAATAGGCACTCGAATTCATGTTGAAGATCTACCCAATTTTTTAATACGCCATTATAGTGCCCTAGATGTAGACTGCCTGTTGGTCTCATTCCAGAAACAACTCTTTCTATTGCCATTTTTTTAAATTCCTTTTAACCAAAAATTGTCAAAATAACATTCTGGCTGACTCTAATTAAAGGAGACAATATCGCTCCTAGTATTCCTGTTGCCAGCAAAAAAATTAAAATAAAAAATCCATACCTCTCCAGACCAGCTAATTTTCCAGACCAAGGATATGGAAGTAAACTCACTGCCACTCTTCCTCCATCTAAAGGTGGGAGTGGTAATAAATTTAAGACCATCAAAACAATATTAATTTGAATACCCGCTATCGCCATAACCCCTATAAAACTTTGTGCCATATTTGGAAAAAATAATTGATTTGAATATATGATTGTCCAAAAAATTGCCATTATTAAATTAGCTCCTGGCCCTGCCAATGCAACCCATAACATATCTTTTTTTGGATTACGAAGATTTGAAAAATTTACAGGTACAGGCTTAGCCCAACCAAAAATAAAACCTGCTTGTAAAAAAAATAGTAATGCCGGTAGAACTATTGTTCCCATCGGATCAATATGTCTTATTGGGTTTAAAGATATTCGCTTTAGATGAAAAGCAGTCATATCTCCAAAATATTTGGCAGCATAGCCATGAGCTGCTTCATGAACTGTAATCGCAAAAATAATTGGAAGTGAATATGCAGCAAATTTTTGAATAATGGTTAAATCCATAAGTTAAGATTCTACAGGCAAAATATGTGAAATGTGATTGTTCATTTTAGTGGAATAATTTTTTTATTTGATCCCATTTTGTCCATATCGGGATGGAATCATTTGGTAAGGATCGAACATTACCGAGTGCACGATGAGAGATTCCTTTTCCATGAAAATCTGAACCACAAGATGAGAATAAATTATAATTGGCTGCAAGCTTAGAAAAGTAGTTAGCTTGTGATGGGTCTTGGCTTCCTGACATCACCTCAACACCTGTGCCTCCCAAATCCTTGAACTCTTGAAATAATTTTGGGTAAAGCTTATTTCCCATATCATACCTCCCTGGATGCGCAATAATTGCATCCCCACCAGCACCATTGATAAGTCTTATTGATTCTTCTAGAGAAATCCATTCATGATCAACATAGCCTGGTTTACCAGGGGTGAGGAATTTTTTAAAAACAGCACTGATATCTTTTGCATATCCTTGCGCAACTAAGAATTGTGCAAAATGAATTCTTCCGATCGTACTATTTTTAGCATATGATTTAGCCCCATCCATTGCCCCTTGAATTCCCGCCATCCCTAATCCATCTGCCATTAATTGTGCTCTCTTATAGCGGCCATCCCTTATTTTTTTTAAGCCCTGAAAGAGTAATTTATTATCTTTATCAAAATTTAAACCTACTATGTGTAAAGTTCTTTTTTTCCAAGTGACAGATATTTCCACCCCATTTATAAAAATAATGTTTAAACTTTTTGCAGTAATACTTGCCTCGCTTAAACCAGCAATGTCATCATGATCAGTCAAAGCAATAGCTTGGACATTATTTTCAGCTGCATGTGACATTAATTCTGCGGGGGATAGAAGGCCATCAGATACATTGGAATGACAATGAAGGTCTATTATAGGTATATTCATATTTACCTTATAATTATATTAGTTATTAACCTTTTAGAATAGAGAAAGTTTTTCCAAATGAAATTTTTATATGACCTTTTACCCGTAATTCTTTTTTTTATCAGTTATAAAATTTACGATATTTTCATAGCAACAGGGGTTGCAATCATAGCTACTCTTCTTCAAGTGCTTTATGACTATATTAAAAATAAAAAGATAGACAAGATGTTACTTTTTAATGGAGCTACAATCACCATTTTAGGTGGGCTTACAATTATTTTTCAAGACAAAACCTTTATCATGTGGAAGCCATCGGTTCTATATTGGCTCTTTGCCGCTGTTCTATTTATCTCAAATTATTTTTTTAACAAAAATCTAATCAAGCTTGCTATGGGTCAAAAAATTGAATTAGAAGATAGCTATTGGAATAATTTAAATAACGCTACAGGATTATTTTTTATAATGCTTGGGTTTATAAACTTATATGTGGCATATAACTACGAAGAGGATACATGGGTGAATTTTAAATTATTTGGAATTACAGGTATTTTGTTTATCTATATTATATTTTTGACTATATACATCTCAAAGGTGAGTAAAAAATAAATTATGTGGTATGCCATTTTAAGTAAAGATGTGCCAAATAGTCTTGCGTTGAGACTTAAAGAAAGAGGCGCTCATCGCAAAAGATTAAATGCACTTAAAAATGAAGGAAGACTGTTTCTTGCTGGCCCATTCCCTTCAACGGATTCAGAAGATCCTGGCGAGGAAGGCTTTTCAGGAAGTTTGATTGTTGCTGAATTTAATTCTCTCCAAGATGCTGTTGATTGGGCTGATAAAGATCCATACAACTTGGCAGGTGTTTATGAAAATTTCGAAGTGAAACCTTTTATTAAAGTCTTACCCTAACAAAAATTATGACTGAGGATATTATTAAAAAAAGATTAGCGTTTTTAAATCCTACCCAATTTAAGCTTGAAAATGAAAGTGAACTTCATCGAGGGCATAAAGGCAACAATGGTGGGGAACATTTTAATTTATATATTGTGAGTGATTCATTCGAAGATAAAAATACAATGGAGCGACATAGACTAATTTATAAAGCACTTGAGGATCTTATTCCAGAAACAATTCATGCCTTAAGCATAAAAACATTTGCCCCAACCGAGCTATAATTCCTTGTATTGAGAATGATTCTCATTTAAAATTAATGCCATGACTTTATCAGAATTAACAGTAGGTAGAAATGCAATCATTGAAGGGTTTACAAAAAATACTTCTTACAATGATAGGTTAATCGCATTGGGCGTTAAAAAAAATAAGGGGGTAAAAGTAATAAGAAAATCAAAATTTAATGGCCCACTTCATATAGAAATTGGAACTACACAACTAATGCTTAGAAATCTAGTTGCAAAACAAATAAAAATATCTCACTTATAAAATAATCGTTTAAATGAAAAAAACAGTTCTTATAGGAATGCCTAACACAGGCAAATCTACCTTTTTTAATAAAATTAGTGGGGCTTCAGCGAAAGTAGGTAATTGGCCAGGAATTACTGTTGATTTAACCAGCATCAAAACGCTCATAAATGGCGAAATGACTGAGCTTATTGACTTACCAGGGATATATAATCTAAATGGTTATTCAGAAGATGAAGAAGTTGTAATAAATTTTATTGAGAACAATAAAATTGACCATGTTTTTTTTATTATGAATGCCACACAAATTGACAGGCAACTTCCTTTAGCAATAAACATTCAAAAACTTGGAATTCCAACAACTATATTAGCCAATATGATTGATGAAGCAAAGTCATTAGGTATTACATTCGACTTTGAACTGATGGGTAAATTAATAGGTTGCCCTGTGCTACCAATAAGCGCTAAATTTGGTCAAGGGTTTGATGAAATAAACAAAAAAGTTAATAGACCAAAAAAACAAAAAATAAATCTAAAATCTGCTGACGAACAGTCTTTATCTCAAAAAGTTTTTGACAAAACTGTGACCATGCCCATTGTCTTGAATGACAACAAAACTAGATTTTTAGATAGTATTTTTCTTCACCCAATTTTTGGTGTTCCAATTTTTTTATTGATTATTTTTAGCTTGTTTCAATTTATCTATACTTTAGGGGCACCCATTCAGGAATATATGGGTGATTTTTTCAGTTACCTGCAAATAAACTTCCTGCAAAGTTTATTTGATGGTTCACCAGATATGTTGAAAAGTTTTTTATTGGATGGCTTATATGCCGGCTTTACCACAGTGGCTGCATTTGTACCAATAATCATTATTTTTTTCTTTGTGATGACAATCGTCGAGGATAGCGGTTACTTTTCAAGGGCCGCGTTTTTAATGGATAAATTAATGGAAAAAATGGGGCTTGATGGAAGAGGTTTTGTAATGATGCTTATGGGTTATGGTTGTAATGTGCCGGCGCTCATGGGAACAAAAATTATGCGTAATAAGAATTTAAGGTTTTTAACTATGTTAACTATCCCCTTCTCCCTCTGCTCGGCAAGGCTTCAAGTTTTTTTATTTCTTACTTTGGCATTTTTAACATCATTCTATGGTGCATTAACCTTATTTTTTTTATACCTACTTAGCTTCTTTACTATTTTTTTAACTGCGATAATTTTTAAAAAAAAGTATAAAAATGAGGAACCAATGATTCTTGAGCTGCCCCCTTACCGTTTTCCAACAATTTCTCACATTTTTAAAAGAGGTAATCAGGAAGTGTTTAATTTTTTAAGTCGAGCAACCAAATTTATCATCTTAGGTGTGGTATCAGTTTGGTTGCTTACCTACTTCCCGAGTGAGTATGCTGTTGCAAGTGAGAATACCTATGCAGGAAGGATAGGTAGCTTTTTTGAACCCATTTTCAGTCCAATTGGTATCGATCAGATGTTAATAGTTGCTTTGATGTTTGGATTCATTGCTAAAGAAATACTCATTGGGGCACTGGCTGTAATATTTGGTCTTGAAGGTATTGAACTTGGGAGTCACTTGAAAGAAATTTTTAGTAATGGTCAAGCTATTAGTTTTATGATTTTTACCTTAATTTATACGCCTTGTGTTTCTACGATAGCTACTATAAAAAATGAATCTAAAAGCTGGAGGCTGACATTAGAGTCTATTGTTTGGTCATTATTTCTTGCATGGATAGCAAGCTTTATCTTTTATCAAAGCTATGAATATTTTGTAAAATAAAATGAATTATTAGTGTTATTTTGGAAAGTCATTTATTATTCATTAAAGTAAATTTATGTAATCATTTATCATCATTGAGATGCAAAAAAATCAAATTAAATTCTTTTTAGGTAGCGAAATATACTCACAATTTCGAAAACAAGCACTCGAAAAAAAAATAAAAAATCTAAATCCTGAAATACTATCAATTGAGTCTATCTATTCCTATGTTATCGAGTCAAGTGAAACACTTTCATCAATAATTCAGGAAAAGCTTGAAAAAATTCTTGATTGTGAACCAAACAAATTTTCAGACTTCAAAATTAAAAATAGTTTGTTTGTTGGGCCAAGAGTTGGAACAATTTCGCCATGGAGTTCAAGAGCAACAGACATTATTAAAAATTGTGGGATAGATATATTAAGAGCTGAAAAACTTAGTTTTTATTGCTTTAATACCAAATCTAATAAGGAAATTACAAATAAAAACTTATTAGAAATAGGTCATCTTATATATGACCAAATGACTGAATCATTATTTTTAGATAAACAAAATATTAAAGAACTTTTTTCACATGAAAAACCATCAAGAATAACTCATATCGATATTTTACAATTTGGAATTAAAGCGCTTGAAGAGTTTAATTTATCTCAAGGCCTTGCAATGTCAAATGAGGAGATAATTTATCTATACGAATACTTTAGCTCAGAAAAAAGAAATCCTACTGATGCTGAGCTTATGATGTTTGCCCAAGCTAATTCTGAACATTGTAGACATAAAATTTTTAATGCCGATTGGGTCATTGATGATAATGCTCAAGAAAGATCATTATTTAAGATGATTAAAAATACACATGAGGTATCACCCCATAAGACAGTTGTGGCCTATTCTGATAACTCTTCAATTATTGAAGGTTCTAAAATTAAAAGGTTTTACCCAAATGAAAAAGATTTATTTAAAGAAAATTTAGAGCTTACCCACTATCTAATGAAAGTAGAAACCCATAATCATCCAACGGCAATATCACCTTTTCCTGGAGCTGCAACAGGTGCAGGGGGAGAAATAAGAGATGAAGGGGCAACTGGAAGAGGTTCAAAACCTAAAGCGGGTTTATCAGGCTTTTCAGTTTCAAATCTTAATATTCCTAACTTTGTTCAAGTATGGGAGAAAAATTATATTGGCTTACCCAAAAGAATAGCTTCGCCATTAAAAATTATGATTGATGGCCCTATTGGAGCAGCCTCCTACAATAATGAATTTGGAAGACCTAACATTTTAGGTTACTTTCGTACACTAGAAACTAATCATAATGGTAAAAATATTGGGTACCACAAACCCATTATGCTCGCCGGTGGAGTTGGTAATATCAGTGACAGCCATACACACAAAAAACCTTTATCTGAGGATAACATTCTAATTCAACTTGGAGGCCCAGCAATGCTAATTGGGCTGGGTGGGGGTGCTGCATCAAGTATGAATACGGGATCAAATCAAGAAAATCTTGATTTTGCATCTGTTCAGAGAGGTAACCCAGAATTACAAAGAAGAGCTCAGGAAGTAATTGATGCTTGCTGGCAATTAGGATCTAGGAACCCTATCTTGAGTATTCACGATGTAGGTGCAGGTGGTCTATCAAATGCTTTCCCAGAGCTAATTCATGATGGTGGTGTTGGTGCATTAATGGATATCCGGAATATCAACAATGAAGAATTGTCTATGTCACCAAAAGAAATTTGGTCAAACGAGGCTCAAGAAAGGTATGTCTTAGCAATCAAGGAAGAGGATGTTGATCGTTTTATTAAGCTCTGTCAAAAGGAGCGCTGCCCTTTTGCAATTATTGGAAAAACTAAAAAACAAAAAAAACTTACCGTATCTGACTCTCTTTTAAATGAAGACGTTATAAATATGAACCTTGATGTACTTCTTGGAAAACCACCCAAACTAAATAAAATTATTAAAACACCAGAAAATAACATTTCAAAAGAATCGGGAGTTTATGAGGATAATCTTCTTCAAAATATTACAAATGTTCTTCATTTTCCAAGTGTCGCAAGTAAAAACTTTTTAATCACCATTGCAGATCGATCAGTCACTGGTTTGGTTTCAAGAGACCAAATGGTTGGTCCATGGCAGGTACCTGTATCAAATGTTGGGGTCACAAAAAGTACATTTAATTCTAATACAGGTGAAGCAATGGCGATTGGAGAAAAAGCACCCATTGCAATTACAAACGCAGCTGCATCGGCAAGGATGGCTGTCTCTGAAGCAATAACTAATATTGCAGCAAGTGCAATTAAGAACATCAGCCTAATTAAACTATCAGCTAATTGGATGGCTGCTTCAGGAGATAACGATAGGGATTATGAACTCTTTGAAGCTGTTAAAGCTGTTGGTATGGATTTATGCCCGAAACTAGGGATAAGCATTCCTGTTGGGAAGGATTCAATGTCAATGCAAACTACTTGGGAAGAAGGTAATTTAAAATCTGTTGAATCCCCACTTTCACTCATCGTTTCAGCTTTTTCTGAAACGTATGATGTAAACAAGACACTTACCCCAGAAATACATTCAATAGAAAAGAGCTCATTGATACTAATTGACCTTGGTAATGGCAAAAATAGAATGGGAGGTTCCAGTTTTAATGCTGTTCACCATATATATGAAGATGAAGTTCCAGACTTAGATGATGCAAAGCTGATTAAAAGTTTTTTTGAAGGAATACAGCACTTAAATAAAAAAAATAAAATTCTTGCCTACCATGACCGTTCTGATGGAGGATTAATAACCACAATACTTGAAATGGCTTTTGCAGGTCACTGCGGTATTGATCTAAATTTAAATAAAGATGATGAAAGTATCAAATTTTTATTTAATGAAGAACTTGGTGCAGTCATTCAAGTTGCAAATAATGATGTTGCTGAAGTTTTAAATTATTTCAATGAAAATTTAATGCTTTTAGCTAGAGTTGTAGGAGCTCCTAACAAGGATCATTCTATAAATATTATAAAAGACTCGAAATTAATCTTAACAAACTCGCGAGGTAAATTACAGCAAGCTTGGGCAGAAACTAGTTATAGAATTCAATCAATTCGTGATAATCCAAAAACTGCAAAAGAGGAGTTTGATCTAATTCTTAATGATCAGTATGAAGGAATTCAGTCCAAAATCAACTTTGATATTCCAAAATCTGTAAACATTAAAAAAACAAAACCAAAAATTGCAATTTTAAGAGAGCAAGGTGTAAACGGCCAAAGTGAAATGGCAGCAGCTTTCAACTATGCAGGTTTTGATGCCTTCGATGTTCACATGTCTGAAATAAATAATGGAGATAAAAAATTAAGTGACTTTGAGGGATTAGCTGCTTGTGGGGGGTTTTCTTATGGTGATGTCTTGGGTGCAGGAAGAGGTTGGGCAAGTTCAATACTATTTAACTCTAAAGTACGTGAAGAATTCCAACAATTTTTTGAAAGAGATAATACAATTGCTTTGGGAGTTTGTAATGGTTGTCAGATGATGAGCCAGATAAAAGAAATTATTCCCGGCACTGATCTATGGCCAAATTTTATTCAAAACGAATCTGAGCAATTTGAAGCAAGATTTTTAACAGTTGAAGTTAAAAAAAATAATTCTTTATTTTTTGACGAGATGATGGGGAGTATTATTCCTATAGTTGTATCTCATGGGGAAGGGAGATCAAACTTTTCTGAGGGTAAATTAGGACAGATTCTAAAAAATAATCAAGTAACTTTGGCGTTTACTGATATAGATGGAACTTTATCCTACCCAAATAATCCCAACGGTAGCCCTTCTGGAATCACTGGTGTGTCGAGTGAAAATGGGAGATTTACAATAATGATGCCGCACCCTGAAAGAGTTTTTAGAACTGATCAAAATTCGTGGCATCCAAATAATTGGGAAGAATTTGGTCCTTGGTATAAAATGTTTGCGAATGCTAATAAACACTTTAATTAACACATAGGAATTATTATGAAATCGATGAAATTTTTAGTTGCCTTATCCGCATTATTGTTTTCGTCATTTATTTTTGCACTAAATGATGATCAAGAAATGGAATTTACAGGGGCAGTCAATGTTGGTGATATCAAAACTGTGAAGATGTATGTTGAGACCATGAATGTAAATTTGGAAGATTCCTATTTTGCATGGACGCCACTTTTAATGGCAGCAGCAAAAAATCAGCAAGAGGTACTTGAATATTTAGTCAAAAAAGGTGCAAATATAAATTATGTTCACCCTGTGACGAGATGGAATGCACTAATTCATGCAGCCTTTAATAATAATAAACAGATGGTGTTATTTTTATCGCAAAACGGGATTGATATGCAAAAAAAATTAAAAGGCGATGTGTCGTTAATTTTTGCAATGAGAGATCAAGGAAACGATGAAATGGCAGAATACCTTCTTTCTCTTGGCGTTTTAGATGATGGATGTAATCCAAAAGAAGATATTTGTTTTTAGTTAATAAATTGATCAATTTCATAGCGCAGTTAACTGCGCTATTTTTTTATCTACAAGCCAATAAGGTTCTGATATCATGTAACTTTTCCAAGATTGTAAACCCATGAATTTACACGAATATCAATCAAAAAAGCTCCTTGAATCATATAATATTGATATTCCTAATGGGCAAATAATTGAATCACAAATTCCTGAAGAAATTAAATCTTGCTTGAGAAATAATAAAACTTTTGTTTTTAAATCTCAAATTCATGCTGGTGGGCGAGGAAAATCAGGAGGAGTAAAGTTAATCAGTAACTTAACCGATGCCGAAATTTTTATTTCAAATCAATTAGGCTCAAGATTAAAAACCTACCAAAATTTACCAAACGGACAACCAGTAAACAAGATTTTAATCGAAGAAAAAATTCTTATTAAAAATGAGCTTTACTTTTCATTACTTGTTGATAGACAAACAGAGTCAATCGTCATCCTTTGTTCAACGGAGGGCGGGACTGAAATTGAGGATACTGCAAAAAAACATGAAGATCTTCTATTTAAAGAATATATAACGATAGGAAAAAAACCAACAGAACAACAAATTATTAATCTTTCCAATAATCTTAAAATACCTTCTGAAGCAGAACAAGATTTTAAAAATTTTGTTCAAAATACTTTTAAGCTATTTATTGAGAAGGATTTATCATTAATTGAAATTAATCCTTTAATTCTTTCTAAAAAGAATAAAATTATTGCGCTCGATTGCAAAGTAACATTGGATGATAATGCTCTTTTTAAACATGAAGACCTAAAAAATAGTTTTGATTGGTCCCAAGTAGATGAGAAAGAAGCAGAAGCCTACGAGGCTGGACTTAACTATATAGCCCTTGAAGGAACAATAGGATGTATGGTCAATGGAGCAGGTCTTGCAATGGCTACGATGGATTTAATAAAACACTCTGGAGGGTTGCCTGCAAATTTCCTTGATGTTGGCGGTGGCGCATCCTCAGAAACCGTTAGTAAAGCATTTAAAATACTTTTATCTGATAAAAATGTTCGAGTAGTCCTGGTTAATATTTTTGGTGGAATTATGAGATGTGATGTAATAGCAGATGGGATTGTTGCTGCAGTAAAAGAAGTTGGTATTAAAATTCCAATTGTAGTAAGGCTTGAGGGAACCAATGTTGAAAAAGGGAAAAAAATCTTAGACGAAAGCAAACTTAATATCACTTCTGCAAATAATTTGTGTGAAGCAACCAAACAAGCAGTTATCTTTTCAAAGGCCTAATTTGTCTATTTTAATAAATAAAAATACAAAAGTTATCTGCCAGGGTTTTACAGGCCGTCAGGGGACATTCCATAGTGAACAATCTATACAATATGGAACAAATTTAGTTGGAGGTGTTACACCAGGTAAAGGTGGTCAAAGTCATCTTAACCTTCCTGTATTTAATAGCGTTAAAGAAGCAAAAAAAGAAACAAATGCTGATGCAACGGTTATTTATGTACCCCCAAAATTTGCTGCTGATTCAATTTTAGAGGCTAGTAATGCAGGAATAAATATCATTGTATGTATAACAGAGGGTATTCCTATACTTGAAATGTTAGAGGTTAAAAAAGAAATAAAAAAAAATAACTCAATTCTAATTGGTCCTAACTGCCCAGGAATTATTACACCAGATGAATGTAAAATTGGAATTATGCCAGGAAATATTCACAAAAAAGGTAAAATTGGTATCGTTTCTAAGTCAGGAACATTAACATATGAAGCAGTTCATCAAACATCATCAATTGGATTTGGTCAATCTACGTGTGTTGGAATTGGTGGGGACCCTATTAAAGGTATAAACTTTATAGAATGCCTTAGTATGTTCGAAAAAGATCCAAAAACTGAAGGAATTATTCTGGTAGGAGAGATTGGTGGTTCAGATGAAGAATTAGCTGCAGAATATATTAAAAAAAATATCAAAAAACCTGTAGTTGCTCATATTGCAGGAATTACGGCACCTGCCGGAAAAAGAATGGGGCATGCAGGGGCTATTATTTCTGGAAGTACCGGAACCGCAATAAGTAAAATTAATGCTCTCAGCGACGCTGGAGTATTTATTGCTCACTCTCCTGCTGAAATGGGGGAAGTAATGAAAGAAGCTTTGGGTAACTAATAAATGAAAGTGATAATAGGTCTTTTTTTGTTTATTTGTTTTTCATTTTCATTTTCAATTAAAGCTGAAGACATCCCTTACCTCTTGACAGCTTCATCTAAAGGAGATATCGAATCAGTGAAAGCAATTATTGAAAGTGGAGGTAATGTAAATACTGAGGATGGAAATAAGGTTTCAGCCCTTATGTATGCCTCAAGAAAAAATCAAGTTGAAGTCGCAAGATATTTAATATCAAAAGGCGCAGAAGTAAATAAACAAGAGATTGATGGTTGGACTGCACTGATGTATGCGTCAAAAAATAACTATAGTGACATTGTCAAACTCCTTATAGAGAATAATGCTGATTTAAAAATCACTGACTCGGATGGTTGGACTGCCTATGGGCTCGCAGCAACTTCAGGAAATTATCAAACATTAGATCTTCTTATAAAAAAAGGAATAGATCCAAATACAAGAAATTCATCTTCAACTACGGTACTAATGCTCGCATGTAAAAGTGGTAATGTTAATACTATAAAAGTATTAATTAAAAATGGCGCATCACTAAATCTAAAAGATAAATTTGGTAAATCTGCACTAGTTTATTGTGTAAACAAAGATCAAATTGAAGCAACAGAATTTCTTTTAATACATCAACCCGAAGTTGACTCACTTGATAAATTTGAATGGACACCCCTTATGTGGGCAGTAAAAAAAGATTATTTTGAAATTATAAAATTACTTGTTAAATACAAGGCCAATATAAATCATAAAGATGATGAAGGTACCCCTATTATTCAATATGCAGTTGAGAACGAATCTATCGAAGTAGTAAAATTTCTTATTGAAAAAGGTGTAGATATTAATGTTACTGATCAATATGGTCTATCGCCGCTGGTTTATGCACTAAAAACAAAAAATAAAGAAATTGTAGAATTAATTAGATCGGCAGGTGGTGAGTACTGATAAATGAAAATAAGCCTTGCAGAAATCAATCCAAAAGTTGGTGATTTAAGACATAACAGTAAGCTCATAATAAAGCATGCTGAAATAGCTTTAAAAAATGGAGCTGAAATTTTAATAACACCAGAATTAAGCCTATGTGGTTATCCTCCAGAAGACCTTCTTTTAGAAAAAGAATTTGTTGATAGGTGTCATTACTATCTCATTGGAATAGCCAAAAAATTTCCTACACTTAATATTATTGTTGGTTACCCAAGAAGAAAAAATAAACTTCTCTTTAATTCTATCTCATTACTCTTTGGTGGAAAAATTAATAAAACCTACGATAAACAGAAGCTACCAAATTATGGTGTATTTGACGAAAAAAGATATTTTTCTGCAGGTGACAAACCAGGAATTTTTAAATATAAAAATAAAAAATTTGGATTGCTTATATGCGAGGACATATGGGAGGATGGCCCACTTGAGAAGTTAAATGAGCTTAAAGCTGACTATGTAATTTGTGTAAACGCTTCACCATACGAATTTAATAAAACAAAAACTAAAATAAATTTAATTCAAAAAAAACTTAATAAACTTGATGATATTAATTTAATCTATTTGAACTGTGTTGGTGGACAAGACGAGTTATTATTTGATGGAAGCTCTTTCATCACGAAACCAAAACAATACAACAAAAAGAATTTACCATTTATATCAGAGCCATTTGTAAGTAAAAATATTATTGCTGACTTCTCTGATGAAAATGAGATTAAAATTATCAGTAAAAATGAAAAATTTCCATATCATAGAAAAATTTTAAAAACGTCGATTATTTCTAAAAGTTTATCAAATTCAGAAAATTATCTTACATATAACCTTCTGAATGGACTGATGTTAGCAATGAAGGATTATGTAGAAAAAAACAATATAAAAAAATTAATTCTTGGACTCTCAGGCGGTATTGACTCAGCAGTTGTTTTATATATTGCATCAAAGGTGATAAAAAAACAAAATATTACTGCCATTATGATGCCG
Organism: Methylobacillus sp.; assembly: GCA_018607785.1. Lineage (GTDB taxonomy): Bacteria > Pseudomonadota > Gammaproteobacteria > Burkholderiales > Methylophilaceae > BACL14. The sequence goes on from JABBAU010000026.1 coordinate 41,649, forward strand.
AGTATTTATACATCCCAAGCAAGCCTTGAAGATGCAAAAAAAATTGCATCAAATTTAGAAGTAAATTATAAAATTATACCTATCAAGAAACATATAAAACTTTTTGAAAATACTTTCAAAGAAGATTTTGTTGGGCTTGAAAAAGATATAACAGAGCAAAATATTCAGGCAAGAATAAGGGGTATGATTTTGATGGCATTTGCAAATAAATTTAATGGTATGGTTCTTGCTACAGGCAATAAGAGTGAAAATGCTGTGGGATACTCAACAATATATGGAGATATGGTTGGAGGTTTCGCAATTTTAAAAGATGTGCCAAAAACAATGGTTTATAAAATTGCGAATGAGATAAATTATGATCAAACTATCATTCCACAAAGAATTATTAATAGAGCTCCTTCTGCGGAACTATCAAAAAATCAAACTGACCAAGACACACTTCCGAATTACGAAATTCTGGATGAAATAATCGACCTTCACATAGAAAAAAATTATAGTGAAAAAGAATTAATTAAATATGGTTTCTCTGCTAATTTAGTTAAAAAGGTTGTAAAATTAATTAAACTAAATGAATTTAAAAGAAGACAATCCGCTCCGGGTCCAAAGATAACATCAAAGGCATTTGGGAAAGATCGTCGCTATCCAATAACAAATAAATTCCAATTGTAATTATTAGGAGTAAAAAATGAAAAAAATTGAAGCAATTATTAAGCCATTTAAATTAGATGAAGTAAGAGAGGCATTATCAGAAATTGGAATAATGGGCTTAACAGCCACTGAAGTAAAAGGTTTTGGAAGACAAAAGGGGCATACAGAATTATATAGAGGGGCTGAATATGTAGTGGACTTTCTACCTAAGGTCAAGCTTGATCTGATTGTGAGTGATTCGTTGCTTGATAAAGCGATTGAAACAATTACAAAGGTTTCTCATACAGGTAAAATTGGTGACGGAAAAATATTTGTCACAGAAGTGAATGAAGTAATAAGAATTAGAACTGGGGAAAAAGGTGAAGAGGCCATTTAAAAAATTATTATTTTGATAACACCCTTTTTACATAAGTAAGGTCTTCTTGGCTATCGACACCTTTGATTGGGCTTCCATCATATAAAACTACTTTTATATTCAAATTATTTGATAACGCGCGAAGTTGTTCCAGCTTCTCAATTATCTCAATTTCAGAAATTGGAAAACTACAAAATTTTTCTAATTCACTAATCTTGTAAGCGTATATACCTAAATGATGAAAAGCATAATCATTTATTGCTAAATCTGGAGAGGACGAATATGGAATAGCACTTCTACTAAAATAGAGTGCATTTGAAAATTTATCTATAACTACCTTAACATTGTTTGGGTTTATGAAATCTTCATAAGAATTAAATTTACTACATGCAGTTACATAGCCTGACTTATCTTTTTCAACATTGGAGGCAAGTAAACTAATCAGCTTAGGATCTATTAAAGGTTCATCGGCCTGAACATTAACGATAATTTCACTATTATTCCATTTCATGATTTTTGCGACTTCAAGGCATCTATCAGTTCCTGATAAATGATTTTTGTCAGTCATTACTGATTGAAAATTATGAAGCTTCACAATATCTGCTACTTTTTTATCATCTGTTGCAACTATAATTTGCTTAGCCCCCGATAGGCTTGCTCTTTTTGCAACATGAATTACCATGGGTACATCATTAATTTCAATCAAGACCTTCTCTTTTAAACGAGAACTATTTAGCCTTGCAGGAATAACAACATTAAAGCTCATAGAAAATTAAAAATCATTTTAATTTTCTTGCTTCATCTTCTAACAAGATTGGAATATTATTTTTAATTGGATAAGCTAATTTAGCAGATTTAGAAATAAGCTCATTTTTTTCTTTATCAAAAACAAGAGGTCCCTTAGTGACTGGGCAAACTAAAATTTTAAGTAATTCTTTATCCATGAGTTAAGCTAGTTTTTTTTAATATGTCTTTAAATAGGCGATCATCTACTTCTGTTTCAATTGGTAATACCCAAAAATTTGTATTTGCAAATTTTTTACATTTGATTGCATCTTTTTCAGTCATAACAATATTGTAATCTTCATACTTAACAAAATCATCCCTCTGAAACAAATAATGATCATTAAAAATAATTCGCTCAAAATTTAAATTACTATCAGTTAAGGTTGAGAAGAAGCTATCTGGATTTCCAATTGCAGTTATGGCTACAATTTTTTTATTTTTGATGTCTGAAAAACTGATTGTGCTTGATGTTTTTAAATTTACAAAGTTATTTGGGATATATTTCATTTGAAAAAATTGTGGGTTCTCATTTTCACCCTTCACAACAACAGCATCAACCCTATCTAATCTAGTAACCTTTTCTCGCAAAGGACCTGCAGGAAATAATAAACCGTTTCCAAACTTTCTTTGTGAATCAATGACTGCAATTTCATAGTCTCTAGCTAATTTTAGATGTTGTAAACCGTCATCACATAAAATTATGGATGTTTCTGGATATTTATTAAGTAAATCTTCAGCTGCACTTACTCTGTCTTTACCAACAAAAACTGGAATATCAAATTTAGTTTTTATTAATAACGCTTCATCCCCCACATATTCAACATCTGAAAATCCAAAGACTTCTCCTGTACCTCTTATATCACCTCCATAACCTCTTGAAATAAGGGCTGGCTGTAATCCTTGATTTATAAACTTATGAATAAGGTTCAATACTAAGGGAGTTTTACCGGTCCCACCGAGTGTAATATTTCCTATAATTACAACAGGAACTCTAATTTTTATTTTTTTTAAAAAATTCTTTTCATATAAATAATTTCTTACTATATTTATAAAGTTTAAAACGTAACTTAAGGGTATAAGAAGATAAATCCAGTTTGATTTTTTATAATATTGATTATTGAATATTTGGTCAGTTGATATCAACTTATTCAAATCCTTTTTTATAAATTTTTAAATAAAATTTATTATTTTTTATTAAATCATTATGTTTACCCTCTCCGACTATTTTTCCTTGATCCATTACAATTATTTTATCTGCATTTTTAATTGTACTAAGTCGGTGAGCAATAATAATAGAAGTTTTTTTAATCATTAAATTATCAAGTGCTGCTTGAACTAAGCTTTCTGATTCTGAATCTAGTGCTGATGTAGCCTCATCTAATAATAAAATTGGGGCATTTTTTAATATTGCTCGTGCAATGGCTATTCTTTGTTTCTGACCCCCTGATAATCTAACTCCCCTATCTCCAATAACATGATTGAAACCATCAGGAAGTTTATTAATAAATTCAGAGGCGTTTGCTGCTTCAGCCGCTTTTTTTACTTTTTCTAGATTTACAGCAGATAAATTTCCATAGGCAATATTATTAAAAATTGTGTCGTTAAATAAGATCGTGTCTTGACTCACCATTGCAAGATTCTCTCTTAATGAATTTAATGAAATATTACTTATATCAATACCATCAAGTTTAATTGTTCCGGAATTTACCGCATAAAACTTTGGGATTAGATTTAATAGCGTTGTTTTTCCTCCACCAGACTTTCCAACTAAGGCAATTTTCTCACCAGCTTTTATATCTAAATTTATATTTGATAATATAATTTTTTCATCTTTTGGATATGAAAAGCTTACATTCTCAAATTCTAATTTTCCTCTTACTTTTTTTAAATTTATCCTTCCTAAATCTTTTTCTTTTTTCTCATCCATTACTGAAAAAATACTTTTGGCAGCAGCATATCCAGTTTGTATTTGCTCATTTAATGCCGTTAATCTTTTAATAGGTGTGATGATGAGAACTACGGCTCCTATAAATGCTATAAATTCTCCAGGTGATAAATTAGTAAGGGAAAAATGCAAAACAGCTGCTAACAAAAATCCTAAAATTATTTCTATAATCAAGCTATTAGTAGCGCTTAATCTCGCCAACTTTGTAGCCATTTTACGATTACGCGTTATTGATTTACTAAATCGTTCACTTTCATATTTTGCTGCACCAAATATTTTAACAATCCTTTGTCCTGAAATTGCCTCCTCAGCAATTTTAGTTATTTCTCCCATTAGACTTTGAAATTCACTTGCGGCGTTCCTTAATTTAGGAATTATTTTTTTGATAAAATATCCTGCAATTGGCAAGATGATAATTACAAAAAAAGCTAACAACCAATTCAAATAAAACATATAGCTAACAACAGCAATAATTGTAATGCTATCCCTTAGGGCATCTAAAGACATTTTCGTTATGATTGTTTGTAATTGTTCTGTCTCATAGGTTATTTTTGATACTAAAACCCCTGTTGTGTTCCTATCAAAATAGGAAATTGGTAGTTTCATTAAATTTTTAAAAATATCAAAGCGTAATTTTTGTACTATTTTTCTTGAAATCCATCTTAGAGCATATGTAGAAAAAAATCTTGCGGAGGCTCTAATTAAAACAATAAAGATTAGGATGATTGGGATAAGCCTTGTTAGATTATCAGCGTTACTAACAAATCCTTCATCCGTTATTTTTTTAATTAGGGCAAGAAAACTTGTGTCTGCCAAAGCCATTAAAATAATAGCAACAATACTCAAGCTAAAGATTAATTTAAATTCAAGTGCATATTTAAATAAGCGTATGTAGACTTTTTTATAATTTCTTAAAGTTTCTTTTGTCGCTATTTCTTTCGACATTTAGCTTTTATTCTACTTTTGTTGAAAAGGTAATTTTTGATAAACCTGAAATCCTTGCAGCTTCCATGACATTTATGACAGACTGGTGAGGTGAATTAGAGTCAGCATTGATAACAATTACAGGATCTTTAATATTATTAGCTGCAGCCTTTAAATTTATCACGATATCGCTGATAGTTGAGTTTCTCATTGATGATTCATTAATGGCATAATTACCATTTTCAGATATTGCAATATTTATTCTTTCAATTTTTTTATCAACTTGATTTGCTTCGGCTGTTGGAAGATTTATTTTTAATTCACTAAATTTTGAAAATGTCGTACTCACGACTAAGAAAATAATAATGACCAACAAAACATCAATCAAGGGTATAAAATTTATTTCCAAATCATCTTCTCTTACTTTTTTTCTAAAATTCATAAATAAAAACTACCCTTTTAAAATCTCAACTATATGAATGGCATCATGCTCCATCTCGTTTAAGTAGTTATCAATTTTGGACCTAAAAAAACGATATGCAATCATTGCAGGAACAGCTACAACAATTCCACCTGCAGTATTATAAAGTGCAATAGATATTCCTCGAGCAAATACTGCTACATCATGGCCACTACTTGTAAAAGAGCTAAATAACTCAACCATCCCTATAATGGTTCCAAAAAGACCTAGGAGAGGGGCTACAGTAGCAATAGTCACCAATACACCGAGGTATCTTTCAAGGTTATGTACTATAATTCCTGCCCTCTCCTCTAGGGCTGACTTAATAACTTCAACACTATTTTTTCTTTTAAAAATAGCAACAGATAAAAGATCACCTAGTGGAGAAGAATTTTTTAAGATATCTAACTTATTGTCATCAAGATTATTTTGCTTAATCATGGTATTGATTTCTACCATTAATCCCTCAGGTATAATTTGACTTTTTCTTAATGACCAAAATCTTTCTAATATTATTGCAACACCAATAATTGAAGTTAGAATTAATGGCCAGATTGGCCAGCCAGCTGCTTGAATTATTTCCCACACAGTATGGAGCTCCTTTTTAAATTTTTTTTATTATACTATTTTGATTTAAGTTTTCCCGATGAAAGGTGATATATTTTATTCATTTTTCTAGCCAGTGATTGATCATGTGTCACTAAAACTATAGCTGTTTTAAATTCTTCTGTTAATTCTAAAAATGACTCAAAAACTATATTCGCATTTTTGTGATCAAGATTTCCAGTTGGCTCATCAGCTAAAATTATGTCTGGGGAGGTAACTATTGCTCTTGCTATAGCAACTCTTTGCCTCTCCCCTCCCGACAATTGATGAGGAAAATGATTTAATCTACTCCCTAAACCTAATTTTTTTAAAATCTTTTTTGCTTGATTAAAATCTTTCAAGCTATCATTTCTTCTTATAATTAGCGGCATCATCACGTTTTCAATTGCTGAAAAATCCTTTAACAAGTGATGCGATTGATACACAAAACCTATATGTTTATTTCGCAATATGGACTTATTATTATCAGAAAGTTTAGTGATTAAATCATTATTAAAAAAAACATTACCCTTTGATGGATCATCCAATCCAGCAATTATATGTAAAAGGGTGCTTTTACCTGAGCCAGAGCTTCCAAGAATTGCGACCCTTTCAGAGGCGTTTATTTCGAAACTTAAATTATTAAGCACGGGAACATCAAGATCCTCAAAGCTTTTAGATACATTTTTTAGAGATATCTGAAATGAATCATTCATATTTTAAAGCCTGAGCGGGTTCTACTTTTGATGCCTTGTAACTTGGATATATTGCGGCTAATAAAGATAAAATTAATCCCATCAAACCTATCCTGTAGACATCTATAAGCATTACTTTTGATGGTACCTGAGAAATATAATAAATATCTTTTGCTAAAAACTCTGTATTAAAAATTCTTTCAATAAAAGGGACAATTAAATCAATATTTAAGGATATTGCTACCCCCAAAAAAATTCCTAGTAAAGTCCCTAAAGTTCCAATAATAAAGCCTTGTGCAATAAAAATTAACATTATGCTTTTTTGATTTACACCTATAGTTCTTAAAACTGCTATATCAGATCTTTTCTCAGTAACACCCATCACTAAAGTAGAAACAATATTAAAAGCAGCTACAGCTATAATCAAAGTTAAAATAATAAACATTACTTTTTTTTCTAGTTCTATTGCCGAAAAAAGGTTAGCATGCCTAGTTCTCCAATCAGAAACATAAACAAAAGGGTCATCGCTAAAAGTTTTTTTCAAATAATTTGAAATCTTCTCAGTATTATCAATATCTTCTAACTCTATCCTTAAGCCTGAGACACCATTACTTGTTTTAAAAAACTTTTGAGCATCCTTCAAATTTATAAGAACAAGTCCTGCATCATATTCATACATACCTGAATCAAAGATCCCTGACACATAAAAGCGTTTCATCCTAGGCATGACCCCTGCCGCAGAGAAATTTGCTTTTGATGAAATCATTGCAATTTTATCTCCAACCGATGCCCCCAAATATCTTGCAAGATCAACTCCTATTATTATTTCGTAATCTCCCGGATTTAAGAGATATGATCCTGTTTTTATTTTGGTATTTATATCACTTACATTTTTTTCAATTTCAGGAATTATGCCCCTAACTATAACCCCTCTATTTCTTTTACCTACAGAGATCATCGCTTGATCTTGAACATAGGGAGCAATGCCATTAATTCCTATATTTTTATCGATTATAGTTTCAGCTTTTTTCCAATTATTAAAATCTCTTCCTGGTTTTGTAATTTCAATATGAGAAGTAACGCTTAAAATTCTTGATTTTAATTCTGACTGGAATCCGTTCATGACTGACAATACAATTATTAAAGCCATCACACCCAATGTGATTCCAATTATGCTCGTTAAAGAAATAAAAGAAATAAATTGGTTTGTGTTTTTTAAATTTGTATATCTCAGGGCAATCCAAAATTCATAAAATTTTTTATTTTTAATAAGTTTGGTCATTGAATATACATTTAGTTAAACTTCGCTTTAATCATTCTGCTAGAATTATGGCATGTTTACAGGAATAATTGAATCTATCGGTACAGTGAAATCCATCAAAAGGGTGGGTGAAGATTTAAAGATTGATGTCTTATTTGATGAACAAAAGTTAAAAGATATTCATGTAGGGGATAGTATAGCTGTAAATGGTATTTGCTTAACTGTAAACAATCTTAATAAAAAATTACTCAGTTTTGATGTATCCAAAGAGACATCATCAAGAGTATCTCCTTTGAAAATCTCCCAAAAATTGAATCTTGAGACATCTTTACGTTTTAATGGAAAGGTTTCTGGCCATTTCGTTACAGGCCATATCGATGAAGTTGGTATTATCAACAGTATTGAAAAAAAAGATCTTTGTGAGGTTTGGAGTATAAAAGTATCAAATAAATTAATAAAATTTTTACCTGAAAAGGGTTCAGTTGCGATTAATGGAACAAGCCTGACTATAAATAGAGTAGATAAGAATTTTTTTTATATAAACTTAATACCGCATACATTAATTTCTACAAATTTGTCATCTCATAGAGTTGGGGATAGTGTAAATGTAGAGATTGATATGATTGCAAGGTACCTCCAAAACTTTGCTCAAAATGAATAATAATTTATGAATAATATAGAAGACATAATAAATGATCTAAAAAAAGGCAAAATGGTAATTCTTGTAGATGACGAGGATCGAGAAAACGAAGGAGATTTGTTACTGGCTGCCGATCATGTTACTCCAGAATTTATCAACTTCATGGCTAAATATGGAAGAGGTCTCATCTGCTTAACACTTACTGAAGATAAAGCTAAAAAACTAAAGCTTCCATTAATGGTTGAAGATAATCAAGGAAAACTTGGGACAAATTTTACTGTTTCAATTGATGCCTCATCGGGAATATCAACTGGCATATCAGCAGCAGATCGAGCTAAAACAATCATGTCTGCTATCTTGCCTGAATCTGATCATACTTTTATCAATAGGCCTGGGCATGTATTTCCACTCATCGCACATTCAGGTGGCGTTTTATATAGAGCTGGTCATACTGAAGCGGGTTGTGACCTTGCTGCTTTAGCAGGCGCAACCCCGGCATCTGTTATATGCGAGATACTTAATGATGATGGAACAATGGCAAGACTTCCAGATTTAATTAAATTTTCAAAAAAACATAATATAAAAATTGGGACAATTGCTGATTTAATTGAATACAGAAGCAAGAAAGAAAAGCTTATTAAAAAAATAAGTGAAGAAAAAGTTAATACTGAATTTGGTTCTATGAATTTAATAATGTACTCAGATTTACTTACAAAAAACATGCATTTAGCGTTAGTAAAAGGTGTGATTAAAAAAAATGATGAGGTAATGGTGAGAGTGCATGAACCTTTGTCAATTTTAGATTTTATTAGCAGAGAAACATCGCATTCCTGGCCTCCTTTAAGGGCAATAGAGGCAATTAATAATGAGGAAAAAGGTGTAATAATTTTCTTAAATTATAATGAGTCTCAGGATAGTATTACTAGTAAATTAAGTCTAAAAAATACTGCTTTAAAAAAATCAACAGATTTAAGGAATTATGGAATTGGTTCGCAAATTTTGGTTGATATTGGTGTTACAAAGATGAAGCTTTTAGCTGCACCAAGAAAAATGCCAAGTATGACTGGATATGGCCTTCAAGTAACTGAATTCATTGAAAATAATTTATAAACTGAAAAGAATTTCATGGTAATATGTAATTGTTGAATAATTACAAAAACAGCTTAGATTTTTTAATAAATAAAGGGAATCATATCCCTTTTTTTTTACCCAGAATTCTACCTTCCAAATTAATGACTAATATTAACAAAAAATCACTCCAAGGAAACATTTTGTCTTTCGATTTTGGTGAAAAAAGAGTAGGCGTTGCTATTGGAAATAACATCACGAATAATGTTCACCCACTTGAAACAATTGAAACACCAAAAAAAATTGAAAGATACAAAAAAATTGAGTCCCTTTTAACGATATGGAAGCCGATTAAACTAGTTATAGGCTATCCATTAAATGACGATGGTAGTGAATCAAGAATGAGTTTATTGGCGAGGAAATTTGGAGAAAAGCTTAAAAACAAGTTCAATATTGCAGTATATTTTGTTGATGAAAGATTTAGCTCTTCTGAAGCCGAAATTAAACTTAAGACTTTAGAAAAAAATTTAAGAAAAAGAAAACATATTATTGATCAAGTTGCAGCTATGATAATTCTAGATTCTTTTTTTGAAAATGATAATTAAAATACTTTTTTATGGCAATAAAGCAAAAAAATAAATCTAAAGAAATTCAGCATCTTCTATCTATCAAAGATATGGATTTGAAAACAATAGAAGATATTTTTCTCAGTGCCGATAAATATCTACAAAATAAAAATATAAATAAATATGAGATATTAAAAGGAAAAACTGTCTGCAACTTATTTTTTGAAAATAGCACCAGAACCCAAACAACATTTGAAATTGCTGCAAAAAGGCTTTCTGCAGATGTCATTAATCTAGATATTGCAACATCATCTCAGTCTAAGGGTGAGTCTATTCTTGATCTTATCAATAATTTAATAGCTATGGGTGTAAGTATTTTTGTTGTTAGGCACTCAAAACCTGGCATTCCAGAATTAATTGCAAAAAGTATAAAAAACAATGCCAGCATAATTAATGCAGGAGATGGTAACAAAGAACACCCTACACAAGCTTTACTGGATGCCTACACTATCAGAAACTTTAAAAAACCATTTTCAAATTTAAAGGTTGCAATTGTTGGTGATATAGAACATTCAAGAGTTGCTAAGTCAGAAATTTATATTTTAAACAAACTAGGAACGAAAGAAGTTCGGGTTATTGGACCAAAAACATTAATGCCAAAAAATATTGAAGAATTTAATGTGAAAGTTTTTGAGACAATGGAGCAGGGATTAGTTGATGTAGATGCTATCTTGATGCTAAGGATTCAAAAAGAAAGAATGAAAAAAGATACTATTCCATCAGAAAAGAAATATTTTGAAAATTTCGGATTAAATAAGGAACGACTAAAATACGCAAAAAAAGATTGTTTAGTGCTTCATCCTGGTCCAATAAATAGAGGTGTTGAAATCGATTCATTGGTGGCGGATGGAAATCAATCTGTCATACTAGAACAAGTTAAAAATGGAATTGGAATAAGAATGGCAGTTATGGAAAAAATGGATAAATAATAATTTAAGTTTTTTAAAAACAATATGTCATCGCTTAACTTTAAAAAAATATATAATAATGACTAAATAATTTAATCAGGAAAATAACTATGCTCGAAAAATTAATAAATGCTCTTCTCGGAAAAGATACAAATGCTAAGAAAAAACCAGCAGCAAAGAAAAAGCCTGTAGCTAAGAAAAAACCAGCAGCAAAGAAAAAGCCTGTAGCTAAGAAAAAATAATCAAAACTTTTTGATAAAATTTACATAAACCAGGCTTTGAGCTTGGTTTTTTGTTTTAAAAGATATGTTAGAAATTAAAGATAATATAAAAACTGTTCGAGAAGAAATTGAACAAAATCCTAATACAGGCGAAAAAAATATTCGTCTTGTAGCCGTTAGCAAAGGGCAAAATTATTCTGCAATAAAGGCTGCATTTGATGCAGGTCAAAGTATTTTTGGTGAAAATTATGTTCAGGAAGCACTTGAAAAAAAAGAATTTCTTAACAGCCTTGATATTGAGTGGCATTTTATAGGCCCTATTCAGAGTAATAAATGTAAACTCATATCAGAACATTTTTCATGGGTTCAAACTGTTGACCGAATCAAAATAGCAAATAAATTAAACCAAAATAGAGATACAAAAAATCCATTAAATATTTGCATTCAAATTAATATTAGTGATGAAGCTTCCAAAAGTGGAATAAATGTTAGTGAAGTATTTGATTTTGCTGAGCTTGTGCATAATCTTAAAAGTTTAAACTTAAGAGGAATAATGGCCATTCCGTCAAAAGAAAGTGAGAGAAAAACTTTGTTATCACAATACAAAACTATGAGAGAAATATACGAAAAATTAAAAATAAAGTATAACTCTATTGATACTTTATCAATGGGAATGTCTAATGATTACTTGTTAGCTATACAGAATGGGTCTAATCTTGTAAGAATTGGAACAAAGATTTTTGGTAAGAGAAAAATACAATGAAAAATAAACTTTATTTTATTGGATACGGAAATATGGCTGAGGCTATTTACCAAAGAATAGATAAAAAACTATTTGGTAAAATTTTTTTAATTGAGAAAAATAGTGAGCGAAGAGTTTATATTAATGAAAAAAATTATAAAAAAACCCAAGTACTTAAAGAGCTCAATGGGATAAAATTTAATAATTCAGATATTGTTTTACTAGCCGTTAAACCCAACCAAATTAAATCGGTCTGTGAAGAAATCAATTCGTTAATTTTAGGAAAAAAAGATATCCCAATAATAATTTCTATTGCTGCAGGGGTTACAACTACTGCAATCAAAAACTTTATTATTAATAATTTAACTAATCTTCAAAACGATATAGATATTTTTAGAGCAATGCCAAATTTATGTGCAAGAGATGGTGAAGCTATAACAGGTTTATATGGCAAATCTAAACAAATAAATAAATCAAATCTAACCACTATTATTTCAAAAATATTTAAGTCTATAGGGGAAATTTTATGGGTAAAGAAAGAATCAGACTTAGATATTGTCACTGCGATATCTGGAAGTGGGCCTGCGTATATTTTTTATTTCATAGATACCATGATCAAATCAGCAGTAGAACTCGGACTAGACAAAAAAAATGCCAAAAAGTTAGTAATACAAACGGTCATTGGATCAGGAAAGGCTGGCATATCTATTGATAATTTTGCAGAACAAATTTCCAAAGTTGCATCTAAAGGTGGCACTACGGAGGCAGCCATAAATCTACTTAATAAAAAAAATCTAGATGTAATTTTTACCCAGGCAATTAAAGCAGCCTATTCTAAATCAAAAGAAATTAGCCTCCCTTAATGGCAAAACATATTATTGTAGGTTTATCCGGAGGTGTTGATTCAGCTGTAAGTGCCTGGCTTTTAAAAAATCAAGGATACAAAGTAACTGGCCTTTTCATGAAAAATTGGGAAGATGATGATGATGATGAGTATTGCACAAGTAAACAAGATTTAATAGATGCAGTATCAGTTTCAGAAAAAATAGGTATAGATATTGAAGTAGTAAATTTTGCCAAGGAATATAAGAAAAAAGTTTTTTCTCTATTCATTTCTGGTTTAGAAAAAGGTATCACTCCAAATCCAGATATTTTATGTAATTCAGAAATTAAATTTGAAGCTTTTCTTAAGCATGCCTTTAAGATGGGTGCCTCAAAAATCGCAACTGGTCATTATGCTAATATTATTGAAAAGGATGGTCTTTTTCATCTAGTAAAAGCTTTTGATGGGACAAAAGATCAAAGCTATTTTTTACACAGATTAAATCAATCTCAATTGTCTAAATCAATTTTTCCTTTGGGTGGTTTATTAAAATCAGATGTTAGGGCCCTAGCTAAAGAACATAAACTTCATAATCACGACAGAAAAGACTCTACCGGAATTTGTTTTATTGGGGAGAGGCCTTTTGCTGAATTCATTGAAAAATATATTAAAAAGAATCCAGGTTTAATTTTTGATATAGATGGAAATGAGATTGGAGAACATAATGGAGTAAATTTTTATACAATTGGTCAGAGACAAGGTCTCAATATCGGAGGCACAAAAAATGGAAGTGGTTTGCCTTGGTTTGTTTTAGAGAAAGATATCAAAAATAATACTCTACTAGTTGGTCAAGGACATGACCACCCTCTTCTTCTGAGTGACGGTTTATTAGCAGATGATTTACATTGGATTTCTGGAATAAAACCGAAACTTAATTGGGTTTATTCTGCAAAAACAAGATATAGACAAATGGATGCACCATGTGAAATTGATAATTATTCTGCAGGGAATTGCTCAATCATGTTTGGCCAAAAGCAATGGGCGATTACTCCAGGTCAATCTGTTGTTATTTATGAAAGTAATATTTGTTTAGGAGGGGGTCAAATAAATAAGGCGTTGAATAAATAATGAGAAAAAACAGGCTCACAAAAACAATGTTATCAAATGCAATTAAAATAAATATTAAAAATGCATTAAAAGAAGATTTGGGTACATCTGACATAACAACAAACTTATTAGCAAATGATTTAAAAGGCCAAGCCAAAATTAAGATTAAAGAAAGTGCAATTTTTTGCGGCAAATCATGGGTTGAAGAATGCTTTAGACAAATAGATAAGAATATCAAAATTACCTGGCTAATAAAGGATGGAGATAGAGCAAGAAAAAATCAAACTGTTTGTATTCTTGATGGGTTTTTTAAATCTATCTTAAAGGGTGAGAGAGTAGCTCTAAATTTTTTACAATTACTCTCAGGTACAGCAACTTCAACTGCATATTTAAAAAGTTTAATTAAAAATTCTCCAACAAAGCTATTTGATACACGAAAAACAATCCCCGGTTTAAGGATCGCTCAAAAGTATGCAGTTCAAGTAGGAGGTGGCAATAATCAAAGGATAGGATTATTTGATCAAATCTTGTTAAAAGAGAACCATAAAACTGCATTTGGCTCAATAAAGAAAATGTTAATAAATATTGATAATTTAAAAAATGTGCAAGTTGAAGTCGAGAGCATTAAAGAATTTATTGAGGCACTTTCTTTTGGGTCAAAAAATATATTATTAGATAATTTTTCTATTGAAGAATTAAAAAAAGTAGTTCAACTAAATAACGGTCAAGCATTACTTGAGGCTTCAGGAAATATTAATGAAAAAAATATTATAAAATACGCAAAAACTGGGGTGGACAGAATATCTATTGGTGCTATTACTAAAAATATAAAATCAATTGACTATTCAATGCTTTTTTCGCCTCAAAAGCCTACATAAGCTTGAGGAAGACATAGCAAAAGGTTATCATATCTGTTTATTATTATTGTATTTTCATGAAAGCTGAAACTATCACTGGTGCTGAAATTGTTATCCGGTCCCTTCAAAAAGAAAACGTTAAATTTGTTTTTGGTTATCCTGGGGGAGCCGTTCTAAATATTTATGATGCAATTTTCAAACAAAATTCATTTAAACATGTTCTTGTTAGGCATGAGCAGGCAGCTGTTCACGCTGCGGATGCCTATTCAAGAGCAACAGGTGATGTGGGTGTTGCCCTTGTAACATCTGGACCTGGAGCAACTAATGCCGTAACTGGAATTGCAACCGCTCATATGGATTCCATTCCAATGGTAATTATTAGCGGACAAGTTCCTACCCATGCTATTGGCCAAGATGCTTTTCAAGAATGTGATACCGTTGGGATCACAAGACCTTGTGTCAAGCATAATTTTTTAGTCAAAAATATCAAAAATATTGCAAGTACTATTAAGAAAGCTTTCTATTTGGCAGCCACAGGTCGGCCAGGCCCTGTATTGGTTGATATACCTAAAGATATAACAGCCGAAACTGCAGAATTTATTTACCCAGAAAATATTACGCTTAGATCATATAACCCTATCAAACAGGGCCATAGTGGACAAATCAATAAGGCTCTTGAGCTTCTCATTAATGCTGAAAAGCCGATGGTTTACTCTGGCGGGGGTGTAGTACTCGGAGATGCATCAGAAGCTCTAACAGAATTCGTTCAGCTCCTAGGATTTCCTATCACTAATACACTTATGGGATTGGGAGGCTTTCCTGCTTCGCATGAAAACTTTCTAGGAATGCTTGGTATGCATGGAACTTACGAAGCGAATATGGCAATGCAAGAATGTGATGTTTTATTGGCAGTTGGCGCAAGATTTGATGATAGGGTAATTGGTAATCCTGATCATTTTTTAGCCAAACCTAAAAAAATAATACATATTGATATTGATCCTGCATCCATTTCAAAAAGAGTAAAAATAGATATTCCAATTGTTGGTGATGTAAATCTTGTTCTTAAAGAACTCATATCAACATTTAAAGAACAAAAAAATAAAAACCTTAAAGTGTCAGGTTCTGGGTGGCTTAAAACTATCAACCAATGGAAAAGTAAAGATTGTATGAAGTTTGAGGACGATGGAACTGAAATTAAACCTCAAAAAGTTATACAAAAGCTTCATGAGGTCACAAATGGTGAGGCCTTTATTACTTCAGATGTTGGTCAACATCAAATGTGGGCTGCTCAATACTATCCATTTAATAAACCTAGAAGATGGATAAATTCTGGAGGTTTAGGCACGATGGGTGTTGGCCTCCCCTATGCAATGGGATGTCAACTTGCTTTTCCTGATTCTCAAGTTGCTTGTGTAACTGGAGAAGCATCTATTCAAATGTGTATTCAAGAGCTATCTACATGCAAACAATTTAATTTACCAGTAAAAATAATTAACTTAAATAATCGCTACATGGGTATGGTTAGGCAATGGCAAGAGTTTTTTTATGGAAATCGCTATGCTGAATCATATATGGATGCACTTCCAGATTTTGTGAAACTTGCCGAATCTTATGGACACGTTGGTATGAAAATTGAAAAATCTTCAGATATTGAAAGTGCTTTGAAGGAGGCATTTTCTCCAAAACTTAAAGAAAGGCTTGTGTTTTTAGATTTTATAACTGATCAAACTGAAAATGTTTTTCCTATGGTTCCTAATGGTAAAGGCCTATCGGAAATGATATTAGCTGATGGTGCAGAAGATCTATAAATGAGACATATTATTTCACTGTTAATGGAAAATGAGTCAGGGGCTCTTTCAAGAGTATCAGGACTTTTTTCAGCAAGAGGATATAATATTGAATCCTTGTCTGTGGCGCCAACTCAAGATCAATCATTATCAAGAATGACAATAGTCACTAGCGGATCAGATGAGGTAATCGAGCAAATTATTAAACAATTAAATAAGCTTATTGATGTGGTGAAAGTTCTTGATTTACATGATGGTGATCACATTGAACGAGAATTAGTTTTAGTAAAATTAAAGGCGAATGGCCGACATCGAGATGAAGTTCAGCAGCTTAGTAATAATTTTGGGGGGCGAATAATTGATTCCTCTGAAAATATACTCACAATTGAGTTCACAGGTACTTCGACAGAGCTTGATAACTATTTGAAAAGCTTTAATGACTCATTGATTATTGAAATTGTCAGAACAGGAGCCTCAGGTATCGGAAGAGGCGATAGAATTTTAAAAATATAATTTTTTAAGGAATAGTATGAAAATTTATTATGATAAAGATGCGGATTTAAATATTATAAAAGGTATGAAGGTAGCAATTATTGGCTACGGTTCCCAAGGGCATGCTCATGCAAATAATTTAAGTGACTCAGGTGTTGATGTTGTGGTTGGTTTAAGAGAGGGTTCTGACTCTGCTAAAAAAGCATCGAAAGCTAATTTGAGTGTCAAATCTATTGAGGAAGCTACAGCTTATGCAGATTTAGTAATGATTTTAGCGCCTGATGAATTTCAACCTAAACTTTATTCTGAAAAGATTGAGCCAAACCTGAAACAAGGTTCAAGTCTTGCATTTGCCCATGGCTTTAATATCCATTTCAAACAAATTAAACCAAGAGAAGATCTTAATGTAATTATGATAGCTCCAAAAGCACCTGGACATACAGTAAGATCAGAATTTGTCAGAGGTGGGGGTATTCCAGATTTGATTGCAGTTAATCAAGATGCTACTAATAATGCAAAAGACATTGCCTTGTCTTATGCATCTGCTATAGGTGGGGGAAGAACAGGTATTATTGAAACAACTTTCAAAGATGAAACAGAAACGGATTTATTTGGAGAGCAAGTGGTTCTGTGTGGAGGGACAACTGCATTAGTTCAAGCTGGATTTGAAACATTAGTTGAGGCTGGCTATGAGCCTGAAATGGCATATTTTGAATGCCTTCATGAATTAAAGCTTATCGTAGATTTGATGTATGAAGGCGGTATAGCTAATATGAGGTATTCAATTTCTAATACAGCAGAGTATGGTGATGTCACAAGAGGTCCAAGAATCATAACACCTGAAACTAAAATTCGTATGAAGGAAATCCTTAAAGAAATTCAAGATGGCACATTTGCAAAAGAGTTTGTAGATAATGTTGGAGATCTTCCAGCAAAAAGAGAAACACAGCGGCAACATAAAATAGAGCAGGTTGGAGAATCTCTTAGAAAAATGATGCCTTGGATTAAAAAAATTGTAGATAAGTCAGTTAATTGAAGAATTACCCAATTATCGCGAAAGAAGGCTGGTTATTTATAATAATCAGCTTTTTTATAAGCGCATATGTATCATATGTTAATGTCATAGCCTCAATACCATTTTGGATAATCAGTATTTTTATTATTCAATTTTTTAGAGACCCCCCAAGAAAAATTAGTACAAAAAAAAATGTTGTTGTTTCAGGGGCTGATGGAAAAGTCATAGCAATAGATGAAACTATTGATCCATATCAAAAAAAGAAATCTATTAAGGTAAGTGTCTTTATGAATGTATTTAATGTGCATTCGAATAAAGCTCCTATTGATGGAATAATATTGAAAAAAATATATTTCTCTGGAAAATTTCTTAATGCTGCTTTATCTAAAGCTTCCTTAGAAAATGAGAGGTGTGCAATTATTATTCAAGCGAAAAAAAATCCTAAACAAACTATTACATGCGTTCAAATTGCTGGACTCATTGCAAGAAGAATTCTCTGCTATAAGAAAACAGGAGATAGTGTTTCACGCGGAGAAAGATATGGATTTATTAAGTTTGGATCAAGAGTAGACCTTTATCTTCCGTTAAAAACATCAATAAGAGTTCAGGTAGGTCAGAAAGTGAAGAACGGGGAATCAATAATTGCTGAGTTGGGTTAATTAAATTTCAATAAAAACAGCTAATTGCTTTAAAGCTTTTGAATAAACATCTCTCTTAAAGTCTATTACCTTATCATTAGGTATCCAATAGTCAATCCAAGACCAATCATCAAATTCAGGTTTTATTGCATTTTTAAGGAAAATATCACTCTCGTCTCCTAAAAATTTCAATAAAAACCAAATTTGCTTTTGCCCTTTATACAAATTATTATCTTTTCTAATCCAATTTTTTGGCACATCGTAATATAACCAGTCATTTGTTTTTCCAAGAATCTTTACTTTGTCTTTGCTGATACCAACCTCTTCTTTTAGTTCTCGAAACATTGCATCTTCTATTTTTTCATTTGACTTAACTCCACCTTGAGGAAATTGCCATGCATTTTCATTTGCTCTTTTAGCCCAAAGTACTTTTCGATCCTTATTAATTATTACTATCGCTACATTTTCACGATACCCTTCTTTATCAATCATCAGTGTTATCCTTATAAATATTAATAACTTTTTTTTAATTATTTAACCGTTTAAAAATCATGAAACAAAAAAAATTATCAATTTTTACTTCTAAAATTTTATATTTTTTTATTTTAACTTTTTTTCTAGTATTTCTTTATTTTATTTACTTAGACAGCTTTAATAAAGAGAATATATCTAAGGCATATATAACCAACCAAGGCGATAATACGGTATCTGTTATAAATCTTAATTCATTAAAAAAAGTTAAAACCATAAATGTTGGGGTTGCACCTCTTGGCATAACTGTTCTACAAAAAAAACAATTGGTTTTTATTGGTAATGTTGGCACCGATGATATCTCGGTCATTGACGCAGTAAATGATAAATTAATAAAAACAATTAAATTACACACTGCGCCACTCAGTCTGACATCAAACTCAGAGGAAACAGAAATTTATATCACTGACTGGTTCAAAAATAACATTCTTACAATTTCAGTGGAAGATTTGAAAGTGAGTGGTTCATTTAAAGTTGGCAAGACACCCTCGGGAGTTACTTTTAATGAAAAATATCAGTATATAATTATCAGTAATCGAGATGAAAATACTATCGAAATTTATGACAAAGACCATAAATTAGTAAAAAAAATAAAAGCAGGTGCTCATCCATTTGGTATATATTCAATAGATGACTTTGTTTACGTAGCGAATGTTTATGATGATTCTGTGAGTGTTATAAATTTAGTTGATTGGTCAAAATATAATTTTTTAGTTGGAGCCCATCCATATAATGTAAGAGTTCATAATAGAATTGCATATATCACAAATACCGTTGACGATACATTAACCATTTTTGACTTGAGCTCAAAAAAAACTATAAAAACAATAGAAACGGGTGAGACTCCTGAAAATTTAGATTTTAACTTCAAACTAAATCTATTAGTAAACACAAATTGGGGTGGTGATTCAATATCAATTTTTGATGCTCAAAGTTTACAACTTATAAAAGAAATAAAAACCGGAGCACAAAGTCGTTCGTTCGGAGATTTTATACTTCATTAAAGTTTTTATAGTAGTATATTGAATATTTAAAATTACTTATAAAGGATTTAGGGGATGAAAAAAATTATATTTGCCTTGGTGGCCATCATGTTTTCAGCATCAGTTTTTTCGCATGGCCCAACACCGCAAAAAGTCCAGGAATCAGTGACCATAGCAGCTTCACCACAAAAAACATGGGAAGCATTAAAAAACTATTCTGAATTAAAAAAGATCATGAAAGTAAGGTCTTTCAAGGATAAATTAATGAAAGCAAAATATGAACTCATAGAAAAAGATGTTCCCTTCTCAGATTATAATGCTCAAATCAGGGTTAAAAAAGGTGCTAACGATAATGAGTCAATTGTTCAGTGGACTGCAAGATTTTACAGAACATATAAATTAAACCCACCAATTCCTGAAGGCCAAGATGACGCAACAGCTGTAGCAGCAGTAAAAAAAATAGTGGGGCCTGGATTAGAGGGATTCAAGAAATATGTTGAATCGCAATAAAATAAAAATATCAAATAAAAAGCGGATCTAGAATCCGCTTTTTTTATGATTATAATTAATCAACAAACCTTACCAAAAGCTTTAGTAATTTGGCTACATGGATTAGGTGCTGATCAAAATGATTTTATATCTTTCATTGAGAAGCTTCATTTAAATAATTTCATGTTTATCCTCCCTAATGCGCCTTTCAGAAAAATTACAATGAATCAAGGTTATGAAATGCGTGGCTGGTATGATATTGATTCTTTAAATTTTAAAACTCAAGACAATCTGGGTTTAAATGAATCTAAGGCCCTAATTGAATCGATTATTCAATCAAAATATAATGTATTGAATAGACCAAAATTATTTATAGGGGGATTTTCGCAAGGAGCTGCTCTTGCTCAATATATAGGATTAAATTCAAAATTTGAATTTACTAAAATAATTTCACTTTCAGGCTACCTACCTGATATGGTGATTACAGAAAATAAATCTCATCAAAAAATACTTGCAATTCATGGGGTTTATGATGACATTATTAGCATTAATATAGCAAAGAGCTCCTACGAAAAGTACAAAATTAACAAGAATTTTGTACTAAAAGAATATAAAATGGGTCACGAGGTAATCGAGGAAGAAATCTTCGATGTAAGAAATTATTTATTAAGTGATTAAATTTATGCCAACAGACAATTTAAATCTAGAAAAATTACTAACTGAACTCGAATCAATTGTTAATAAAATGGAAAGCGATAATCTAAACATAGAAGAATCCCTAAAGTCATACGAAAAGGGTATTAATTTAATTAAGGACGCACAAAATAAATTAAAAAAAATCGAACAAAAAGTTGAGGTGCTCTCAAAAGATGACGTTTTAGAAAATTTTAATAAAGATGAATAATTTACTCGATGAATGGCAAATTTCTCAAAAATCAAGAATTACAAATTTTCTTAAAAAAAAATTAGATAAAAAAAGCTTATCTAAAACAATTTATGAAGCATCAAACTACGCACTACTTAATGGTGGTAAAAGATTTAGAGCTTTACTGGTTTATGCGATAGGAGAGATTGATAACATAGATAAAAATCAACTCGATTTTATTGCTGCATCAATTGAAACTATTCATGCTTATTCTCTTACACATGATGATCTTCCTGATATGGACGATGATTCTCTTAGAAGAGGGCTGCCATCTTGTCACGTAAAATATGGTATTGCGCAAGCTATTCTTGCAGGAGATGCTCTTCAATCCCTAGCATTCGAAGTTTTATCCTCTCAGGATTTTAAGATTAAAGACCAACAAAAAATTATTTTAATATCACAGTTATCAAAAGCTATTGGTATTGAGGGGATGGCTTTAGGTCAATCTCTAGATATGGAATCATCGAATAAAAAAATTGATGTTAGGTTGCTTGAAGAAATGCAAAAAAATAAAACAGGCAAACTTATTCACGCCTCATGTGTTATGCCCTATTCAATCTCAAAGTCTTTCAATTTATCTATAGAGAGCACAATTTCAAAATTAGCTTTTCAGATTGGGCAGTTATATCAAATTGTTGATGATATTTTGGATAATTCCTCAAGCTCAGAATGCCTAGGTAAAACAAGTGGAAAAGATCAAAAAGCAAAAAAAGCAACCTATGTTAATATCGTCGGCATTCCAGAATCAAAAAAGATTAAAGATAATCTTTATTCAAATATTAAAAAGCTAATTGGTAAAATTCCTGGCAATACACAACCACTTATTTATTTAGCTGATAAGATTTATTCCAGAGAATACTAAATAAAAAATGTTGATTGACCAAATTAAAAGTCCCCAAGATTTAAAAAAACTTACTAGAGATGAGCTAAAAACTCTGGCTAATCAAATTCGCGAGTTTCTTATTGACAGTGTATTTGAGACAGGCGGTCACCTTTCATCCAATTTGGGTGCGATAGAGCTTACACTTGCTATTCATTATGTCTTTGATGCACCTAAAGATAAAATAGTTTGGGATGTTGGGCATCAAACCTATACCCATAAAATCATCACAGGTAGAAAAAACATGATGAGTTCACTTCGAAAAAAAGGTGGTCTATCAGGTTTCCCAAATGTACAAGAAAGTATTTATGACAATTTTGGAACCGGTCACTCTAGCACTTCAATTTCAGCAGCCTTTGGTATGAGTGAGGCATTTAGAATCAGTAAATCATCGAATAAAGCAATAGCAGTTATTGGGGATGGAGGCATGACTGGTGGGATGGCTTTTGAGGGACTGAACAATGCTGGTGCATCAGAGAACGACTTTCTCGTAATTCTTAATGATAACGATATGTCAATTTCAAAAAATGTAGGGGCACTTAATAATTATCTTTCAAAACTTTTATCTGGCAAAATTTACGGAAGCGTAAAAAAATCAGGTAAAGCAGTTTTTTCATCACTTCCACCTGTCCTTGAGCTAGCAAGAAAGACTGAAGAACATGTTAAGGGCATGGTAATACCTGGTACCTTATTTGAAGAATTTGGATTTAATTATATAGGGCCAATCGATGGGCATGATATAGATATATTGATTGACACACTTTCAAATATAAAGTCACTAAGTGGTCCACAATTCCTTCATATAGCGACAAAAAAAGGATTTGGATATACCCCAGCTGAATCTGATCCGAATAAGTTTCACGGAATAAGTAAAAAAACAACCGCCATTAAGAAGATTACTTATACAGAGGTATTTTCAGAGTGGTTATTAGATGCTGGGAAGAAAAATAAACAATTATGTGCAATTACACCAGCGATGGCTGATGGGTCAGGCTTAACAAAATTTGCAAAAAAATATCCGAAAAGATTTTTTGATGTTGGAATTGCTGAGCAACATGCACTTACATTTGCTGCAGGTCTATCATCAAATAAAATTAAACCTGTAGTTGCGATTTATTCTTCTTTTCTTCAGCGTGGCTACGATCAATTTATACACGATATTGCTCTTCAAAATATACCTATGTTATTCGCTATTGATCGAGCAGGAATTGTTGGGGCAGATGGCCCAACTCATTCAGGAAACTTTGATATATCTTTTTTAAGATGTATTCCAAATATTGTATTTATGGCCCCAAGCAACGAATCTGAATGTTATTCAATGCTTGAGTTTGGATATAACTATAATGGCGTTTGTGCTGTCAGATACCCACGTGGAAACGGTCTGGGGACAGCAATCAATAAACATTTAGATGATATTAAATTAGGTAAAAGCAAGACACTTATTTCAGGAAAAAAAATAGCTATCCTTGCCTTTGGTCCTGTGCTAAATAATTGTATTGATATTGCAAATGATTTAAATGCAACACTCGTTGATATGAGATTTATCAAACCTATTGATGAATCAATAATTAAACAATTATCTAAAACACACGATCTTATCGTTACAGTGGAAGATAATACGATTTGTGGTGGAGCCGGCTCAGCTGTTCTTGAGATTCTTAGTAAAAATAAGATAGTAATGCCAACTTTAATTCTGGGTATACCCGATAAATTTGTGGATCATGGATCACAAGAAGAAATATATAAACAATGTGGTTTAGATAAAAATAGTATTTTTAATAAAATTGTTAAGAGCTTGAAGTAGTGCTAACATGGAGTTTTTTAAAGAATTTACTTGATTCATGAATAGACCAACTACACCAGAACTAATCGAAGACGTTCAAAATATAGCTGATAAAAGACACCTTGATATTGATCAGGTAGGAATTAAATCTATAAAACACCCTATTGTTGTTAAGGATAAATCTAGCGGTTCACAGCATACAATTGCTAATTTTGATATGTACGTGCAACTCCCCCACAATTTCAAAGGGACGCACATGTCGCGTTTTGTAGAAATACTTAATGAAAATGAAAAAGAGATATCTGTAGAGTCATTTGAAAGTATCCTAAGAGCAATGTTAGTTAGATTAGAATCAAAATCATGTAATCTTTATATGAGCTTTCCATATTTTATAAATAAATCGGCACCTGTTTCAAAAGTTGAGAGTCTTTTAGACTATGAAGTAACTTTTATTGGAGAAATAAGTGAGGGCAAATATAAGAATTCTACAAAAGTTGTTGTCCCTGTAACAAGTCTATGCCCATGCTCAAAAAGTATTTCAGAGTACGGTGCTCATAACCAAAGATCTCATGTAACTGTAACCATCCAGGCTAATGAATTTGTTTGGATAGAAGAAATTATAGAAATTGTTGAAAAACAAGCATCGTGCGAATTATATGGCCTTCTTAAAAGACCAGATGAAAAGTTTGTTACAGAAAAAGCTTATGACAATCCGAAATTTGTTGAAGATATGGTTCGTGATATTGCGACCGACCTAAAAAATGATAAAAGGATTAAGTCATTTGTTGTTGAGTCCGAAAATTTTGAGTCAATTCATAACCATTCAGCGTACGCGCTTATTAAAAGTTAGCATATTTATTTTAAATCAGCCTTAAATTTAGTTTTTAATCCCAAGATAAGCACCATGAACCCCAAAAATGGAAGGATTGCTGAAAGCATAAAAGTATTCGCCATACCACTGTATTCAATCATATAACCACCTCCTAACCCCCCTATCGCACCCCCAACTCCATAGGTGATACTATTGTACAAAGATTGCCCACGAGCTTGATGCTCATTATAGAAAAAATGTGCAATCAACTGAATTGATGCAACATGAAAGCTTCCAAAAGTTGCTGCATGCATTACTTGAGCAATAAAAAGCAGAATCATAGAATCAACGTATGCGCCTATCAAGAAAAACCTGATGACTGCAAAGCCCAAACTTATTAATAAAACCGCTTTCAAAGTAAATTTATTTAATATCCTTGGCATTAATAAAAAAATTATTATTTCAAATATCACACCCACAGCCCAAAGAAGACCTATAGTTGTTCCTGAATAGCCTTGTTGCTCAAGAAATATCGAATAAAAGTTATACAGAAGTCCATGGGATGAAACCATCAAGGCACAACTTAAAAGTAATACAAC
The DNA here is from genome assembly GCA_018607785.1 of Methylobacillus sp. GTDB lineage: Bacteria > Pseudomonadota > Gammaproteobacteria > Burkholderiales > Methylophilaceae > BACL14. Next base: position 67,233 of record JABBAU010000026.1, read on the forward strand.
TACCTCTCTTTTTTTTAATATAGGCCATATAGATCTTTTCTTTTTCGGTAAAAAAATTACTTTTTTTGTTGGGAGGATAAAGGCTAAAAGAAAGATTACTAGTTGGGTCAGCAATAAAGCGTATATCAACGACTTTTCTCCAATAGAATCAATCATAATGCCTAATAAAATAGCTGCTACAATAAACCCAATAGACCCCCATAATCTAATATGGCTGTACTTTGAATCAGCCTTATTTGCTTTCAAATGAGCCAAAGTAAGTGATTCAGCAAGTGGTAATGTTGAGCTAGTAAATATGCTCATTGCCATCATAATTAAAAAAATACTTAAGAAGGAATTTGCCCAAAAGATACCTATAAAAAGAATAAAGCCAAAAAAAGAGGATATCTTTATCCACTTTATATATTCACCCGAGCGATCGGCAATCCATCCCAAAAAATTTGGAGCAAAAATTCTACTAATCTGAAACAAAGAAAGTAAGGCACCAATCTGTAATGCACTAAATGATAAAGAAGTCAGGTAAATGCCCCAATAGGGGACAAAAAGACCTACAAAAAAATAATAAGAAAAGTAAAAACTTGAAAGGCGACTATAAAAGAATGAGGTCAAACTGAAAAAGGATTTTTTCTTACCACGTCTGCATTTTGTGCTCTATCTCTTAAAACATGATCTATTAGAACTAGGGCGAGCATTGCCTCCACGATCGGAACAGCTCTAATTGCAACGCATGGGTCATGTCGTCCAGTGGTTTTCATATCAACCTCTTTACCGTCGGTATCAATAGAGTTTCTATCTTGCGGGATACTGGACGTAGGTTTAAAAGCAACATTTACCTCTATATCTTGACCTGTCGAAATACCTCCCAAAACACCACCAGCATTATTTGACTTAAAACCCTTAGCACTCATTTCATCGCTATGCTCGGTTCCTTTTTGCTCAACACTACTAAAACCTGAACCAATCTCAACACCTTTTGTTGCATTTATACTCATCATTGCAGCTGCAATATCTGCATCAAGCCTTGAAAAAACCGGTTCACCTAAACCTATTGGCATTTTTTTTGCGCATACAAAAATATTTGCTCCAACCGAATTTTTTTCAGCTCTTATATCATTTAAATAATTTTCAAGCTCATTAATAATTGATTTACTAGGAGAAAAAAATGGATTTTTATTTACAATTTCCCAACTTTCAAATGGAATAGAAATTTTGCCTAATTGTTTAAGATGCCCCATGACTTCAATGCCTTGATGCTCCTTCAACCATTTTTTAGCAATGGCTCCTGCAGCGACCCTGACTGCAGTTTCTCTAGCACTTGATCTCCCACCACCTTTATAATCTCTAATGCCGTACTTACTTAGATAGGTGATATCAGCATGCCCAGGTCGAAAAACCTCTTTTATTTTGGAATAGTCCTGACTTCTCTGATCTTTATTCCTAATGATAAATCCGATAGGCGCTCCAGTGGTAACTCCCTCAAATACTCCAGATAATATTTCAATTGAGTCATCTTCTTTCCTCTGTGTTACAAATTTAGAAGTACCTGGCTTTCTTCTATCAAGGTCAATTTGTATATCTGACTCATTGAGCTCCATTCCGGGTGGACAACCATCAACAACGCCGCCAATGGCAGGGCCATGAGACTCGCCAAATGAAGTTAATGTAAAAGCTTTTCCGAATGAATTTCCAGCCATAAAACAAACTTTTTTAAAAAAGATTAAACTGATTATAACATTGCATCGTAATTGAAAAGTTACATTTTAATAACAGAATATTCACCAGGCTTTAATTTACTAATATTAAATTCACCAATTTGGGTTCTTATTAAACGAAGTGTAGGATGAGAAATACTGGCTGTCATTCTCCTAATCTGCCTATTTTTACCCTCTGAGATCTTAATTTCTAGCCATGATGTTGGGATTAATTTTCTTTCTCTTATGGGTGGATTCCTCGGCCAGATATCAGGTTCATCAATTCTTTTTATTAAGGCTGGTTTGGTCCTCACACCTTTTATTAAAACACCTTCCCTTAACTTATCTAATGCAGAGTTATTGGGAATATTTTCAACCTGCGTTATATAAGTTTTTAAAATATTGTTCTTTGGGCTCGATATTTTATTTTGAAAAACTCCATTGTCAGTTAAAATAAGGAGTCCTTCGCTATCAGTATCTAATCGACCTGCAGGATAAACATTTTTATGGGGTATGAAGTCCTTTAGAGTTTGATGCTTTTCATGTTTTGAAAATTGGCTGATAACACCATAAGGTTTGTTAAATAAAATAAGCATAAAATTTAAAAAGATTTAAGGGAAAAAATGGAAAGCAAAATTGTTGTTCCTCAAGATGGAAATAAAATAGGTTTTAATTCTAACCTGAAATTAGATGTTCCAAACAATCCAATTATTCCTTTTATATGTGGAGATGGTATTGGAAGTGATATCACACCAGCCATGCAAGCAGTAGTAGATAAAGCTATTTCAAAGGCATATGGTAATAATAAGAAAATTGCTTGGATGGAGGTATTTGCAGGGGAGAAAGCTACCACTATTTATGGTGAAGGGGTATGGCTCCCTGATGAAACAATCGATGCATTAAAATCATATGTTGTTTCTATCAAAGGGCCCTTAGCAACACCCGTTGGTGGAGGAATTAGATCATTAAATGTTGCGCTCAGACAATCACTCGACCTATATGTTTGCTTAAGACCAATAAGATATTATCAAGGCGTACCAAGCCCAGTAAAAAATCCACAAAATGTAAATATGGTAATTTTTAGAGAAAATACTGAGGATATTTATGCTGGCATTGAATACGCATCAGAATCAGATAAATCAAAAGAAATAATAGAAATACTTAGTAAATTTGGTGATAAAGACAAAATACGATTTCCTGAATCAGCTGCTATTGGAATTAAGCCTGTTTCAAAAGAAGGAAGTCAGAGACTTATTCGTAAAGCTATTGAATACGCAATCAATAACAATCGAAAGTCAGTCACACTTGTTCATAAAGGCAATATCATGAAATTTACTGAGGGCGGATTTAAAGAATGGGGTTATGAGGTAGCAAAAAATGAATTTAATGCAAAGAAAAATACGCTAGGATTTTATGAAATACCTACCGATAAAAAAATTGATGCAATCAATAAAAAAATTGTGATTAAAGATATGATTACAGATGCATTTTTACAAGAGGTTTTACTTAATCCCAAAGATCATGATGTAGTAGCCACATTAAATCTTAATGGAGATTATGCCTCTGACGCACTAGCTGCTCAGGTGGGAGGTATAGGTATTTCCCCAGGCGCAAATATGTCTGACACCGCCAGTATATTTGAGGCAACCCACGGAACCGCACCAAATATAGCAGGGAAAAATTTAGCCAACCCCAGCTCGTTAATACTCTCAGCACAGATGATGCTTGAGTATATGGGATGGACAGAAGCCTCCTACGTCATTTCAGGGGCTTTCGAAAAAACCTTGAAAGAAAATAAATTTACTACAGATTTAGCATCCCAAATATCGGGCTGCCAATCTTTATCAACCTCTGATTTCGCTACAGAGATTATTTCTAATATGTAAAAAAAGGTTCCGAAGAACCCTTTGTTTACTAGTCAGCTTTTTGGATATTTGAAGCTTGCTTACCCTTTGGACCTTCAGTTACCTCAAAAGTCACACGAGCACCTTCTTTCAAACTTTTGTAACCTTCTTCAACGATTGCTGAAAAGTGAGCAAATAAATCATCACCACCATCATCTGGAGTGATAAAACCAAAACCTTTTGAATCATTAAACCATTTTACTGTTCCTGTTGCCATTACGATACATCCTTTACAAATTTGGGAGGCCCCTAAAGAATCGCTTACTGTATATGTTGTTTGTAGATTGTGAACCTAAAGAACGACTGATACTAATAAACCAAACACCTGAACCGAATTTAACTCCTGTGAAAGATAAAAGTCAAGCCATTTTACAAAAAAAAATTACTTTATAAATTTTGCAATTTCTTCATAAGGTAATGCTCCTTCTATCCTTTTGCCATCAGCCATAATAATAGTTGGGGTCGATGAAATGCCTAATTTTCTTGCTAGCTCTAGATTTGCTTCAACCGGTGTATTACAACTACCATCATTTTCTGGCAGAGAATTTTTGATCATATAATTGCTCCAGGCATCTACTTTATTTTTTGCACACCATATTTTTTTTGATTTTTCTTTTGCATCTGGATGAATCGCTAATGGATATAGAAAAGTATAAATTGTTATATCTGTTAATTTAGTAATTGTCTCTTTTTCCAGCTTCCTACAAAAGGGGCAGTCTACATCAGAAAAAACAGCAATGCGTCTGCTACCATCTCCTCTTACTTCTTTAATTGCATTTTTAAAAGGCAAACTATTAAAATCTACTTTATTTAATTCTTCTAGCCTCGCTGTGGTTAGATCAACTTTAGTTTTTGGATCAACTACCCTTCCCTCCACAATCAGGAAACTAAAGCTCTCATCGCTATAAATTATTTGGCCTCCAATATAAATTTCATAAAGGTCGTTATATTGAGTTTTTTGAATACTTTTAATTGTTAGCTCTGGATAAGTTTTTTCAATAATTTCTCTCAATTCCTTTTCTCCCGCCTCGGTTGAAAAGTTAATAAAAATTAGAAGAATTATTAATGATATTTTAATCATGCCGTTGCCTTTTTAATAAGCTGTTTTTTTAGAAGTTTTGATTTATCTAGCATACTCATCCCTTTCCCAACAATTCTACTCAGAATAGATGATTTGTTTGAAAAAATCCAATTTAGGCCAAGAGTCAAAAATCCCATCTGAGCCACATCCTCTTTTCTTGCTCTCTCGTATTTTCTTAAAAAACCTTTCAAGCCAATATCTGCATAATCTTTTTTATCTATGATTTTTTCTAGTGTAATTATATCTCTGATACCAAGATTTAAACCTTGCCCTGCTAGAGGGTGAATAAAATGAGCTGCATCGCCAACAAGCAAAACTCGATCTTTAAAAAAACTTTCAACCCTATTCATAGTTAAAGGAAAAGATTCTATTTTAGATACCACCTTAATATCTTTATAAAAGTCACCGATAGTTAGGTTTAATTCATCTTCAATAGACTTTTCATCAAAACTATTAATTTTTTTATAAAATTGAGAATTACAAGACCAAACAATTGAAACTAAATCTTTTTTAATAGGTAAAATCGCTAAGATACTTTCCTTTAAAAAAAATTGCTTGGCCTCATTTTGATTATCAAGTTTTACTTTTAGCTGAAATGTGATGGCGGTTTGATTAAAATCATGCTTTGTCGACTTAATTTCTATTTTTTCTCGAGCCAATGAATTAACGCCATCACAAGCAATAATAATAGATGATTTATATCGTTCTTTTGATGTCTCTATAATTACCTGATCTTGTTTATTTTTTATTACATAATCTTTAGGAATCTCTTCTATCGTTTTTCTCTTTTTAAATGTTTTTTCAATTGCTTCATTAAAATCTTTTTCGTTTGCCATGAAAGCAATTGCTGGTTTCGCAATGTCGTCACTCTCAAAAGTAACTGAATTACTTAAAGTGCTATCAAAAATCTTCATGCTACTTATGTCATTGAGGGAGTCAAAAAATTTAGAAGGCAAGCCTAAAGATTTGAGCCAATCTACTGAGGATGGTGTCAATGCAAAGGTTCTATTTTTTAATTTAGAGGTCTTTTCAAATTGATTTATCGAAAATCCTTTTGATTCAAGCATTAGATGAAGAAGATTACCAACTAATCCACCTCCTATGATGATGATGCTATTTTGAATATCACTCACCATAACTCAGCTTTCGTACAAAAGAATTTTTAATAGGCTTTGTAATATCCAAAAATGATAGCGCAAATCCCCTAACTTTTTTTAAACCTACTAGATCACTTGAAAAACCATTAACAAGTATTTCAGTAAAGTCTAGTATCTTTCTCTGTTCACCTGATCTTGATTTTTTATATCCATCGAGTATTGATTGCAAATCTTTATCGTCATTAAATTTTTTAATTGCCTTGTTTAATTTGTATGCATCTTTAAAACCGGTGTTTAGTCCCTGTCCCGCTACAGGGTGCATAGTCTGTGATGCATTACCAAGAGCCACAATATTTGGATGTAATACTGAAACACTTGAATGTTTTAAGTGGAATGAAATTCTTTTCTCGCACTCTTTGAAATTTCCAACACGATCCCCAAAGCTTTTATGCAGTTGGATTAAAAAACTTTTTTCATTCAAATTGGCAAGTTTATCTATATGTTCATTTGGGCCAGTCCATACCAATGAAAATTTATTATTTTTATTTGGCAATAATGCGATCGGGCCCTCATCGGTAAATCTTTCGTAGGCAGTATTTTGATGCGGTAATTCTGTAGACACTTTTGTAACAATTGCAGAATGATTAAGAGGTTTTATTTTTTTTTGAAGCTCCAACCCTTCAATTTTATCATTAGCGCCATCTGCCAAAATAACTAAATTGCTTTGAAAAACTTTTGTTTCATTTTTATTTTGAAGTGATAAATGAATCAAACTCTTATCATCGAAACATTTTGTTACTTTTGTTTCATAAATAACCTCAACATTATTTAATTTTTCTATTTTTTCGATGAGAGTTTTCATTAGATCTCCATAAGACACAATGAATCCTAAGGATTTTTCATTAAATTCTTTTGCCTCTAATAAAGTTCTACCAAAAGAATTTACTTGGCTGGTATGTATTCTATTAATATTAGTAATATTTTTTTTTAATCTCTCCCAAACTCCAATTTCCTCCAAAATTAGTCTGCTACCATTTGAAAGAGCCAATGCTCGGCTATCTTGGTAAAGAGCATTACATTTTTTAGCCTCAAATATTTGAATTTTATTTTGATTTGAATGGTTTAATATTGCAAATACAAGTCCAACTGGCCCTCCCCCAATTACAGCACCATCAATCATTTAATGTTCCAATGATAGCTTCAAGCTCGCCAATCTCCTTTGGTGCATTTTTACTCAAAACATCATAGCCATTTGATGTGACTAGGACATCATCCTCTATTCTCACTCCGATACCCCAAAATTCTTTTGGTACTTCATTTGATGGCCTAATATAACAGCCAGGTTCAATGGTGAGCACGTTACCCTTGCTTAACCTAACAGCCGTTTTTTTCTTGGTATTTGTCATATATTTTCCCACATCATGTACGTCTAAGCCAAGCCAATGACTTGTTCTATGCATAAAGAATTTCTTATATAACTCTTTTTCATAAATTTCATCCTTTGAACCCTTTAACAAGTCTAAGTCTATCAATCCATTAACAATAATCTTCAATGCTTCCTTGTGTGGGTCGTCAAAAAAATTATCTTCTTTTACTTTTTCAATGGCAGCTTTTTGTGCCAAAAGAACTAATTGATAAATTTCTTTTTGTGCTGAAGAAAATTTCCCATTAACCGGGTAAGTTCTTGTGATATCTGAAGCATAGCTTTCAAGCTCGCAACCAGCATCTATTAGCAGTAAATCTCCATCTTTAAGCTTCGAATTATTCTCTATATAGTGCAAAGTACAGCTATTTATGCCTGATGCTACAATTGATGAGTAGGCTGGATTGCGGGCATTATTTTTAAAGAATTGATTTAAAATTTCACCTTCAATTTCATACTCATACTTATCTGCTTTGGTATATTTCATTGCATGTATATGGGCATTTGCTGCAATGTTTGCGGACTTCCTCATTATATTTACTTCATAATTATTTTTAATAACCCTCATACCATCAATTATTTCTGATAAATCTTTTCTTTGTTTATCATTCTCCCTAAACCACTTTGAGGTCAAGAATGGGATTCCAGATTTTTTTTCAGTGGACGATAATAAAAATATTTTCTTACCTTTTATTATTTTAGGAAGAAGATTATGGAATTCAGACAATGCATATCCCTCATCAAATAAGAAATCTTCACAAGCCTTTGATGGACCGTGGATATATCCATTCCAAATTTCTTTAATTTCATCTTTGGGCTGGCAAAAAATGACCGATTTAGGTTTTTTACCCCCGATAACAACCATAATTGAATCTGGCTCTGGGAATGCTGAGAGATAATGAAAATAACTATCTGAACGGAATGGGTAATGACAATCTCTATTTCTGATAGCCTCTTTTGAGTTCATTAAAATAGCAACTCCATCGCCTAAAAAACTTGAAAGCTTTTCTCTCCTATTTTTGAATTCTTTAAAATCTAACATTGCATCTACTTACCTAAATTAATTAATTTTAAACGCTCGGGTGTGCCAACGTCAGACCATTTTCCTTCAAAAAATTCACCTTGAATCGAATTTTTATCTATAGCACTTTTTAATATTGGTGATAATTTAATTTTTTTACCTTTTTCTAAGTCAAGAAATAACTTTGGGTCGTAAATTGCAATTCCTGAGAAAGTCAAAAGCTCATTGGCATTTATTGTTACAGCTCCATCTTTTGATAAACCAAAGTCTCCTTTTAAATTGTGATCAGGGTTATTAACCAATACCAAATATGCAAGTGTTGTATTTTTAAAAATTATACTTTTAAGCTTCTGATAATCATAGTTTGAAAAAATATCAGCATTAATAACTACAAAAGGCTCACTCCCTAAATATGTAATTGCTTTTTTTATCCCTCCAGCAGTTTCTAATGCCACAGATTCGTTTGAAATAGTAATATTTAAATGCCACTTGGAGCCATCGCCAACATATTGAATGATCTTTTCTGATAAATATGAAACATTGATAACAATATCCCTAAAACCAGCCTCGCTTAATTTATGGAGATGCCAATCAATTAAACATTTTCCTTTCACTTTGAGTAAAGGTTTAGGGCTATCTTGGGTAAGGCTTCCCATCCTATTTCCCCTTCCAGCTGCCAGAATCATTGCTTTCATTTGATTACCTTATCCAAAAAATTTCTTAGCTGATGAAAGTCGCTATACCTTTCCGTCGCATTCATTAAATATTTTTCAACTAATGGAATATTTTCAAGATATTGATTTTTTTTATCTCTAATTGAAAGTCTTGCAAATATTCCTAAAACCTTCAGATGTCTTTGAATACCCATACACTCAAAGTCTTTATAAAAGTCTGGGAACTCATAGTTATTAATAAGCTGACTAGTCTTCGCTTTTTCCCAATACCTAACCGCATGGTCTAGAATAATTTCCTCATCCCATTCAATATAAGCATCCTTCAGGAGCGAGACAAGATCATAAGTTATAGGGCCTTCTAAAGCATCCTGAAAATCAAGGATTCCTGGGTTTTTTGATTCTAAGATCATTAAATTTCTACTATGAAAATCTCGATGAACAAAAAATTTTTCTTGGCTGAAAACTTTTATACTTATTTCTTCAAACCAAGATAATAATTCTTCATGCTCTTTTTTGTTTAAATCATATGATTTATATTTTTTTAAATACCATTCAATAAATAAACCCATTTCATCGATAAGTATTTTTTTTGAATAACTTTGGCATAGACCTCTTTTTATATTTTTCTGCATTCTAATCAACGAGTTAATTGCATCAGTATATAAAGCTGTTTGATTATCATTATTTAAAACATCCAAATAAGTCTTATCACCAAAATCCTTCATCAAGATAAATCCTAAAGATTTATCAACCTCATATATTTCTGGTACATTCACCCCAACTATGCTGAGTAATTTCGCAATTTTTAAAAATGACTCGATTGATTCATTTTGAGGGGGCGCATCCATAACGATGAAGCTATTATCTTGAGCTTTTACTCTAAAATATCTTCTAAAGCTTGCATCACTGGAGGCAGGTGAAAATAAAAAATCTATTTTCAATTTTTTTGAGAGCCAATCTTTTAATAAATCTTTTCTTTTCTGACTGTCCAAACAAAAACCTCTATGTTAATAAAATAAGTTCTTTTTTAATTTACATGAGTTATAATCCACAACTCACTGATTTATATATTAGTTTTTATAATAAAGACAAATATTAATAATTAATTATTAGGCTTTAAATGACTATATCAGGTTTAGTATAAATTGAATTTTAGAACAAAAAAAATCTGGATTTTTTTCTTGGTATTTTTTTCGATCAAAAACATTTATGTTTTTGCTGATGAAACAAATTATCAAGTAAATTCTTCTATTGAAGGTTTATCGGAAAATGACATCCTTATAGAAGGAGATTCTCTAGAAAGCATACTAGACAGAAAGTTAAGAGCCTCAGGAAATGCATTAATTTCTAAAGGTAACCAATCAATAACAGCTGACTTCATAGAGTATGACCAAATATCTGAGGAACTCTACGCAAAAGGCCAAATTACAATAACTACTCCTGATCTTGAGCTCAAAGGATCTGAGCTTGAAATGTCTTTAGCTGAAAACACAGGATCCATTGCAAACGGATCTTTTGTTGCAAATAT
>JABBAU010000051.1:0-40245 GCA_018607785.1 Methylobacillus sp.
CTTCCCACAGCTGGGTCAACAACCACAAGTGGCTTTGAAACATCCATACCATATTACTTTAATTTATCACCAACCCATGACGCAACGCTGACAAGTCGTTATATGGAAAAACGTGGTTTGCAATTTGATGGTGAATTTAGATATTTAAGTAAAAATTATAAGGGCACTTCTGAAATTCAATACTTGAACAAAGATAGGGATGCTGATATCGACAATCGATATTTACTTGATATCAAACATCAACATAATTTTGGTAACGGCTTCTCAGGGACAGTTGAGTATGAAAAGGTAAAAAGTAACGATAATAATTATTTTGCAGACATGTCAACAAGCATTGCGGTTACGAGCCAGGTTAGTCTGAGACAAACAGCACACCTAGACTATATAAAAACTGATGATTCTTCCGATATTAAAGGAAGCTTGAAGGTTCAAGAGTTTCAAAATCTAACTTCAGCTTCACCTTACGAGTTAAAGCCTAGTTTTAATTTAAGCTACAAGAAAGACTGGGAAGATAAGGCTGATCAATCATTATTCTTACAAACGGGTGCTGATTTTTCATATGATCAGTTTGATACCGGTAACAATGCTGCAAAGAATATTGCTACAGGCTCAAGAATTGCATCGACTCCAAGTGTTTCATTTCCGATGGAGGCCAGTTTTGGTTTTCTTAAACCTAAATTGATAGCAAATTTAAGGCACTACGATCTTGATGATGCATCTACCTCCCAAAAAAGTTTAGCTATTCCAACAGTCTCTCTTGATTCAGGGTTATATCTTGATCGACCATTTAAACTCAGTGGCTACAATTTTACCCAAACACTAGAACCCAGAATTTTTTATACATACACACCATATGAGGATCAATCTGATATTCCTTATTTTGATACCTCCTTAAATGAATTAAACACAACAACAATTTTCCAAGAAAATCAGTTTTCTGGAAAAGATCGGGTGATGGATACTAATGCAATTACAACAGCCTTAACAACAAGAGTTATAGATGATTCTGGTTATGATTGGATGTTATTAACAATGGGTCAAAGATTTTATTTATCTGACAGGAAGGTGCTAGAAGAGGATCGATATGCTAATTCATCATACAAAGGTGATAAATCAGATTTTCTTGTAGGCGCTCAGGCAAACTTAACTAAATCTCTTAAAATCACAAGTGACTATGAGTATAATTTTTCTGAAGATACAACTAACAAGTTTACTGCTGCAGCCAGATTTAGGCCTGAGCCAGGTAAAGTATTAAATGCTTCTTATCGAATGGTCTTAAATCCATCTTCAGGTAAGTATGATGTCAAACAATATTTATTATCGGGTCAATGGCCACTAAGCTCTGGTTGGTCAGCCTTAGCAAGTTATAATTATGATATTTATGAAAGACAAGATATTGAATCGATGGTGGGTGCTGAATATGATGCTGGTTGTTGGTCAGCACAAATGATGTTTCATCGACTTCAACTTGCAACCTCAGAAACATCTACCGATACTTTCTTCTTAATGCTTGAAATTGGTGACCTTGGATCATTCGGTCAAGGTGATAAGTCAAGCTTATTTGAAAAAATGAATAGAACGGTCCAGGGAAGTTCATTTGCAAGTGATTTACCTGACCAGTACCGAGAGAAAAATCTAGATTAGATGATTGCTAAAATTTATTTCATTTTTACATTCATACTATTACAAAATATATTATTGATAAGTACTGTTTTTTCTGCCGAACAATATATTGAAGTAGATAGCATAGTTGCAATTGCAGAGACAAGAACAATCACAAAATTGGAACTTGATAACAAAAAAGAAAAGATTAAAAAAACATATCTAATGCAAAAACTAGATGTCCCAAGTGATAAAAAAATCACAAAACAAGCACTAGACCAGCTGATCACTGAAAAATTAGTACTCGAATATGCTTCAAACCAAGGCATTGCAGTAAGTCCAGAACAACTAAATAATGTAATCAACAATATTGCAAAATCTAATGAAATTTCGATCGAGAAAATGATAGAAGATATTGAAAGTGATGGGACAAATTTTTCTGATTTTAGAGAGGATATTAGGAGGCAGTTAATATTTGATCAAGTAAAAAGAAGAATAATTAGTACTAATATCAAAATTTCTGAGTTTGAAATTGATAACTTCATTGAACTTCAAAAGGAGAGAGCGCCAACTAAATATAATTTTTCTCATATTTTTATTGAATTTATCAAAAATAATGATGAAGTTGATTCGGAAAAAACAAATCTTAAATTAACACAAGTATTAGAAAAGCTTAAAAAAAATTCTTTTGCAGAGGTAGCAAAAAATTATTCAGATGGGCCTATGGCAGAAAAAGGTGGTGATATGGGTTCGAAAACTTCCGATGAGATACCCGATTTATTTTTGGAACCTCTACTATCAATGAAAGATGGTGATATAAGCAAGCCATTGACTGGCTCAGCTGGCTATCATCTTTTAAAGCTTAACAAAATAGAAGAATTTGAAATGGAAACAATAATTGTAAAGCAATCCAAAGTTAAACAGATCTTACTTAAAAAAAATCAGATTGTTTCAGAGTCCGAAATAGAAAAGAAATTGGAAAATATTAGAAATTTAATCATTGAAGGGATGAGTTTTTCTGAAGCCGCTGAAAAATATTCAGAAGATGGTTCAGCAGCAAATAAAGGAGATTTAGGTTGGTTAAACCCAGGGGATACTATTCCTGAATTTGAAAAAGAAATGGATAATTTAGACCTAAATGAAATAAGCCAACCTTTTAAAACAGCACTTGGATGGCACCTTATTATGGTTACTGATAGAGGGGAAAAGGATTTATCGACTGAGTCTTTAAGACAAAGAGTGAGGGAAAGCTTGCTCAAACAAAAAACGGATATCAAATTCAATGACTGGGTAAAAACGCTTAGGGAAGGCGCTCACGTCGAAATTTGGCTCTATGAAAACTAATGAAGAAAATTCCTAATCTCATCATCACATCCGGCGATCCTGGAGGGATTGGATTAGATTTATGCGTAATGTTAGCATTTAAAAAATTTAATGCCGATATAACCATCATTGGAAATAGAGATGCAATTAAATCTAGAGCACTGCTTCATAAAAAAAATTTAGTTTTTTCAAAAACAATGGGTGTTCATGAGGGAAACGGAAATCTTAAAATAATTAATATAGATTATAAAAGTCCGGTTCACCCTGGGAAGCTTGAAAAAGATAACTCCATGCAACAGCTCAAAGGTTTGAAAAAATCAATTGAGCTTTGCTTAAAAAAAGAATTTGACGCCTTAATCACGTTACCCATTCATAAAAAAATTCTTTCTTCAAATAGAAATAAATTCACGGGTCATACAGAATATATTGCAGAAATGTGTAAATCAAAAGGAACGGAGGTGATGTTGTTAGCAAGTAAAAAACTCAATGTAGCGTTAGCAACAACCCATATCGCTTTAAAAGATGTGCCAAAGAAAATAACTCAAAAAAGTTTATGCAGTACTATTAAAACTCTACACTTTGACTTAATCAAAAAGTTTGGTTTTAGGAAGCCAAAAATTACTGTTACAGGCCTCAATCCCCATAGTGGTGAAAATGGTGAATTTGGTGATGAAGAGATCAAGATTATAGGACCTGCTATTGAGAAAATGAAAGCTCAAGGAATTTTAGTGAATGGTCCAATACCAGCAGATACTGCTTTTACAGTAGATCTAATAAAAAAAACAGATTGTTTTTTGGCAATGTATCATGACCAGGGATTAGCAGCCTTCAAAGCACTTACCTTTGGAAAAGGCGTTAATGTGACTCTCGGGTTACCTATCATAAGAACATCAGTCGATCATGGGACTGGCCTTGATATTGTAGGATCAAATAAAATCGATCCAAGTAGTTTTTTTGAATCAGTTCAATTAGCAATCAAACTAGCGAACAACCAACATTGAAAGCAAAAAAGAAATTTGGTCAAAATTTTTTAGTTGACCCGTATTTTATAAATCAAATTATTAAGGAAATAAACCCAAAAGAATCTGATGAAATAGTTGAGATCGGACCAGGACAGGGAGCAATCACATACCCAATATTAAAAAAAATTAAACATGTCTCGGTGATTGAAATTGACCCTGACATGGTAGAAGTCTTAAAAAATAAAATTGATGATAAGAAAATAACAATATTCGCTGGTGATATTTTAGAAATAGATCAGAATTACTTTACAAAATTTAATAAAATTATTGGCAACTTACCTTATTACATTGCAACTGAAATAATTTTTAAAATTACCAAAAATCACTCTTCTGAAGCTCAACTATATTTTATGGTACAAAAGGAAGTTGCTGAAAGAATTACAGCAAAGCCATCGACAAAGGCTTTTGGCAGGTTATCTGTTATTCTTCAATATTATTTTGATACAGAATTATTGTTTGAATTACCTGCAAAAGCGTTCTCACCAGAACCTAAAGTTACTTCAGCATTTATCAGGCTTATCAGAAAAAAAAGGGTTGGACTAAAGATAATGAGTGAGAGTAATTTTGAGCTCATTACCAAAATGGCTTTTGCAAAAAAAAGAAAAACCATTCGTAATAACTTTAAAAATATATTATTTGATAATGATTTTTTAAGTCTTAAGATATCTCCCGGTGCAAGAGCTGAAACACTCTCAATAGAACAATTCATAAATTTAGAAAATTATCTTACGCAAAAAAATATAAATTTTGATAACTGATATAATTCAACTGTTTTTTAGGAGTAAAAATGAAAATAATTTTAATTGGTGCGCCAGGCGCTGGAAAAGGGACACAAGCCGCTTTCATAACAAAAGAATTCGATATTCCACAAATATCTACGGGTGACATGCTTCGAGAAGCTGTTCAGGCCAAAACTGAATTAGGTCTTCAAGCTAAAGATTTTATGAATCAAGGAAAACTTGTTCCAGATGATTTAATAATAGATTTAGTTAAGTTAAGAATAAATAAAGAAGATTGTAAAAAAGGTTTTCTTCTTGATGGGTTTCCAAGAACAATTCCGCAAGCACAAGCAATGATTGATGAAGATATAACTATTGATTATGTAATTGAGGTAGCGGTTCCAGACCATGAAATTATTAAAAGACTTACTGGCAGAAGAATCCATCCTGCTTCTGGAAGAATTTATCATATTATAAATAACCCTCCTAAAAAAGATGGCTTCGATGATATAACTGGTGAACCACTTGTTTTACGTGACGATGATAAAGAAAGTACAATCATACAAAGACTGAAAACTTATCATGAACAAACAGAGCCTTTAGTAAACTTTTATTCAAATTTATCCAATAAAGATCTACAAAGTGAGCTATCCTTTATTTCAATTAATGGGATAAATCAGCCAGACAATATAAATTCAGAAATAGTGGATAAATTAAAATAAGCATGCACGAAGAATATCCATTTAAAGAAATAGAATCAAATGTTCAAGGTTTTTGGGATAAAAACAAAACATTCTCATCAGCAGAAATTTCAAATAAAGAGAAGTATTATGTTTTATCAATGTTTCCTTATCCAAGTGGCAAGCTTCATATGGGTCATGTCAGAAACTATACAATTGGGGATGTAATTTCTAGATTCAAACTGATGAATGGATTTAATGTTTTACAACCTATGGGATGGGATGCTTTTGGACTTCCGGCGGAAAATGCTGCTATTCAAAACAAAACTGCACCTGCAAAATGGACTTACCAAAATATTGAGCATATGCGTGGGCAGCTCAAAGAACTCGGTCTAGCAGTAGACTGGGAAAGGGAAATTTCAACCTGTTCCGTGGAATACTATAAATGGGAGCAATGGTTCTTCTTAAAGCTTTTTAAGCAAGATATGATTTATAAAAAAACCTCAACAGTCAATTGGGATCCAGTTGATCAAACAGTATTAGCAAATGAGCAGGTAGTTGATGGAAAAGGATGGCGATCAGGTGCCGCGGTAGAAAGAAAAGAAATCCCACAATATTTTATGCGAATAACTAAATATGCAGATGACCTTCTTGATGGCCTCGATGAATTAAATGATTGGCCAGATCAGGTCAAAACAATGCAAAAAAACTGGATAGGTAAAAGTGAAGGCTGTGAGATTGAATTTGATCTTTCGCTAAGAGATAACAATAAAAACGACTTGAAGAACCTAAGTATAAAAAATATCAAAGTTTATACCACAAGACCCGATACTCTGATGGGTGCAACATTTTTAGCAATAGCACCTGAACATGAATTATGTCGAATGATCAATAATGCATCTGTGCTATCTTTTATTAAATCTTTGAGTAAAAGTGTTTCAGAAGCAGATATAGCTACTGCTGAAAAGAAGGGAATTTTTACTGGGCTATATGCCTACCACCCAATCTCTAAAAAAAGAATTCCTGTATGGATTGCAAATTATGTTTTAGCGGGCTATGGAGAAGGCGCTATTATGGCTGTTCCAGCCCATGACGAAAGAGACCATGAATTTGCAAAAAAATATGATTTACCAATTACACAAGTAATTAAAAGCAATAAAAAAATAGATGGGCATGTGTACACAGGGAAAGGTAAGTTGATTAATTCAGATGAATTTGATGGTCTGGAAAGTATAAATGCGCAAAAAATTATAACGAAAAAAGTTGAAGCCTTAAAAAAAGGAAAGGGGACAATTCAATATCGCTTGAGGGATTGGGGTGTTTCAAGACAACGTTACTGGGGCTGCCCTATTCCTATGGTCCGTTGTCAAACATGTGGAGATATCCCAGTTGATGAAAAAGATCTCCCTATAGTATTACCTGAGAATATTAATATTGATGAACATGGATCACCATTAAAAAAATTAGAGGATTTTAAAAAATGTTTGTGTCCTAAATGTGGTGAAATAGCTGAAAGAGAAACTGACACTTTAGATACTTTCTTTGAATCTTCATGGTATTTTGCAAGATACGCAAGTTTTGATCAACATAATGCAATGCTCGATGAGCGGGCTAAGAATTGGTTGCCAGTTGACTACTATATTGGTGGTATAGAACATGCAATCCTTCATCTTTTGTATGCACGTTTTTTTAATAGAATTTTATTTGACATGAATTTAGTGAGCTCAGCTGAGCCTTTTAAAAAGCTATTAACGCAAGGGATGGTTCTTAAAGATGGGACCAAAATGTCAAAATCTAAAGGGAATACAGTTGACCCTAATGAATTGATAAAAAAATATGGCGCTGACACTGCAAGACTCTTTATCATGTTTGCTGCACCAGCTGAACAAAGCCTAGAGTGGTCAGATAAGGGTATTGAAGGGTCTCATCGGTTTCTAAGAAAACTTTGGTCATTGATCTATACACATCAAAATAATAAAGAGGATTTAGGATCAATAAGTGATGGAGAAATTACTGATTTACACTACACACTTCATTCAACTATAAAGAAAGTTACAGATGATTTAACCAGACGTAATAGTTTCAATACAGCTATATCTTCTATTATGGAGCTCATTAATGCATACACAAAATCAAAGGATATCCGGACAATATCTTTTAAACTGAGACAAGAAATGTTTGAAAATGTCATATTAATGTTAAATCCTTTTGTACCACATATTTCAAAAGCGCTATGGGAAATCCTGAGGCCTGAAAACCCGATCGAAAAATCTCAATGGCCACAAGTTGATGAAAATGCTTTGATAAAAGATGAAGTCTCAATCGTGATTCAAGTCAACGGAAAGTTAAGGGCAAATATGATAATATCAACTAGTGACTCCGAAGATAAAATAAAAGATAAAGCACTACTACAAGAAAATATAAAGAAATATACAACTGGCAAAGAAATTATCAAAACAATATATGTTAAGAATAAATTGGTGAATGTTGTAATTAAAAATTAAATATGCAAATTTTTTTAAAAAAGTTAACTGTGCTGTCACTTATATTGTTTCTTAGCGCTTGTGGTTTTCAGTTAAGAGGGGATATTCAAGCAAATTTTGATTCAATTTCAATTACAGGTGGAAGCCCAAGTTTTAATAAAACACTACAAAGAAAATTTAGACAAGCAGGAATTTCTATTGAAAACGCTGCGCAAGCGGAAAAAGTTGTGGAAATTATAAAAAATAATTTTACCAAAACCATCCTATCATTAACTGGGACAGGTGCAGTCAGTGAATATCAACTAGATTACGAAGTTACCTATCGATTCAAAAATCAAAATACCCCTTGGAATGACCCAATCACAATTGAAGCTAATAGGACTTACACCTATGATGATGCAGATATTTTAGCCAAAGATGAAGAAGAAAAAAGGTTGGTATCTGGTATGGAAGATCAATTAATCAAAACTATGGCTACCCAACTCTCACTTTCAAAATAATTATGTTTGCAAAATTTGCACCCTCTAATATTTTAGAAAATCTCGATAAAAATAAAAAAAACTGTTTAGTTGTAGTAGGTATTGAAGCGGTACAAATTTGCACTATAAAGGATGATATTAATAATTCATGTAAAAAGGATGGCATTGATAAAATTAAAATTAAGCTAGAAAATGGAATTGATCTTCATAATCTAGACCATATCTTGAATAGTAAATCACTTTTTAGCGAGAAAAGATTATTTGAAATTGATGTTGCTGATGGAATTATTAAAAAAGAAATTAAAGAAATTCTATTACAAAAGATTAAAGAATATTCAGATGACTATTTCATTTTTTATTTTAAAAAACACTTTAAGGACTACAAAAAACAAAATTGGTTTGAGTTATTCAAAAATTTTTGCCTTTTATTAAATGTTGAAGAGCCAAATAATGAACAACTATTAGATGCAATAGAGCATAGAATAAAACTGCACCAGATTAGCATGACAAATGAAGCAAAAAAACTCCTGGTGAATTACTCTATGGGTAACTTAATTCAAGCAGAAAATGATATAAAAAAATTAAAATTAATTTATCCAAATCAGGAAATAAATGAAAAAATAATATCTGCCCATATTACAAATGGTTCGAGACATGATGGTTTTAATTTGATTGAGCATTGCATCACTGGAAATTTAAGGAAAGCTAATGAAGCAGTAATTTATCTTACAGAAGAAGGGGTACAGCCGGTAATGGTAAATGGTCTTTTTGCTTGGTTTTTCAAAGCAATATCAAGAATCAAGCTGTCAACCAACCAACCAAACTCTAATATCTTTTTAAAACTCAGATTATTCGGAAATTCACAAAATTTAGCATCCCACGCGGTTAAGAATTTAAGTGCTAAACAAGTGAAAGCCTGCCTAAATAAAATTCAGGAGATAGATCAAATAAGCAAAGGTTTAAAGATAGGAGATCCCTGGTTAGAAATAAATAGATTCTCAATGGGAGTTGCAAAAATGATGAATAAAGGGAGCAATTTAAAAAATGGATAAATATATGCGAGATATTGGAGTTAGTGCAAGAAAATCAAGCCATCAGCTTGCATATGCAACCACCGAACAAAAGAATAATTTTCTTGAAGTGCTCGCAAGATCTCTAGAGGACAACAAAAAAAGCATTTTAAAATCTAATTTGTTGGATTTGGAAAAAGCCAATAAGAGTAATTTTGATGAGGCATTTATAGATAGGATGACATTGTCTAATTCCAGTATTAAAAGTATGTGTGACGGTTTATTGCAAGTAAAATGTCTTGAAGATCTCATTGGTAAAGTAATGAACAGGCAAAAAAGACCTAGTGGAATTGAGGTTTGCCAGATGAGGGTGCCTATAGGCGTCATCGGAATGATTTATGAATCAAGGCCCAATGTGACAATAGATGCTGCAGCCTTAACAATAAAAGCAGGTAATGCGATTATTTTAAGGGGCGGAAGTGAAACTATAAACTCCAATAAATATTTAGGGGAGCTGATTACAGATGCCCTTATTAAATCAAAGTTACCCGAGAAAGCTGTGCAAATAATAGAATCTACAGATCGTAAACTCGTTGATACTCTCATCAGTATGGACGAATTTGTTGATGTAATTATTCCAAGGGGGGGTAAGGGTCTTATTCAAAAAATAACTGATGGAGCAACTGTACCTGTTATTAAGCATCTTGATGGAAACTGCCATATATATGTAGATGAATTTGCAGATATTAGAAAAGCAGTTTCTATTGTAGATAACTCAAAAACGCAAAGATTAGGCACATGTAATACACTTGAGTCACTTGTTGTATCATCCAAAATTGCCAAAGACTTTCTCCCAAAAATTTATGAGATATTTAATCAAAAAAATATAGAAATTCGGGGCTGTAAAAAAACTAAACATATTATCAATCAGGTAAAACTTGCTGAAGATCAAGACTTCTTTGAAGAATATCTTGGCCCTTATATTTCATGCATCATTGTCGACTCTTTAAAGGAAGCAATTGATCATATCAATAAGCATTCTTCAAAACACACAGAGTCAATCATTACAAATAACGAAGCTAATGGACTTGAATTTATTAAAGCTGTTGATTCATCAAGTGTGATGATCAATGCATCAACGAGGTTTGCCGATGGCTTCGAATACGGCCTTGGTGCTGAAATTGGTATTTCAACCGATAAAATTCATGCAAGAGGGCCTGTCGGGCTTGAGGGACTCACTTCATTAAAATATGTAGTATTTGGTCAAGGTGAAATTAGAGAATAACTCAAAAAAAACTCCCCTTATTGGACTTTTTGGTGGGGCATATGACCCCATTCATAATGGTCATTTGATGATTGCAAATGACCTAATTAAAAAGTTAGGTCTTGATGAATTTATCTTCATACCAACAGGAATTTCGGTTACAGAAAAGAATTTAACGCCAGCAAAACACCGTTTACAGATGATTAACCTTGCACTTACAAATAAAAAAATGAAAGTTTCTACTTTTGAAGTAGAAGAAAGTCTTGATTCAAAAAAATCTTTTACCTTTGATACACTCAAATATTTCTTTAAAAAAAATAATGCCATAAATTTTTTTATCATGGGAAGTGATAATTTTTTACAAATTAATACATGGAAAAATTGGAAAAAATTACTCAATTACTCTCACATCATTTTAATCGATAGAAAAATTTCAAAGCTCTCTCTTATTAAGCATAGTGAAATAAAAGAGCTATATAAGCAGAATGTAGAGAAAGACTTTTATAAGTTAAAATTAAAAAGACATGGTTATATTTATAGGCATTGTATGGATTATATAGATATAGCCTCCTCAGAAGTAAGGAAAAAAATTAGATTAAGTGAAGATACAAATAAAATTTTACCTGAGGAAATTAGAACTTATATAACAGACAATAATCTCTATAAATTAACTGGCCATGAAATATAATTTTTTAAATTAGAAAATTTATTGCCAGGACTGAATGGAATAGTCCCGATAAGTGGCTGCTTTATTCTTTGCTTAAGTGAAGAAATATTTTCATCAGCCACGAGCATATCTTCATCAACAATGTTAGCTACCCAACCAAATATCTTTTGGCCTCTGCTCAAAATTGCCTCTACAGTTAAAAGACTATGATTTATGCATCCTAATTTAATACCAACTACAACAATAATCGGAATTTTAAGCACATCAACTAAATCAGCGATAGTTTTTTTCTCATTTAATGGGACTAAATAACCACCTGCCCCCTCAATAAAGAGAAAGTCAGTTTGTTTTTTTAGGTTTTCTGCATGTAATTTTATTTTATTAAAATCTATTTCTATTTTATTCTTTTTGGCAGCAATATGAGGGGCTATTGGTTCAGTAAAAGAATAGGTATTGATTTCTTCTAAACTTAACTCAGAACTACATTCATTATTAAGCAAAAGAACATCTTCATTAGCAGTCTGACCATTAACTCTATCTATTCCCGCAGCAATTGGCTTCATACCTATCACCTTTCTTTGTTGAGAATTAATAAAATGCATCAAAATACATGTCACAAAAGTTTTTCCAATGCCTGTATCAGTACCTGTAATAAAAAAAGAATTATCCACTTTTTATCTCGAATGTTTTGAAGTTATGATTCTTATTCATATTCCATGCATGCCCAAAAATAACTTCATAAGTTGCCGGGAATAATCCAGATTGTTTATATTTTTCATATTCCATGCTAATTTTTTTTAAATGGCCCTTACCCATTAGGCCTTGTTTATCAGATTTATAAGAACTGGTCGCACCTATATTTTTAATATCTAAAAATAATTTATCAATATTGCTATAGGTAAGAGTGTATATATCAGAATCTAATACGGGATCTGAGAAACCATTTGAAATCAGCATGTCACCTATTTCATGCATATCATGAAATTTATTGACGGTTTCTTTATTTGAAAGTGACTTATTGATATTTGATAATTCATTTAAAGTCTTAGGACCAAATGTACTAAATATGAACAGACCTCCGAAATTTAAAGATTTTTTAATTTCAGATAAAGTTTTATTTAAATCAGTACACCATTGAATAGAGCTTGAAGACCAAACTAGATCTATGAGGTTCTTCGCAAAAGGTAATTCTTCTATGTCGCCACAAATATAAGATACTTTACACTTTCCAAATAAATCTTTTAACCCAAAAAGGTTTTTCTCTTTAGTTTTGGCTTGTTCAAGCATTCTTTCAGAAAAATCATAATTAATAATCCTCTTATTTTTATAAATAGATTTAAAGGTTGAATTATTCTCCCCTGTACCGGAACCTAGATCTAAAATAATATTTGGATCTATTTTAATCAAAGATAAACGATCAAATAAATCTTTTGATATTTGCTTTTGCAATACAGCATGCTTATCGTAGGTAATTGCAGCTCGATTAAACCCAATTCTTTTTATAGTTTTATTAATTATCATTGATAAAATTTATTACTGAACTAATTACTTTTTCTTTATGGCTAATAAATGGCATATGATTAGCACCAGCTATTTTAATGAGCGTAGATGCTTTAATGTTTTTATTTAGCCATATAGACGCATCTAGAGGGGTAAGTCTATCTTTTTCGCCTACAATAACTAGTGATTGTTTATCTATTTTTTCTATGTCTTTTCTTAAATCTGTTTCACCCAAAATCTTTAAAGCCCCCTGCATACCAAGAGTATTGTGATCAGTAGATTTAATAAAATTACTTTTTAAAAATTTCATTGTATCTTTTGCATTCTTAATATCTTTTGTTTGAATTAAAAAAAATTTCATAAGAGTATCATTTATACTTTTTTTGGCCTCTAATTCAAAATTATTAAAAAAATGTTTTTTTACGCCATAAGGCCAGTCATGCCTTTCAACAAAACATGGAGTTGTAGACATTAAAATTATTTTTTCAACAAACTGAGGTATTTTAGTTGCTAGGTACAAAGCTAGCTGACCCCCTAACGACCAACCCAAAATATGGCACTTGTCCACTGGGATATTAACTCTAATTTCTTTTGCTAAATTTTCCAATGTATAAGGTGAGATTGTTGAGCTTTTTCCCATCCCTGGAAGATCAATCATATAAACCTTAAAAAAATTTTTTAATTGAGCTGCTAACGGAGCCCATATCCCACTATTCACCCCCCACCCGTGAATTAATAAAAGTGAATCTCCTTTATCTCCATATGCTTTAATTTTCATTATCAAGTATTTTATTAATAACTTTAGTTAACTTTTTTATATCTGCTTGGGAATGCAATGCGGAAATTGAAATTCTTAAACGTGAACTTTTATTTGGAACTGTTGGCGGTCTGATGGCTGGAACATGGAACCCATATGAATTTAACTTTTCTGAAATTTTAATTGTTTTTTCAGCACTTTCGATAATCAATGGCTGAATAGGTGTGATTGAGTTTGTTAGAAGATTCTTTTTGTTAATATTTTTTCTAAACAAATTTATACTCTTATTCAACCTTTCTCTTAGAGAGTAATTTTTTTTTATAATTTCAAACGAACGCTCTACACCCATAATTAATGCGGGTTGCTCTGCAGTTGTATAGATGTATGTTCTAGATTTATTTACAACTAAATTAATAATATTTTTACATGCATTTACTAATGCTCCTGATACACCAACTGCCTTACTGAGTGTAATTGTGTAAATTATCCTATCTCTTGGAATTTTCTTCATTGGCCCTGTGTTTTCAAAATACTCAAGTATTCCTTGTCCATTTTTTCCAAGAACTCCGTATCCATGGGCATCATCAATATACAAATATGCATCATACTTTTGAGCTAATTGAACTAATTTTGGGATATCTGCCAAATCCCCATCCATACTAAAAACACCATCAGTGACAATTAATTTCTTTTTTTTTGTTTTATTTTTTTTGAGAAGCCTTTCTAACAACTCCATATCATTGTGAGGATATCGAAAAAATTTAGCCCTACTTAAGATACATGCGTCATTTAGTGATGCGTGATTGAGTTTATCTGCATAGATAAAAGAATCTTTATCAGAAATTGTCGTGATTAGCCCTAAGTTTGCAAGATAGCCAGATGAAAATAATATGGATGATTCAAATCCTATATTATTTTTTGTAATGCCCTCTATATTTTGATGAACTTCAGTATGGCCTGAGACAAGATGTGAGCTTGTCCCTCCATTACCATATTTTTTAATACCATTGATAATAGCTTTCTTTATTGAGATATCTTGGGATAAGCCCAAATAATCATTGTTAGAAAAGTTAATTAACCATTTTCCATTAATTTTAATTAAATTTTTTTTTCTGGAATTTATCACTACTCTTTTTCTAAGCAGCGATTTCTCTTTTAGATCTTTTAGAGAATTACTAATATCATCCAACAGAATCATTTAAATAGGCTTTATGTCTAACCGCTTAAATAATTGCTGATCTTTTTCTACGTCAGGATTTCCTGTTGTTAAGAGCTCTTCCCCATAAAATATAGAATTTGCTCCAGCAAAAAAAGCTAATGCTTGAACACCATCACTCATACTTTCCCTTCCTGCAGAAAGTCTGACAAAGCTTTCAGGCATACAGATTCTTGCTACTGCAATCATTCTTATAAACTCAAAATGATCAAGCTCAGGAGCTTCTATTAGAGGGGTGCCCTCAACTTTGGTTAGTAAATTTATTGGGACACTTTCAGGAGGAATGCTCATATTTGCAAGCTGATAGATAAGGTTTATTCTATCTTCTCTTGACTCACCCATACCCACTATACCACCGCAACAGACATTAATATTTGCATCTCTAACCCTGCTGAGGGTATCCAGTCTATCTTGGTATGTTCTCGTTGATATAATATCACCGTAATATTCCGGAGATGTATCAAGGTTATGATTATAGTAATCTAAGCCTGCATCTTTAAGTCTTTCTGCTTGGCCATCTTTTAGCATTCCGAGTGTGGCACAAGTTTCAAGTCCAAGTGACTTTACTTCAGAAATCATATTTTCAACTAACCCTATATCCTTTTCTTTTGGTCCTCGCCAAGCCGCACCCATACAAAATCTTGTAGCACCTGCATCTTTTGCTTGTTTAGCCGCTGAAATAACGTCATCAATATGCATAATAGGCTCGTTATCGACAGTTGTATCATACCTCGCTGACTGAGGACAATAGCCACAATCTTCTGAACAGCCTCCTGTTTTTATAGACAACAAGGTGCTGAGTTGAACCCTATTCGGGTCAAAATGACTCCTATGGACTTGGTGAGCGTTAAATATTAAATCATTAAAAGGAGTTTCGAAAAATTTTTTTATATCCGCTTTACTCCAAACCTCTTTTTTATTATTGCTTTGTTCTTTTTTTGGATTTATGAATGAAACAGTCTTTTCTTTTAATGCTGATTCTGATTTTGTCATATTAAATCCTATATACTTTAAAATATAATTACATTATAAATGAATTGTTAATCTATTTCATTTATTATATTAACAAGTGTATAAATTTTAATCATATGTTTAATATTATTCTGTTTGAGCCAGAAATTCCACCAAATACGGGTAATATTATTCGTCTTTGCGTTAACACAGGCTCAAAGTTGCATCTAATAAAACCATACGGATTCGATATAAGTAGTAAAAACTTAAGGAGAGCTGGCTTAGATTATTTAGATTTAGCAAATGTCACAGAATATGATTCATTTGATAGTTGCTATAAAAGCTTAGCTAGGACTAGAATCTTCGCTGCAACTACAAAATCTACATCTATTTATACGCATTTTAGCTATCAGGAGAATGACTCTTTTATTTTTGGACCTGAAACAAGAGGCTTACCAGACGAAATCTTACAATCTAATAAAATTAAAGAAAGAATAAGGATTCCAATGGTCAAAAACAACAGAAGTTTAAATTTATCAAATAGCGTTGGAATAGTTATTTATGAAGCTTGGCGTCAATTAGAATTTGAAAGCGGAGGTTAAATTTTAGATTTCTTGCTTTATTGGTCGTTCAATTAATTCTAACACTGCATCTTTTGCTGATTTTTTCTCGAAAAGAACATTATTTACCTGTTGAGTGATAGGCATATCAATATCTATTAATTTTGACCGTTTAGCGACCTCTCTTGCCGTGTAAACCCCCTCGGCGACATGTCCCAAACCATCTAAAATTGATTGTAATGGCTCCCCTTTTGCGAGCCTTAGGCCAACTTCTCTATTACGAGAATATTCTCCCGTACATGTTAAGACAAGATCACCCATACCAGATAATCCAGAAAATGTTTCAGGCATTGCTCCTAACTCTAAGCCAAATTTTTTAATTTCACTTAAGCCTCTGGTAATAAGGGCAGCGCGCGCATTATTTCCAAAACCCATTCCATCAGAAATTCCAGCGGCGATAGCAATGACATTTTTAAGTGCCCCCCCAACACAAACACCTGCGATATCATTACTTGTATAAGACCGCATATTATTATGGTGAAATAGTGGAGCAATATTACTTGAAAAATCTTTATCGTTCGTTGCGATTGTAACAGCCGTAGGTAGTCCTCTTATAAGCTCAGCCGCAAAACTAGGGCCCGATAAAACACCCCAACTACTTACAATATTTTCTGAATTTGAAAATTCATCAAGTATCACCTCAAATGGGAGCTTTGCTGATGAAACCTCTAAGCCCTTATTAGCCCATAAAATAGGTTTATTACAATCAATGGTTTTTAATTGCTTAAGCGCTTCTCTGAACCCAGATGTTGGAATTGCTGATAAAATAAAATCGCAGTTAGTCACTGCTTCATGAAAATTATCACTTAGTGAGAGTAAATCAGGAAATTTAAAATCACCTAAATATTTAGGATTTGATCTTGATTTTTTCATTCCAGAAAGGTGGCTAGTATTTCTTGCCCAAAGTGTCACTTTAGTTTTTTTTGATAAATGAATAGCTAGTGCAGTTCCCCAAGCACCTGCCCCTAGAACACAAACCCTCACCCTATAAACCCCATACTTCTTTTGAGTTAACAAAACCTACAAGACCTTCTATTTGAGTTTTAACTTGCGCCCATTCACCAATAAGCATTGCAGAATTTAACCTCAACACTACAAATTTTTCTACGTTTGCTAGCTTGTGGCTTTTATCATTAGCTTGATTAAAAATGACTGTATTTTCTTTTAAAATTAATACAGTTCTTTCATCTTGAGTATTTTTTGCCTCTATCCAACTAATCTTTCCATTATGATCTTTAACTTTTTTCCAGTCTTTAAGGCTTACAAGGACTTCCAATGGATAACCCTCAGTAACAATAAACATTTTCTCAGTAGTGTTTGAAGGTCCTTCGAACAAGATAGCTTGTTTTGATTTAACAGAAATGAAATCTGCTTGCACAAAAAAACTAGCAAAAGCAAGAGCAAAAAATAAAGCTCCCTTATAAAATTTTTTGGACAAATTAATTTGCCTTTTTAGCGGTTCCTGCTGCTTTCTCTTTTTGTTGCATATACATAGTTTCAAAATTAATTGGGTTAAGAACTACAGGTGAAAAACCTGCCTTAGTAACTAAGTCTGAAATAGCTTCTCTTGCATAGGGAAACAAAATATTTGGACATGTAATAGCTAAAACCATTTCCATACCGTCTTCAGGTACATTTAGGATTTTAAAAATACCTGATTGTGTAACTTCAACCAAGAATGCTGTTTCCTCGGATTGCTTAGAGGTTACTGTAATTTGCAAACTTACTTCATAGTAACCGTCTGAAAGTGGTTTTGCTGCATTATTCAGCTCGACTGAGATCTGAGGTGCTTCTCTATTTGTAAAAATTTCAGGTGAGTTTGGAATTTCAACTGATACATCTTTAAGAAATAGTTTTTCAATACCAAATCCAGGACCCTGATTTTTTGTTTCAGATGCATCTATTTTAGTTGCGGTTTTTTTCTTTGTTTTTTTATCTTCAGCCATTTGCCTTCCTAATTGAATTAAATTGTTTATTTTAAAACGTCATTCTATCCCCTAAACACGTAATAATAAATAATTTGCTTTTATTATTTTTTATTAAAAATTAATTTATCAAGGTTTCCTTCTTTATTTATAGATCTAAGTTGTTCAAATCCACCAATATGTTTTTCACCAATAAAAATTTGGGGCACTGTTTTTTCACCAGTGATTTTAATCATCTCATCCATATAAGCGGGATCTTCATCAACCATAATTTTTTTTATATTTTTTACTCCCTTGTTTTGCAGAAGTTTCTCCGCATTTACACAATAAGGGCAAAATTGAGAGCTGTACATTAGTATTTCTTTCATGAGCTAACCTTAATAGATAAATAATTAATACTTTTTAGTATTATAATTGACGTATAGAACAAACAAAAATTCATTTCCAAGACTAAAAATGAAAAAAAATACTTTATTACTGCTAATTCTTGATGGCTTTGGGCATAAGGATGAGGCTGAATATAATGCCATTTCTCAAGCAAACACCCCAAACTGGGACCTATTACGAAAAAATTATCCAAATACCTTAATAGATGCATCAGAATCTTATGTTGGTCTTCCTGAGGGGCAAATGGGAAATTCTGAAGTTGGGCATCTATGCATTGGGGCAGGCAGAGTTATAAGCCAAGACCTAGACAGAATTAATGGGTCAATTAATGATGGAAGCTTTTTTTTAAATGAAGTTTTAAACGCAGGTCTAAATAAAGTTTCAATAAATAATAATGCATTGCATATTTTTGGACTTTTATCTGATGGGGGAGTTCACAGCCACATAGATCACATACTAGCCTTAGTAAAACACGCAAAAAATCAAAATGTTAAGAAAGTATTTATTCATACAATTTTGGATGGAAGAGATACGCCTCCAAAATCTGCATCAATGTACATAAAAAAATTAGAAGATTTTTGCAATAAAATAAGTCTTGGAGAAATTAAAACAGTTTCAGGAAGATTTTATGCTATGGATAGGGACAACAGATGGGAAAGGACAAATTTAGCCTATGATGCAATTGTAAAAGCATCCTCAAAATATACAGCACCCTCGGCTCAACAAGCACTCGAGAAAGCCTATAAGAGAGATGAGTTTGACGAATTCGTTTATCCTACTTTAATAAAATCTACTGAAAGTTACACAGGAATTCAGGATAACGATATGGTTGTTTTTATGAATTTTAGATCTGATAGAGCAAGGCAATTAACCAATAGTATTTTAGATGAAGCATTTGATAATTTTGAACGTACCTCTTCACCAAAAAATATAGACTACTTTACATTAACTAGCCACGATGAAAGACAAAAAAAATCTCAATGTATATTTAAACCGATTAATATTAAAAATTCTTTAGGTGAATATGTATCAGCATTAAATAAAACTCAACTTCGTATAGCTGAGACAGAAAAATATCCTCACGTAACTTTTTTCTTTAATGGAGGTCATGAAGAAAGCTATAAGGGTGAGGATAGAATCTTGATTCCATCACAAAAAGTCAAAACATATGACTTATTACCAGAGATGAGTGCTTATCAAATTACAGATAAATTAAATGAGGCAATCATGTCAGAAAATTATGATTTAATTGTTTGTAATTATGCAAATGGAGATATGGTTGGTCATACAGGAAATTTAGCTGCTGCAATTGAGGCGATTGAAGTAATTGATAAGTGTATTGGATTAATTTTTAAAACAATTAAAAAGGTTGGAGGGCAGATAATTATTACTGCCGATCATGGTAACGCAGAAGAAATGATGGATAAAAAAAATCAACAAAAGCATACTCAACACACAATCAATAAAGTGCCATTCTTATATGTAGGCAAGCAAATTAAAAAAATTAAAGACGGGGGGACTCTTGCAGATATAGCACCTACCATCCTTGAGTTAATGGGCGAGAGAAAACCAAAAGAAATGACTGGAAAAAATTTAATTGAATCATAATTACTTCTATAAGTTTAAAAAAATACTCCTCACTCTTATGTTTTTAATCATTTCGTTTTCACTTGGAGCGGGTGAAACAGACGACGCTAAAAACAACCTAACTGAAATAAAAAAACAAATTAATTTAATTGATAAAGAGATAAAAAAAAATTCAAAAGTTAAAAAAGGATTAAACAAATCACTAAAAAAACATGAGAAAGAAATAAGTGCAGCAAAAAAAGAAATTTATAAAGTAAAAAAGAAGCAAAAAGCAAACAAAAAGAAATTAGCCAAACTTAACAAAAAATTAAAAAAATTAGAAGCGGAAATGAATGAAAGAAAAAAGTTACAAAATGAAATACTCTATCAATCTTATATAAAACCAAAACCAGGCTACTTACAATTATTCCTTGAAGGGGAAAATCCAAACGAAGTATCTAGGCAAGTTAACTATATTGGATTTCTCACCAAAGCACAAAATGAAAATATTCTTGAGATTAATAAAACTAAAGAAAAAATCACAGCAACAAAAAAATCAACAAAAAAAATTCTTAAATCTGTCTCTAAATTAAGAAAAGAAAAAGAAAAGAATGCAAAGAAATTAGAGAAAAAGAAAAAGGCCAAGAAAATAACTTTAAACAAAATTACAAAAAAACTTAAATCACAAAAAAGTAAGAAACTTAAGTTAGAACAAGATGAAAAAAAATTAACTTCTCTAGTAAAAAATTTAATGTTAAAGCTTAAAGCTGAAGAAAAAAGAAGAAAGGCTGAAAAAAAAGATATTATCGATGATAAAAAAGTTGTTGATATAAAAGCTTATAAAGTAAATTTTGCAAAACTTAAAAAGAAACTCAATCTGCCTGTTAAAGGAAAAGTTGTCTATAAGTATAATTCAAAGAGATGGGATACAGGAACCAGATGGAAAGGTCTTTTCATAAAGGCTGAAGAGGGTTCAAATGTAAAGTCTGTTGCCTCTGGTCAAGTTGTTTTTTCTGACTGGTTAAGAGGATTTGGAAATATTATCATTATTGATCATGGAAAAAATTATATGAGCCTTTATGGTAATAATGATTCACTTTTAAAACAAAAAGGTGATTACATTAAAGGCGGGGAAGTCATCGCATTATCCGGTAATAGTGGTGGGAATAAATACAATGGTCTTTATTATGAATTAAGGCACAATGGAAAACCTTTCAATCCCCTTAAATGGACTAAATAAATCTACTCACCAATAAAATGTAAGTCGACACATCGATTAAAACTTCCAAATCGATGTTCATATAAAAAAATTCCTTGCCAAGTTCCTAAGTTTAATTTTTTATTTCTGACAGAGAAAGATAAATTTGTTTGTGTAAGTGCAGTCCGTATATGCGCAGACATGTCATCTGGCCCCTCTGAAGTATGACTATATGATTCATCTCCATCAATAACTAACTTTGATAAGAAATTTTCCAGATCATATAAAACATCAGAATCATAATTTTCATTTACCAAAAGGCTTGCGGATGTGTGTTTAATATTTAATGTCAATAAGCCTGATTTAATTTCTTCCGACTCAATCCAATCTATAATTTTAGGAGTGATATCATAAAGCCTTCGTCCACTTGTTAATTCTGATATTTTTCCAAAAATCTGAATCAAACCTTCCCCTTCAGCTTCAGATTTTTATAATTTTTAAAGGACCCATAAAGAAATAGTAATATACCGATCGAAATTGCACTGTCCGCAATATTAAATGCTGGCCAATAAAATTGCCCCACATTTAAATAAATAAAATCAATAACATAGCCATAAAATACTCTATCATAAAGATTACCAAAAGCTCCTCCAAGAATCAGGATAAGACCTAATACAACTGGCATATTTTTTTTATTTTGGTTAATTAGGAATGGTATGTAAAAAATAGCAAATATTGAAACGGTAATTAAAAAATATCTTTGCCATCCTGCTTGATCACTCAAAAAGTTAAATGCTGCGCCTGAATTTTGAAAATGTACAAAACTAAAAAAAGAATTTACCTCAATTCTTTCTCCATATGGAATGACTTTTTGAACATGATTTTTAGTTAGAATATCTAATATAAAAATAAGTGCACTTATTAGATATAGTTTAAGCATAAAGTCTTGCTTCACCTTCCTTGAAAAGGTTATTTATGCATCTACTGCATAATTCTTTATGTTGGTCATCATGACTAACGTCCTCACAGTAGTGCCAACATCTCTCACATTTCTTATACTGGCTTTTATTTACCTTGATTTCAAGTTTATTGCCTTCCTTTAAACTAACTTTTGAGACAATAAAAATAAACTTCAATTCTTTTTCGAATACCTTTAAGCTTTTATAAGTTTCTGAAGGCGCATTAATTTCAATTTCAGACTGAAGCGATGATCCCACATTGCCCTTTTCCCTGAGCTCTTCAATTTTTTTGTTAACTAGCCCTCTAATTTCTAAAATATTATTCCAATCACTCACTTCTTTATCTTGAATCAAATTTTTTGGAAATTGATACCAATTTTCTATAAAAATATTTTTTTTATTTTTTTTGAATATCACTTCAAAGGCTTCATGAGCTGTAAAACTTAAAATCGGAGCCATTATCCTGATCAAAGACTGTGTAATGTGGAATAATGCACTTTGTGCAGATCGACGCCCATGCGAGCTTTCTTTCATTGTGTAAAGTCTGTCTTTAATTACATCTAAATAAAAACCTCCCAAATCTTCTGAGCAGTAAGAAACAAATTTTTGTACTCCTAAATAAAAATTAAATGCATCATAATCTTTAATTATTGATTCTTGAAGAATCTTAGATTGATACAAAGCATATCTATCAATAAACAACATTTTTTCTGGTGCCATTATTTCTTTTTCTTTATCTATATCCTCAATATTAGAAATAAGGAATCTTAAGGTATTTCTTATTCTTCTGTAACTATCCGCGACTCTTTTCATAATTTCATCGGAAATATTAAGCTCTCCAGAGTAGTCAGTTGAAGCAACCCATAACCTCAAAATATCTGCTCCATATTGATTAATAATTTTTTGAGGTGATATTACATTTCCCTTAGACTTACTCATTTTATGACCTTCACCATCAACTACAAACCCATGAGTCAATAACCCTTTAAATGGAGCTTCACTACTGATTGCACATCCAGTAAGAAGGCTTGATTGAAACCAACCTCTATGTTGATCAGAACCTTCAAGATATAGGTCTGCAGGATAACTTAACTCTTCTCTATCTTTAATTACAGACTGATGAGTTGTTCCAGAATCAAACCATACATCTAATGTATCAGTTGATTTAATATAATCTGAAGCATCATCACCTAGAATATCATCAAGATCTAGATCAAACCAAGCGTCCATCCCATCCTTTTCAACCTTATTTGCAATCTCTTCAAAAAATGAAAGTGTATTAGCATGTGGTAAATTTGTTTTCTTATTTAAAAATATGGGTATTGGTACACCCCACGACCTTTGTCTGGAAATACACCAATCTGGCCTCTTTTCAATCATAGATTTTAGCCTTCCCTCACCCCAATTTGGAAAGAAACTGGTTTTGTTAATTTCTTCCTCAGCTTGATTACGTAAGGTATGGTTTTTTTTATTTTTCTCATCCATTCCAATAAACCATTGCTCTGTCGCTCTAAAAATAATTGGTGTTTTATGTCGCCAACAATGAGGATAACTATGGGTAAACTTTTCTATGGATATGAGTGATTTTTTTGCCTCAAGTATCTCAATAATTTTTTTATTTGCATCCCAAACATTAAGAGATCCAACTATATCTGTATCTTTTAAAAACTTTCCGTCCTTGTCTACAGGGCTTTCAACAGGAAGGTCGTAACGACTGCCTACTACATAATCATCCACACCATGAGCTGGTGCAGTATGGACTAAACCTGTTCCAGATTCTGTTGTGACGTGTGAACCACATATTATTGGCACATTTTTTTCTTTGAATGGGTGACGGCATTGAACATTTTCAAGTGCTTCTCCGATACAGGAGGCTTTGAGGCTGCCTTCGAGTTTATATGATAATAACTTTTCTTTTGCTAGCTCAGTTGAGAGGATAAACGCTTTATCTTCAATTTCGTATAATCCATACTGAAGTTTTGGATTTACGCTAATTGCTTCATTCGCCGGAAGAGTCCATGGAGTAGTTGTCCAAATAACCGCAAAAATATCTTTATTAATTTTGTAATTAAAAATATTTTCTATGACTGCTTTATCAATACACTTAAATGCCACATCTATTGCTGTAGATTTTTTATCCTCATATTCTACCTCAGCCTCAGCTAGGGCAGACCCACAATCAGTACACCAATTGACTGGCTTACCGCCTTGATATAAATATCCATTGTCATAAATTTTTGCTAGTGATCTTATGATGTTTGCTTCAATTTTAAAATCCATCGTAAGATATGGCCTATCCCATTCCGCAAATACACCTAATCTCTTGAAATCTTTCTTTTGATTTTCTACCTGCTCCTTTGCATAAGCTCTACAAAGCCTTCTAAATTCTTTTGGGTTTAAATTTTTCCCATATTCTTTTTCAATGACCAACTCTATGGGTAAACCATGACAATCCCACCCAGGCACAAAGGGAACATCAAAGCCAGAAAAAGTTTTTGATTTAATTATGAAATCTTTTAATATTTTATTGACTGCATGACCAATATGAATATTACCATTCGCATAAGGAGGACCATCATGAAGAATATATTTCTTCATCCCCCGTCTAGCTTTTCTTATGGAGTCATAGATTTTTCTATCTTCTAGGCTCTTTAGCCAATCAGGTTCTCTTTTCGCAAGATTACCTCTCATTGGAAAACTAGTTTCAGGGAGATTAAGTTTATATTTATTAATTTCGGTCATTAATTTTGTTTATCAAAAAAAAGTTTTGCATTTTTAATATCTTCTACAATTTGTTCTTTTAGTTTTTCCACTGAGGAAAACTTTATTTCACCTCTTAATTTTTTCAAAAAATCTATGCTTATGTGTTGCCCATAAAGATCTGAGGAAAAATTTAAAAAATGTACTTCAAGGTGCAATTTTTTATCCCCTTCAAAAGTAGGACGAAAACCTAAATTGGCAACACCAAAGTATTTGTCAGATTTTACAGCAAAGACACCACTTAATGGAGGTCGATTATGCTTCATATGGATATTTGCAGTTGGAAAACCAATTTCTCTTCCTCTTTTTTCACCGTGAATAACTTTTCCAGAAATTGAGTAAGGTCTTCCAATAAACTGATTTGCCTCCTCAAGATTATCATGAGCTAAAAACTGCCTTATTAAAGTACTTGAAACCCTATTACTATTCATGATGACTTTATTCTGGATATTCATTTTGATATCGTTATCTGATAAGTCTTTTAAGCTTCCTTCTCTCCCTTTTCCAAAACAAAAGTCTTCGCCAACAACAATTTCTTTTACTTTTAAATTTTTAACTAAAATTTTTATAAATGCCTCTTTACTGAGCTGTGAAAATTTTTGATTAAATTTAACAATATGAACTCGATCAAAGCCTATTTTGTAAAAAAATTCTATTTTTTCTCTCAAACTTGAAATACGTGTTTGTATATTATCTGGAGAGAAGAAGTCTTTAGGATTGGGTTCAAAAGTCATCACTGCACTTTGTAACCCTAAATTAGATGCTCTTTTTTTTACTTCCTTTAATAAAGCCTGATGGCCCAAATGTATTCCATCAAAATTACCTATTGTAATTACGCAAGGAGGTTGCTCACAATTTAAATCTCTTACTATAATCACAACGAATTAAGGGTCTTTTTAAAAAAACCGTTAAAATCAAAGCCTAATAATCTTAGGCTTGTGAAATAAATAATTCCACTAATTAGGATTATGAATATTAAATTACCTAATCTTTCTAAAAATGAATAATCTACCCACTCCTCGAAAGTCCCCCGGAGGAAAAATAAACTAATAACCATTAAACTCAACGAAATAAGTATTTTAAAAAGAAATCTTCCCCAATCATGGTTTAATTTAAAAACTTTCTCCTTCCTTAAATAATAAAACAATAAACCAGCATTAATGCATGCTGCTAAACCAATCGCTAGAGCAAGCCCCGCATGTTTTAAATAGCCTACGAATAATAAATTCATAACCTGAGTACAAAATAAAGTAAAAATTGCAATTTTTACTGGCGTTTTAATATTTTGTTGCGCATAAAAAGCTGGGGCTAAAATTTTAATTAAAATTAAACCTACCAATCCAATACTATAGGCAAGAAGCGCTGTTTGAGTCATCAAAATATCATATTCAGTAAATGCACCATAGAAAAAAAGAGTCGTAATTAAGGGTACTCCAAGCATTGCTAGACCTACCGCTGCAGGTGCAGCTAACAAAATACCTAATTTTAGTGCCCAATTAATTAATTCAGAATACTCAGATTTATTTTTATTCGATAAACTTTTAGATAAGCTTGGCAAAAGCATGGTACTTAAGGCTACACCTAAAATTCCTGCAGGAAACTCAAGTAATCTATCTGCATAATAAAGCCAAGAAATGCTTCCCACAGATAAAAATGAAGCAAAGATTGTATTGATAAGAAGTGAAATCTGAGCAACAGAAACACCCAATATAGATGGGCCCATTAATTTTAATACCCTCCAAACACCTGCATCTTTAAAATTAAAATCTAGTTTTGGTATACAGCCTATCTGTTTTAAAAATGGAATTTGAAAGATTAATTGAAAAATACCACCAAAGAAAACTGACCAAGCGAGAACATAAGCTGGCTCACTAAAAAATTCAGCGAAATATAATGCACCAATAATAAAAGAGATATTTAACCAAACAGGGGTGAAAGCCGGAACGATAAACTTACCAAATGTATTTAGGATACCTCCTGCCATAGAAACAAGAGAAATAAAAAATATATAAGGAAATGTAATTTTTAGTAAATCTACAGTTAAATTGTATTTTTCAGGATTGGATACAAACCCAGGTGCTGTTATATAAATTATCCATGGTGCCCCAAAGATTCCTAAGATTGTAATCAAAACAAGGAACAGGCCTAATAGGGTAGAAATTTTATTTACGAAGGCTCTTACCTCGAGTGATGAGTTTTGTGTCTTATACTCGGTTAATATGGGAACGAAGGCTTGGGTAAACGCGCCTTCAGCAGATATTCTTCTTAATAAATTTGGAATTTTAAATGCAACAAAGAATGCATCACTAGCAAGCCCAGCTCCAAAAATTCTTGCAATAACTGTATCCCTAATAAACCCAAGGATTCTTGATATTGTTGTCATTCCCCCAATACCAAAGAATGTTTTAAATAAGTTCATAGGCAACTATTTTTTATTTAGATTCTGATGATTTTATCACGGTAACAGAACCAATTTTATTATGTTCAATCAATTATTTAGCCAAATTTATGAAATTCATTCAAATAAACTTGTATCAAGCTAATAAAATAGATAGAATACACAACTTAAAATTTGTTGTAAGGAAATAGTTCATGGCCAACACGGCACAAACAAGAAAGAGAGCAAGGCAAACAGTCAAACAAAGAGCTCATAACACCGGGCTTCGCTCAACACTTAGAACGGCTATTAAGAAAATTAAATTAGCCATTGCTGGTGGTGATAGCAAGGTCGCAAAAAAAGCTTTTGATGAAAATGTTTCAGTTATAGATAGAATTGCTGATAAAAAAATTATTCATAAAAATAAGGCTGCTCGACATAAATCTAGACTTAACTCTGCAATCAAATCTATGTAATTACTTGATTATTTTATTACTATCGCCATAGTTTAGATCTAATTTCTTCTGCTTTTATAATTAAATTCTCAATGTCATCCCCAACGAGCGTTATATGACCCATTTTACGACCTATTCTTGGGGAATCTTTTCCATATAAATGTATGTTTATATCATTACCTTCCACTTCCTCAAATTTAGGTTTTTTAATTTCTCCATTCTGTAACCATAAATCGCCTAATAAATTTAACATCACAGCATTTTTTTCTAATCTAATATCCTCAAGATCTCTCCCTATAAGCGCAAGCACCTGCTGGTCAAATTGACTTACATTACAAGCATCCAAAGAAAAGTGCCCCGAATTATGGGGTCTAGGTGCAATCTCATTTACATAAAGCTTATTTTCAGATATAAAAAATTCTACCGCAATCGTTCCTACATAATTAAGATTATTAGCTATATCCAAGGCATAAGCTGTAGCTTCTTTTTTAAAATCCTCACTAACTCTTGCTGGGACGATAGATAAATCAAGTATACCTGCCTTATGCTGATTTTCTATTACAGGAAATATTTTTGTTACCCCATTTAGCGATCTAGACAAGACTACAGAAATCTCTTTATCTAAATCTAATTTCTTCTCTAAAACAAATTCTTTTTCTTTTGAATTGTCAAAAATAGCTTTAACTTCATTTATGCTATTTACATGAGTTTGGCCTTTCCCATCATATCCAAATTGTGATTGTTTAAGAATTGCTGGAAAAATTTGTGTATCTTTAAACTCAAGAAAAAACTGATTTGACTTTAAAGGTTCATACGAGCCGATTGGAATCCCAAGTTCTTTAATGTATTTTTTCTCTTCAACTCTTCTTTGGACGATTGAAATTGCATTTGAATTTGGGTGGGTTCTTACTTTCTGCTCAAGATACTTAATGGTTTCTGAAGGAATATTTTCAAATTCAGTTGATATTGCCATACATTCTTTGCTCATCAAATCCAGTGCAGCTTGATCAGAAAATGAACTACAAATATGCTTATTTGCAACTTTTCCAGCAGGACTCTTTTGATCAGGGTCAAGAACGGTAACTTGATATCCCAAGTTTTGGGCAGCAATAACAAAAAATTTTCCTAGTTGACCGCCCCCCAACATACCCAACATAGAAGTTGGTTTTATAACTTTATCCATACTTATTAGCTTTCTAATTTCATATTTAAAACTTTTTGCTCTTGATTTTTTGAAAACTCCTCAAGCCTATCTTTAAGGTCTTTATTTTGCTCTGAAAGTAGCCTCACTACAAAAAGTGCAGCATTATAGGCTCCTGCTTCGCCAATTGCAAAAGTTGCAACAGGGATCCCTTTTGGCATTTGTACGATAGAAAGCAATGAGTCTTTGCCTTCTAAATAAGTTGTTTTAATGGGCACCCCCAATACAGGAAGGTTTGTTTTAGAGGCAATCATACCAGGAAGATGAGCAGCGCCTCCGGCGCCCGCAATAATTACTTTAAACCCATTCGATTCTGCATCGCTTGCAAATGAATACATAAGGTCAGGCGTTCTATGAGCAGAAACAACCTC
Organism: Methylobacillus sp.; assembly: GCA_018607785.1. Taxonomy (GTDB): domain Bacteria; phylum Pseudomonadota; class Gammaproteobacteria; order Burkholderiales; family Methylophilaceae; genus BACL14. The sequence goes on from JABBAU010000051.1 coordinate 29,493, forward strand.
GGCTTTATAATTAATTCCGAAATCATCTAAAATTGTTGCCGCATGCTTCATTGTTGGCCAATCACTGTCTGAACCCATCACAATCGCAACAACCACTTTTTCTTTATTCATTTCTCCCCCTTAAGATTTTAAAGAATTACAAGATTATCTCTATGAATAATATTAACCTCATTTACAAAGCCTAAAACAGATTTAATTTCGTTACTTGATATTCCACAAATCTTTTTTGATTCATCTGAGCTATAATTTACTAGACCTTTAGCTATCTCTTTACCCATATGATCTATACAAATAACAACTTCACCTCGCTCGAACTTACCTTCAACCTTTAAAACACCAACAGGGAGAAGACTTTTACCCTTGTCCAATAAAGCTAAAGACGCTCCCTCATCTAAAATTAATTTTCCACAACTTCTAAGGTTATCAGCAAGCCACTTTTTTTTTGCTAATTTTTTTTCAAGCCTTGATTCTAAAAAAGTACCCACCGACTTATCATTAAATAGCTTAAATAATGTTTCATGCGTTTTTCCATTTGCAATAATGGTATGCGTTCCGCTTAAAGACGCTCTTCGAGCAGCTTCAATTTTTGTAGCCATACCTCCTGTTCCATAAGCTGAAGATGTTTTTTTTGCTATTAAATCAAGTTGTTTATCATCAGTAAAAGCTTTTTCTAAAAGAGAGGCATTTTTATTGATAGTAGGATCATCAGAGAATAAACCTTCTTGGTCAGTTAATAAAACTAGATAATCTGCTTCGATGAGGTTGGCCACCATTGCTGCAAGGTTATCATTATCACCAAATTGTATTTCCTCAGTTGAAACAGTATCATTTTCATTAATGATCGGAACTACCCCTCTTCCAATTAAGTTATTTATTGTTGATCGCGCATTTAAATATCTTTTTCTATCACTCAAGTCTTCATGAGTTAATAAAACTTGAGCAGCAATTTTTTTGTTTTGCATAAATGCATCTTTATAGGCTTGGGCTAAATCCATTTGACCTACAGCTGCAGCAGCCTGAAGATCACTTAAGGTACTAGGCTTTACTTCTACTTTGAGTTTTTTAAGGCCAGCAAAAACTGCGCCACTTGAAACAATAACCACCCCAATCCCACTATCAAGCCAACCAGATACCTCTGAAGATAATTTAGTTAAAAACTCTTCATCAAACCCCAAATTATTAGTTATGGTGCTTGTACCGATTTTTATAACAATTTTTTTTGATTCAGAAAATTTAAATTTTTTCATATTTTATATAGTTTCAATATAATCCATAATTTTTCTAGTCAAATCTTTACAACCTTCACCATTAATAGCTGATATCGAAAATATTGGTGATTTCCAATTTAACTCGTTAATAATTTTATCTTTTATCTGATCAATGTCGCCTACTAAATCAATTTTATTTAAAATCAACCATCTTGGTTTTTTGTATAATTCTTCGTCATATTTTTTTAATTCAAGAATAATCTTTTTAATTTCTTCTATGGTATCTATTCTTTCATCATATGGCGCTACGTCAACTAAATGCAATAATATTTTTGTTCGGGATAGGTGCCTTAAAAATTGATGTCCTAAGCCATGTCCATCAGAGGCCCCCTCAATCAAACCAGGAATGTCTGCCATTACAAAACTTTTTTGATCATAAACTTTCACTACACCTAGATTTGGTTGTAATGTAGTAAATGGATAATCTGCAATTTTTGGTTTTGCAGCTGAAACTTGACGAATTAAAGACGATTTTCCAGCATTGGGCATTCCTAATAAACCTACATCTGCCAATACCTTTAGCTCTAAATATAGCTCAAATTCCTGCCCTGGCTCTCCTTCTGTAAATTGTCTTGGTGCTCTGTTTGTGCTGGATTTAAAGTGAACATTACCTAAGCCACCCTTTCCTCCTTTTGCCAAAAGTTTCCTGATTCCATGCTGATTGAAATCAGCAAATATTTGTCCTGATTGTTTTTCAGTAATAAGTGTCCCTACTGGCACTTTTAGTGTTAGATCTGAGCCTCCTGCTCCATAACACTCTGAGCTTTTACCATTTTCACCTCTTTGGGCTCTATAATTTTTTACATACCTAAAATCTATTAGAGTATTTACATTTTCATCTGCTTCAAAAAATATATTTCCGCCTCTTCCCCCATCCCCTCCGTTGGGACCCCCCATAGGCTCATATTTTTCCCGTCTAAAGGTAGCAATACCATTTCCACCGTCACCGGCATAAATATTTATAGTTGCTTCATCAATAAACTTCATCAGATACCACCAAATAAAAAAGCCCTATCATCTGACAGGGCTTTAATTAGAATTATTTTTTCCTTATGAAGGCGAAACGTTAACTAGCCTTCTTTTTAAAGCACCTTTGGTTGTGAAGCTAACCTTACCAGCCACCTTAGCAAATAATGTATGGTCTTTTCCTAGCCCAACATTTTCACCTGGGTGCATTTTAGTTCCACGTTGTCTAAGTATTATTCCACCAGCTTTGACGTGTTGGTCTCCAAATATTTTTAAACCTAATCTTTTAGATTCTGAATCTCTACCGTTTCTAGAGCTACCGCCTGCTTTTTTATGTGCCATTAAAAACCCTTATTTAACAATTATTTTATCAATTTTAATTTCTGTAAAACTCTGTCTATGTCCTTGCGATTTTTTATAATGTTTTCTTCTATTCATCTTGAATATTTTAACTTTTTCACCCCTGCCATGAGAAACGACCGTTGTATTTACAACTGCGCCTTTAACTAATGGGGTTCCAATGGTTACTTTTTCACCGTCAATGACTGAAAGAACATTATCTATATTATAAGCTTTACCAACTTCAGCACTCAATTTTTCAACCTTTAGGAGTTGACCTTCTGAGACTTTAAACTGTTTACCGCCTGTCTTGATTAATGCATACATCAGTGCAACCTTTATAACTTAAATAGACTCGCGATTATACTGAAAAAAAATTAATATATCAATTACTAGTAGGCTTGATTTTAATAAAATTACCTTTTACCAACTTTTGATTTATCGGCTGATTGATTCTTCGTATGTTAAAATTTTCCATTTCAAGTTAGATGATAAAATCAGAGTGAAGCTCAAAGAAATCACAAAACCTATTCATGACCACCTTAATTGCGTTGATAAAGTAATTAAAAGCCACCTAAGCTCTGATATTCCTGTTATAAATCAAATTTCAACGTATATATTGAATAGTGGTGGGAAAAAAATGCGCCCAATTTTCCACTTACTCTTAGCCGGTCTAGATGGAAAAATAACTAAGTCAAATCATGATGTTGCTGCAATCATAGAATTTATTCATACAGCAACTCTGCTTCACGATGATGTTGTTGATCAATCTACAAAAAGACGTAATATTCAAACGGCTAATGCAGTTTTTGGAAATTCAGCAAGTATTCTTGTTGGCGATTTTCTATATTCACGTTCTTTTCAAATGATGGTCAAAATAGATGACATGAGCGTTATGAAAGTCCTAGCTGATGCCACAAATAAAATTTCTGAAGGGGAAGTGCTCCAACTGATTAATAGTCATAATCCTCAAATTAATGAAACGCAATATTTTGAAGTAATTGATTTTAAGACTGCAAAATTATTTGAAGCTTGTGGAAAAATTGCAGCAATTTTAAATAAAAAGAATAGTAATCAAATTGAGCTTTACTCTCAAATAGGCAAACATTTTGGAATAATTTTTCAATTGGCAGATGATATTCTAGATTATTCTGGTAATTCAAATGAGATTGGGAAGAATATTGGTGATGACCTTAGAGAGGGAAAGGTAACGCTTCCTTTAATCTTGACGATAAAGATGTCTAACAGTAAAGATAGGGAAATTTTAAATACCGCTATTAAAACAGGTGATATCAACTATCTACCCAGCATAGTGTCTCTCATCCAAAAAAATGGTGCAATTGATGAAATAAAAGAAATTGCAAACGAACACCTTGATAAAATTGAGGCACTTCTTGATGGAGATCACGACAAGGTCTTTCAAGAAAGTTTATTCAACCTCGCTAAATTCTCATTATTTAGATCAATTTAAATGGTCAAATTAGTGAAGAGAAATTTTTTCACCGTCATCGATATTAAAGTAACTTAATTTAGCTACAGAGCTTCTTTTTTTAATTAAATCACCCTCAAATACTGATTTTTCGTCAATGAAAACAATTGCATGGCCAGAATGATATAAAGTTACTTCTGCATTTTGACTTTTAAATTTTAAATGATATGAAACATAATGTTCGTTTTCGGATTCAGACCATATTTCCCAACCTTTGCCTCCAGTTAGTTGCTCAAGCCACTTTCCTAAATCAAGCTCTACTTTACAAACAACTGCGTCTGAGAAAATCAAATCATTTTTTTTAAGTTTATTATTTTTTTCGTTATTATTCATATCTATTTATACAATCTATCATATAATCAATAGCATTAATATGGTGATAGTTTTATAAATTTAAAGGTCTACTATGTATATTATTGGATTAACTGGTGGTATTGGTTCCGGTAAGAGTACAGCTGCAAATATACTCAAAGACATGGGTTTTAAAATTATAGACCTTGATCAAATTACGCATAAAGTTTTAAAGTCTGGAGAATCTGGGCATAAAAAAATTTCAGAAAATTTTGGTAGAAAATATTTTGATAATGAAGGTAATATTCTTAGAGATAAATTGAAGGAAGATATATTTTCATCAAATGATTTAAAAAAAAGAATTGAATTAATCTTGCATCCTATAATTTTTGATGAATGTGAATCTGAATTAAATAACTTAACAGAAGAAAAATATGTGGTAATAGTAATTCCTTTACTTTTTGAGACAAAAAATTATTTGAAACTAATTTCACAATCATTATTAATCGATTGTGATGAAAAATTACAATTAAAAAGAGTAATTGAGAGAGATGATATTTCTGAAGCTTTTGCAAGAAGGATTGTTACAAATCAAATGAGCAGGAAAGATAAGATAAAATTAGCAGATAAGGTTATATTAAATAATAGTAATTTTGATAATTTAAGAGATCAGTTAGAAAATTATTATAAAGTTTTACTTAAGGAAAAAAATAGTGCATAAATTTGAATTACCACTTAATGAAAGAATTCGTAGGTTAATTTCATTAGAAAATGTTTTTACAAGGCTAAATAACCAAATTAACAATATGAATGCTTTTTCTGAATTTTCTTGTTTTCAATCGTATTTCCATATGCATGCAGTAGCTTCAAGAGCGGACATAAAAATAGAAATTGTTCAGGAACTTGACAAATTGATCACCAAGAAAAAGCTACTTAGTAAAACCAAAAAAAATTTAGAGCAAATTAAAAAGTTAGTTACTGCAAAAAAAGACCTAGACAAGCTTAACGTCACACAAGGAAATTTTTTTGGCAATGATAAGTTTTTACAAGAAATCAAAACCGCATCCATAAGTCCATCAGGCATTGTATCGAGTGATCTCCCCCGACTTCAACTTTGGATTCAATCAAATAGTCCAAAAACAAAACAAAACTATTTTATAAAGAAGATAGAACCCTATATACCTATCTTTAATAGCCTCAGAACTTACCTAGAAATTATAAGAGATACGATAAAATTTGAGAGTTTAAGTAGCTTGGAAAATGGGTTGGTAAGTTACCAATTAGATCCCGCTGCTAAACATGATCTAATTCAAATACAAACACCACAAAAATTGAATTTATTCCCTAATCTCACATCAAATAAGTACACAATAAATATACAATTTAATTCAACTAATAAAGCTATAAAATTAAAAAAACCAATTAAATTTAAAATAGGCGTAAGTCATCAATAATTAACAAGTGAAAAATTGTCCTACATGTTCAAAGTTATTTGATCCTGAACAAAATGCCTCATACAAACCTTTTTGTTCGGAGAGATGCAAACTAATCGATCTTGGTGCCTGGGCATCAGAAAAATTCATCATTAAAGGAAAAAAAAATGTTACATCATCTGAGAACGAAACTTAGTTTATTATTAATTTTAATACCATCAATTGTATTTTCAGCCGATAATATTTCTATTTCAAACGCATTTATTAAAAAACCAAGGCCAGGTGTAGATGTTACAGCTGGGTTTGCCACAATTAATTCTAATATCGAGCTTAAAGTGATGAAAGTTTCTAATAAGAATTTTAAAAATATTGAGTTACATTCTATGAAGATGAATTATGGGGTCATGGAAATGCGAAAATTAACTGAGCCCAAACTAGGCCCTAATTCCCCATTAGTGCTGACGCCAGGCAGCGATCATCTAATGTTATTTGGTATAAATAAAGAGTTAAAATCTGGAGAAAAAGTAGACTTAACTTTTCTATTTAATGATAATAAAGGCAAAGACATAACAAAAGTCTTTAAATTTACTATTAAATAACATGCATTAGAAATTCCAAAAATCTCTTTGAGAAGCTATACCAATTGCACCATTTTCAAAAGATAATGCGATATCATTTTTTTTCATACCGCCTATGGCATAAACTGGTAAATTAGATTTTTCGGCTAAATTTTTAAATTTATTCCAACCCATAAAGTCACCATTTGGATGAGACAGAGTTTTTTTTACTGGACCTAAAACCACGTAATCAGCGTTTTTTTCTTCGGCTACTTCTAAATCTTTTTTTGAGTGACATGAAACACCTACTAATAAGTCGTTGGGAAAATTTTCTAACTCATATAACTGTATAGAGTTTAAATGTACGCCGTCAAGTTCATATTTATAGGCTAAATCAATACTTCCATTTATTATGATTTTTACATTTGTTCTTTTAAGTAGCCTTTTTATCTGCTTGATAAAAGTAATTAAATCCTTTTCTGAAAGAGCTTTCTCTCTTATTTGTAAAAACTTTAAATCTTGGTCAATTTTATTTTTAAGAATTTGAAAAAAATTTTCACTTTGCATTTCTTGAAGGTTGGTAATTGCATAAATATCTCCAAGATCATTTTTTAATGCCTTATGAATTATTTGGTTTGGTGGAAGAATTTTTTTTGAGTTAAAGGATTTAAGATTCACCCATTTTAATTCTTGCCCCTCTTTTCCTCCTATTTTTCCAGACCAAGATAAAACTAAGAAAAAGAACAAAGTAGTAATTTTATTATTTTCAATAACGCGTCTTGTTGTCCATTGCTTATATTTTTTAACAACAATACCTAATTCTTCAAAAATTTCTCTTTTAAGTGCTTCTGCAGGTTTCTCATTTTTTTCTAGCTTACCCCCCGGAAACTCCCACCAGCCAGGCCAACTTTGAGAATTTAGCCTTTTGCCTAATAAGTATTTAGCATCAGAATCCTTAAGTATTCCAACAGCTACTTGAATATTAGTGATGTTATGTTCTGTATTCAGAATTAATTTCGATGTACTTATGAGATAGGTCAGTGGTCCATATTGTTGCTTCTGTATGACCTCTACCAAGACTTATAGAAAGCTTTATCTCATCTTTTTTCATTTCTGATGCAATTTTTCTTTCATCATACGAAGTTGAAATAGCGCCTGCATTGGCAAATAAAATTTCATTAATATATACATTTATTTTATTCAAATTAAGATCTTTAACTTTACTATTTCCTATAGCAGATAATACTCTTCCTAAGTTTGCATCTGAGGCAAAAAATGCTGTCTTAACTAATGGTGAATTAGCGATGGACATACCGACCATTTTTGCCTCTTTTTGATTTAAAGCCTCATTGACATGAATTGTCATAAATTTTGTTGCTCCCTCACCATCTCTAACAATTGATTTAGCAAGCAGAGTAGCGACATCAGAAATAGCTGATTTAACTTTTGTATAATCATCACTATTTTTTTTCAAGCTAAGGTTTCTACTAGCAGGTATGCCCATCAATATAAACGAGTCATTTGTAGATGTATCTCCATCAACTGATATGCAATTAAAAGTACTTTCACATACCTCTTTTATTAATTCGTTTAGCATTATTTTTGTAATGGAAATATCTACCGCAATAAAAGCTAACATAGTTGCCATGTTGGGATAAATCATGCCAGACCCCTTGCATATCCCTGTTATTGTCACACTTTGATCCTTAAGTTTAATTTTCTTTGAATAAATTTTTGGGACAGTATCTGTTGTCATAATCGACTCAGCGGCCTCTAGCCAATTATTTTCAGAAAAATTAGTTAACGCCTCAGGTATTGCCTTGTTAATTTTTTCTACAGGTAATTTTGACATAATCAGACCTGTTGAAAAGGGAAGAATTTGTTTTTGCTCGACACCCAGATGTTTTGCTAAAGATTTACAAACAGAATTTGTATCATCAATGCCTTGTTTACCCATTCCGGCATTTGCACAACCACTGTTTACAATAAGCGCTCTAATTTCATTTCCTTTCTTTAAGTGCTCTTTAGCAACGATAACTGGCGCTGCACAAAATTGATTCTGCGTAAACACGCCGGCCACTGAACTATTTTCTGGGATTGATATGACTAATAAATCAGATGAATTCATACTTTTAATACCAGCATTAGCGACGCCCAACTTTAAGCCCTTAATGACATTAATATTTTCTTTAGTATTTTTTTTCAAATTTATAGCCATTATTTTTTTCTCCATACCGTTCCTGCTGGGGTATCCTCGATCAAAATATTATTCTCTAACAAGTAATCTCTCAACTTATCTGCCGTAGCATAATCTTTTGACGCCTTGGCTTCATTTCTCTGTTTTATGAGAATTTCTACATCAATACTTGCATTTGCATCGTCCTTTAAAAAAGTCTCCGCATCATGGCTTAAAACTCCCAAAATATTTCCTAACTTAACTAATAAATTTGCATCTTCAACAATTTTGTCTTTATTGATTTTCAAGGCTAACTCGAATAGCAAGGCTATTGCCTCTGGCGTATTAAAGTCATCATCAAGGGCTTTTTTAAATTGATTGGGAAACTTTTGATCCCAATTTATATTAAATGCTAAATCTATTTTAAAATTTCTAATACTTAAATAAAGTTTTGTTAATGCTTGCTTTGACTCTTCTAAATTTTTATTTGAAAAGTTTAACGGACTTCTATAGTGAGCTTTTAAAATAAAAAATCTAATAACTTCTGGTTGGTACTTTTGAAGAACACTTCTGATTGTGAAAAAATTACCCAAAGACTTTGACATTTTTTCATCATCAATTTTAACAAATCCATTATGAATCCAATAATTAGCCATTTGGCAATTATTGACAGCCTCGGACTGTGCAATTTCATTTTCATGATGTGGAAATTGAAGGTCTTGACCACCCCCATGAATATCAAAATTTTTCCCCAAGAGATTATTACTCATTGTTGAGCATTCAATGTGCCAGCCAGGTCTACCATTACCCCAAGGTGATTTCCAATAAGGCTCATTGGGTTTCGCAGACTTCCATAAAACAAAATCATTATTATCTTGTTTAAATTTATCAACCTCCACTCTTGAACCTGCAATAAGATCCTTTAATGACTTCCCAGATAATTTTCCATAGTCATTAAATTTAGAAACTGCATAAAAAACATCATTATTATCAGCTTTATATGCATAGCCCTTTGCAATTAAGTCCTCAATCATTTTTATCATCTCATCGATGTGCTCTGTAGCCCTCGGTTCTAATGAAGGACTTATGACTCCAAGTTGAGCGGCATCATAATTCATCTCTTTAATGAAGTTTTCAGTTATAACTGAATAATCAACATTCTCATCAATCGCTTTTTTGATAATTTTATCGTCAATATCTGTAATATTTCTTACATATTGCACCTTATAGCCACTTTCCCTTAGCCATCTTGTGATCATATCAAAAACAATCAAGACACGTGCGTGTCCTATGTGACAAAAGTCATAAACCGTCATTCCACAGACATACATCTTGACTTTATTAGGCTCAATAGATTTAAAAATTTCTTTTTTATTTTTTAAGGTGTTATAAACTGAAAGCATAATAAATTTTGTTAAAGAAATTCTCCTCTTATTGGTAAACGAAACTTATTTATGATAGATTTCGAATTGTAATTCAAAAATTATAACATGCAGATTTGTGCTAACTACTCAACCTAAACTACTATTGGAGTGAAATTTTGAAACATATTTTTAAGCTTTATTTTATATTTTTATTATCTTTTACAAGTCTGAATATTTATGCAGAAGAAAATATCAAATTTGTTATAGATACTTCTAAAGGTAATATCGTTATTGAAACATACCCAAAGAAAGCCCCTATTACTGTGAAGAATTTTGAAAGCTATGTTAATAAAGGGTTTTATAACAATACTATCTTCCATCGAGTCATAGATGGCTTCATGATTCAAGGTGGTGGATTTACTAAAGATATGGCACAAAAACAAACAGATGCCCCTATTCAAAATGAAGCTAGCAATGGCCTTAAAAACGAAAAATACACTATAGCTATGGCTCGAACTCAAGATCCTGATTCAGCTTCATCACAGTTCTTTATTAATGTAAATAACAATAATTTCTTAGATTATCCAGGACAAGATGGCGCAGGTTATTGTGTATTTGGAAAAGTCATTGAAGGTCAAGATGTTGTTGATAAGATAGCTAAATTAAAGACTCGAGTTAAAAATGGAATGGGTGATGTACCCATCAAAACTGTTAAGATTAATTCAATAAAGGTTAAATAATTTATGAGTACTGTTACATTAAAAACAAATCATGGTTCGATTCAAATAGAGCTTAATGAAGAGGCTGCTCCCATCACTGTGAAGAATTTTGAAAGCTATGTTAATAAAGGGTTTTATAACAATACTATCT
>JABBAU010000051.1:40345-76495 GCA_018607785.1 Methylobacillus sp.
TTGTGTATTTGGAAAAGTCATTGAAGGTCAAGATGTTGTTGATAAGATAGCTAAAGTAACGACAGGTTCATCAGGTATGCATCAAGATGTTCCTAATGAGCCTGTTATTATTGAGGAAGCATCGGTCTGATACACATAAAAGATAGTGCTATATTTTTATCAGACATTCATCTTAGTGACAGGTCGGAAAAAGAAATAGCATATTTTTTATCTTTTCTTGATAAACACGCAAAAAAAATTCCAAATATTTTTATACTGGGTGATTTATTTGATTGGTGGCCGGGTGACGATACAGACCAATTTAAAGATGTGATTGATGGATTAAAAAAAGTCTCAAAAAAATCAAAATTATTCTTTATTTGTGGGAATAGAGATTACCTAATCGATAAGCAATTTTCAAAAAAAACAAATGTTACTCTTCTTCCTGATCATGAATTGATCAAACTTGGAAAAGAATTCGCAATTATTCTTCATGGTGATACTTTATGTACCGATGATAAAAAATATCAGAGATTTAGAAAATTCTCAAGATGCTGGATAAGTAAGAAAGCTTATTTATTATTCCCAAAAATTTTAAAAGATTATATTTTTAAGTACGTCAGGAAAAAAAGTGAGTATGACAAAAATTTCAAGGTGGAATCTATTATGGACGTGAATGAAAATTCTGTACAAAAATTATTTAATGAATTTAAACATCCTCCCATCATGATTCACGGACACACACATAGACCAAAAATTCATCATTATAAGTTTAATGGAATAAATTCAAAGAGGTGGGTTTTGAGTGACTGGTATAAATCTGGCAGTTTTTTACTTTGGAAAAATGGAAAGTTAAAAAATATAAAAATTTAATTTTTTTTAAATTCACTTGTTCTATTTAATTTAGCTGCTTGATTTAAGATTCCATTTATATATTTATATCCATCTGCCCCACCAAATGTTTTTGCAATTTCAACTGCTTCATTTATTACAACTTTGTAAGGTACAGAGACTGAATATTTGAGTTCATACAATGAAAAATACATTATTGATAACTCAATTGGACTCAATTCATCATAACTTCTATCAATATAAGATTCTATTTCTTTCTTTAATGATTTAAGGTTCTTAAAAACACCTGATAAAATTTCTTCATACAAATTTTGATCAGCTCTAATAAAATCTGGGTCCTCTTGAATATCTTTTTTTATTTGTATGATATCAATTTGATTTACAAGGCCACGATAAACGCTTTTCATAACAAGCTCACGTGACTTACGTCTATTATTTATCTTTTTTTTCCTTGAATTTACTTTAGACTCTAAAATCATATATTTTTGATTAACAGAGCCATTTCGATAGCACCATTTGCAGCTTCCTGACCTTTAATTTTGGTTCTTGCAAAAGCTTCATCAGCAGAGTTTGTTGTGATAATTGCATTGATAACTGGAATATTATGTTTTAACTGGACATGCATCAAGCCATTTGCAGATTGATCAGATACAACCTCAAAATGGTATGTTTCGCCTCGAATGACTGCTCCAACACCAATTAACACGTCATACTTTTTTGATGCAGCAATAGCATTTATCAAAGAAGGAATTTCAAGTGCACCTGGGACTTCTTTTTGAAGAATATGGTCTTTGTTGATGCCTTTAAATATCAATTGTTCGATGCATGAACTTAAAATTTCTTTTACAACAGGTGTATTAAAACGTGAAAAAACAACACCGACTTTAAGGCTTTTTATATCTTGCTGACTCAATTTGAAATCCTTATTTTAAAGAAAGATGATTATACCCTTTTGCAAGGCATTAAGAATTCCCAAGCTAATTGGAACTCCAACTACAATCCAAGCTAGCGGAAGAACAACCTTTTGTAAGGAAGTGTTTGTAACTGATGCTTCAATCTTTGAGTTACTTTGATTTCCTTTGAGTGCGCCTTGCTCTGCCTTTAATTCATCAGGGGTCATACCAAATTTCTTATTTACTGGCTTAACCAGCAAATTTAAAATAAAGCCACCTACTAAAAGTAATGCCAAAATCTTAAAGCTTGAGTTATACGCTTGGTCAGTTGGTATGCCCATACTTAATTGATATTCTCTTAAATAAGATATAAGCATTGGCCCCACAATTCCTGCCAACGACCATGCCGTTAATAATCTTCCATGAATTGCTCCAACATGTTGTGTTCCAAAAATATCTGCTAAATATGCAGGTATCGTAGCAAACCCACCCCCATACATTGTAAGGATGACTAATGTAATAAGAACAAAGGTCGCTATATATTGATTAATTCCTGCCCAAGGAGCCGCCAAATAAAGTGCAGTTCCTAAACTAAAAAATATTGCATAAGTTAACTTTCTACCTAAAAAATCAGATGATGATGCCCAAAAAATTCTGCCTATAATATTTGCTAATGAAAGTAATGCTCCAAAACCAGTCGCTATGGCTCCGATTATAAGTGGATCAAAACTACTTGCTGCAATTTCCTGGAACATTGGTTTTGCCACAGATAGAACTCCTATGCCAGCAGAAACATTAAGACAAAGAACTCCCCACAACAACCAAAATTGTGGAGTTTTATGCGCATTACTGACATGAACATGACTGGTAGAGATCATGTGATTTGTTTTTTTTGCTATTGGATTCCATCCCTCAGGTTTCCAACCTTCTGCAGGGACACGGTAACCAAACGCCCCAATAGTCATTGCAATTAGATATATCAGGCCCATAATGAAAAAAGTTTGCCCCACCCCATAGTTGCTGATCAGTAGATCTCCCAAAGGCATACCAATCATTGCACCCCCTCCAAAGCCCATAATTGCCATCCCAGTAGCCAAACCTCTTCTGTCAGGAAACCATTTTATTAAAGTTGAGACAGGCGATATATACCCGAGACCTAATCCAATGCCCCCTATCACGCCAGCACCTAACCAAATTAACCACAATTGGTGAAGAGATACTCCCAAGGAGGTAATCATCAAACCGCCGCCCCAAAAAACTGCCGCGGCAACTCCTGCCTTTCTTGGTCCAGCTTTTTCAAGCCAGTGCCCAAATAGTGCGGCTGCAAGGCCCAAGAAAACTATAGCTATGGCAAATGTCCAGACAACATCACTCCTTAACCAGTCACAAGAGGTAGTAAATATGCGCTCTATAAAACTGACATCAGCTCCACATTCGGCTCCTACTAATTTCGTAAGTTCTGGCCAAAAAATACTAAACCCATAAATCATTCCAATTGATAAGTGGATCATCAATGCTGCAGGTGGAACCATCCATCTATTAAAAGCTTTATCTGCAACAATTTTATTTTTTGCTAGGGAGTCAAACATGAAATTTCCTCAAATTGATAATTAAAATAATATTACATGAAAATATTTAATCTGGAAGGTAAATAATATGTCATAAAATTGACATATTAGTGTCATAATATATACCTATGCCAGCTAATATTCTAATCGTTGAAGATGAAGATGCTATTTTAGAACTGATTGCTCTTAACCTACATCAATCTGGATTTAACCCACTAAGAGCAGTAAGTGCGGAAATTGCTGATAACTTAGTCAAGAATACATTGCCCGATCTAATAGTGCTAGATTGGATGCTACCCGGTATGAATGGTATTAATTTTGCCAAAAGATTACGTGCTAATTCTGATACAAGAAAAATTCCAATTATAATGCTGACAGCAAAAAGTGAGGAAGATAACAAGATATTAGGTTTAAATTCTGGTATTGATGATTATCTTACAAAACCATTCAGTCCTAAGGAGCTTATAGCAAGAATTAATGCTTTGCTCCGAAGAAGTTCTCCTGAATTAACAGACGAACCGATCAAAATATTAGATCTTTTTTTAGACCCCCTTCAACACCAATTAACAATCAAAGAAAATTTGATAAAAATTGGTCCGACAGAATTTAAAATTCTTCATCTATTTTTAAAAAATTTAAATAAAGTTTTCAGCAGAAACCAAATTATGGATAAGATATGGGGGAATAAATCTGAAATTGATGATAGAACTGTTGATGTGCATATCAAAAGATTAAGAGCGTGCCTTGCCCCAAACGGTTACGATAAAATTATCAGGACAATTCGCGGTGAGGGATACAGCGTTTCAGAAAAACATCTCATATAAAATTAAAAAGTTATAATGAAATCAATCAAAAAAATAAGAGATCATTTCCTTGCAAGACATTAAATTCCGAACTCTGATAATCTTTGCTTTAATTTTATTTTTGAGCTTCATTGTCTCAAAAATATTTACCGCCAGTACAGCAATTATTTTTTTAATTTTTGCTTTGACTATTTATCTTATTTCTCATATTTTTTGGATAAATGAATTATCTAAATGGCTTGATAAACCAAAATCAACAGAAATTCCTGATGGGAAAGGTATATGGCAAGATATATTTTCAAAAATATATAAAAACTATAGATTTGAATCAAAGTCAAAAAAAGATCTTGCAACTGCGATGGAGCAATTTATTCAAGCAGCCGATGCGCTGTTAGATGGGGTTGTCACTTTAAATGAATCCAATGAAATAATATGGTGTAATAAAAGAGCCCAATTGATGTTTGGTATACACCCGCGCAAAGATATAAATAAACCTATTTTGCATATTTTCAGGAATAGTGAATTTAAAAATTATCTCGAAGAGGAAAATTATGAATTACCTCTTCAAATTGATACTGAAAATTATGTCAACCATATTGAGTTGAAAGTAATTCCCTTTGGGAAGTATCAAAAACTACTCACAGCAAGGGATATATCTGTAATTCTCAAAAATGAATTAGTTAGAAAAGAGTTCGTATCAAATTTTACTCATGAATTAAAAACACCACTTACTGTGATCACTGGGTTTATTGAAACACTTGATCAACCAAAAAATAATTTAAGCTCTGATACAAAAGAAATATTTTCACTCATGAGTGAGCAAGCAAATAGAATGAAAGATTTAATTAATGACTTGTTGTTGCTATCAAATATTGAGGCAAGTCTTAATAAAAACAGGTCAGAAAAAGTTTCTATTTTTAGATTGTCAGAGAATATTAAATCGTCAACAAGTAAACTTAATAAAAAAAATCATAAGATTAAATTTAATATTGATAAGAAATTAAATATTTATGGGTCTAGGAGTGAAATTCAAAGTGCATTTTCAAATCTCGTAAGTAATGCTATTCGATATACGCCTGAAAAAGGAAATATATTTATAACTTGGCATCTAATAAACAATCTACCCATCTTAGAAGTAACCGATAATGGGGTTGGCATACCAAAAAACAAAATCAATAGAATCACAGAGCGTTTTTATAGGATTGATGAAGATAGAAGCCGCTCTTCTGGTGGAACAGGTCTTGGTTTATCGATTGTAAAAAATATTATGCTTCAGCATCAAGGACAATTGGAAATTACTAGTGAGTTAAATCAAGGGAGTACTTTTAAATTGATATTTCCGGAAGTTAGAGTAATAAAATCTTAATGAAACATGTTTGTAAAGTTTTATTTTTTTCATTATTTTTAATTGGATGTAACTCAACTTTAGAAAGAAATGATTCAACACAATACGATAAGGGATCTTTTAATCAGCTCACTAAAACAGATTTTGATAGGATGGCTGATTACGAAATAAAAGAAAATACTGAGAGCTTAAGAATTCTTGCTTTAAAGTTTTATAAAAGAAACCCTGCCGAATTGAGAAAAACAACATCAGACAGCCCAGAAGTTACGGTTAACTGGCTTTTTTCAAGCCAGCACGGATGGAAATTTAAAGAGATCAATAATGCACAGGGTATTGAGGCACTTGACCAGGTTTTTGATGAAAATTTTAAAGGTGACAGGGTGCTTTCACTCATCACTGGTCTATATACCATGCTGATTACTGCTCATGATGAAAAAAAAGAATTTGATATGTTTGATTCACTTGATCCACAGCTTATCTACAATGCTGCTAGAAATGTAGAGGTTATAGTCTGGAGACTTTCAACAAAAAGAAAAGAAAATGGAGAATTATTTCTTGTCACTAATGAAATCAATGGTGATCTTCAAAACTTAACATTTGAACGAGAATTTGGAAAGATTATTGGTAGGACTGATTATTTCGCATATGTATTATCTGAAAAGAAAGAGCGTTATATAACAAGGGCTGTCCAAGGAACAACTTTAAATATTCTATTACCATTTTTATAATAATATTTTTTCGATCCCACCTTTGGTAGCTTTTTCTACATAATCTTCAAGCCAATTAGCACCAAGATTATGTTTAGCTAACTCTACGACAATATAATCAGCCGTTGTATCTGTATCATCGCCATATCTTTGAAGGCCTTGAAGGCATGATGGGCATGAAGTTAATATTTTTACTGGTTTTGCATCAGCAATAGGTGCGCTAGATATTTCTAAAAGTCCTTTCTCTATTTCTTCTTGTTTCCTCAATTTAACCTGAGATGCTATATCTGGTCTTGCTGCAGCAAATGTTCCAGACTCACCACAACATTTATCATTTAAAGGTACAGATTGATTCATTAAAGTGCTAGTTACCTCAGTTGGATTATATGTTTTCATTGGGCTATGACAAGGATCATGGTACATATATTGTTGTCCTGTAATTCCATCCAACTTGATATTCTTTTCCATTAGATACTCATGAATATCTAACAAACGGCAACCTGGAAATATTTTTTCAAATTCATATTTTTGTAATTGGTCCATACAGGTTCCACAAGACACAATGACTGTTTTTATATCTAAGTAATTTAAGGTATTTGCAACCCTATGAAATTGAATTTGATTGTCTGAAGTAATCTCCTGCCCTTTTACTTCATCGCCTGAAGAAGTTTGGGGGTAGCCACAACAGAGGTATCCGGGTGGTAAAACAGTAATCGCACCAACCTCAAATAACATTGCTTGAGTAGCAAGGCCTACCTGGGAAAATAACCTTTCAGAACCACAACCTGGAAAATAAAAAACGGCATCAGATTCATCGTTCGTTCGACTAATATTTCTTATCACCGGAACTACTTTATCATCTTCAATACCAAGTAACCCCCTAGATGTTTTTGTTGGCATATTTTTTGGCATTGGTCTATTCAGAAAATGAATTGTTTGTGTAATAACATTAGGTTTTTTAACACTAGCTGCAGGAGTTTTCTTTGTAAAATTTGTTAATTTAAGTTTTTTTAGAAACTTATGCCCCCACCTTTGCATTTTGTAACCATAGTCAACCATTACTTTTCTCATTAATTTAATTGTCATCGGATCTTTTAAATTAAGATAAGTAATTGCAACTGAGTTGCCAAGATTAAAATGTTTTTTACCCTGTTCTCTCAAAAAGTTTCTCATCGAAATTGAGACTTCGCCATAATCTATATCTACCGGACATGGAGCTAAGCATTTGTGACATACTGTACAATGATCTGCAACATCATTAAATTCATCAAAATGTTTAATTGAAATTCCTCTTCGCGTCTGCTCTTCATATAAAAAAGCTTCTATTAGTAATGATGTCGCTAAAATCTTATTTCTGGGGCTATAGAGTAAATTTGCTCTAGGCACATGAGTCGCGCAAACAGGCTTACATTTACCGCAACGTAAGCAATCACTAATTGAGTCTGCAATGGAGCCAATGGCTGACTGATTCATAATAATTGACTCTTGCTCTAATAACCCAAAACTAGGAGTGTAGGCATTCATAAGCCCTGATCCAGGTAATAATTTACCCTTATTAAAATTCCCATTAGGGTCGACTTTGTTCTTATATTCAGCAAAAGTATTTATGGCTGAGGTTTCTAAAAACTCCATTTTTGTAATGCCTATACCATGTTCTCCTGAGATAACACCGTCTAAACTTTTTGCTAAGTTCATGACGCGAGCTACAATCTTTTGTGCCTCTTGCATCATTTCATAGTTATCTGAATTGACTGGTATATTAGTGTGAATATTACCGTCACCTGCATGCATATGAAGCGCAACAAAGAGTCTTGATTTCAATACATCTTGATGCTTTTTGTAAATCAGTTCGCGGATTTTCTCGTACTCTCTTCCTGTGAAAATATCTTCAAGTGGTTTTTTTAACTCTTGCTTCCAAGAAATTCTTAATTTATGTGACCGAATAAGATTAAGGATTAATTCATCCTTAAACCTCTTTGATAATTCTTGAAAATCGTTTGAAGTTTTTTCAAAGCCATTTAAGTAACTCTGCCATTTATTTTTTGTAAAATTCAAATGTTTTAGTGCTGCGGTCTTCTTTTTTTCGAAGACTTCATCTTCAAAATTGTTTTCAAGATCTTTGGGTAAACTATAATTAAATAAAGCTTCTAAGCCTTCGATTAATTTTAATTTGTTCAGAATGGATTGCTCGATGTTTATTTTTTCTATCTCATTTGCATACTTTCCAAGATTTGGTAAAGGGATAACAACATCTTCATTAATTTTGAATGCATTTGTATGTTTTGCAATTGCCGCCGTTCTAGCACGATCTAACCAAAACTTTTTTCTCGCCTCAGCTGATACTGCTATAAAACCTTCTCCATTTTTTGTATTTGCAATTTGAACAACTTTTGAAGCCACGGCACCAAGTTCATCTTCATCTTCTGAAGCAATATCTGCAATTAAAACCATTTTTGGTCTTTCAGATCTGGTTGCTTTTGTAGAATAATCAACAGCCCTGATATACCTTTCATCTAGATGTTCAAGGCCGGCAAGATAGACGCCCTCGAACTCTTTTAGGTATTCGGTAATTTGAACAATTGAGGGTACTGCATCACTGACGCTTCCAAAAAACTCTAGGCAAACTGTTCTTATATGCTGAGGCATTTTATGAAGAATAAATGTTGCTGAGGTAATTAGCCCATCACATCCTTCTTTCTGTACTCCCGGTAAACCACTTAAAAATTTATCTGTGACATCTTTACCAAGCCCTGCCTTCCTGAAGTTTTTTCCTGATATTTCAAGAATTTCGGGTTCTTGCTTTGGGTTAATACCATTTTCATCAAATTTAGTTATCTGAAACTTAACTATCTCTGTATCGTGAACTTTCCCTAGATTATGATCTAATCTAATGATTTCAATCCAATCTCCATTTGGATCAACCATTTTCCATGAGGCTAAATTATCTAGCGCAGTTCCCCAGAGGACAGCTTTTTTTCCTCCAGCATTCATCGCAATATTCCCACCTATACATGAAGCATCTGCAGAGGTAGGGTCAGTTGCAAACTCAAGGCCTGAGTTTGAGGCAGCTTCCATTGCCCTTCTCGTCACAACGCCTGCGCCACAATGAATTGTAGGGACTGTTTTATTTATTCCGGGTAAATTTTTAAATTCAACTTGGCCCACGCTATCTAACTTTTCTGTATTGACAACCACTGAGTTCGAAACCAATGGGATTGCTCCACCGGTATAGCCGGTCCCACCGCCACGGGGTATTATCGTTAAGCCCAACTTAATACAAGCCTTAACAATCAATGCAATTTCGGACTCTTTATCTGGATTAACTACAACAAAAGGCAGTTCAACACGCCAGTCTGTTGCGTCTGTTACATGAGAGACTCTTGCCAAACCATCAAATTGGATGTTATGTTTTTTTGTATATTTTTTTAAACTTGAAAAAACTTTCTTCCTAAGCTTCTTAACTTGTTGGAACTCTAATTCAAACTCATCTATTGCGGTCCTTGCAGCCTTGGTTAACTGTGCCGCCTTCATATTTCCGAAACTTCTATCCTCTATACTTTGGACTCTATGTCGCATTGCTTTCAACAACATATTTAATCTTTTTTTATTTTCTAAAAGATCATCTTGTAAGTAAGGATTTCTTTTGACAACCCATAAATCACCTAAAACTTCAAAGAGCATTTTTGCAGAACGGCCCGTTTTTCTCTCAGATCTCAGCTCAAGGATAATATCCCAAATATCATGGCCAAGAAAACGAATGACAATTTCTTTGTCAGAAAAAGATGTGTAGTTGTAAGGAATCTCTCTCAATCTATTAGATTCAGTGGGTGGAAGCTTAATTAATTCGGATGATAGGGGTGCGTTCATTTGTTACATTCATTCATAAGTCATTAGAATACCATGCTAGGATAATTCATACCAAACGTTATTTATTTTCAGTAAATAGCCATAGATGTGAGAGAATATTTATATGATTATTCTGTTTCATTAAAGTTCATGCTTTGGATTAAATCTTTTCATATCATCTTTATGGTTACATGGTTTGCGGGACTATTTTACCTTCCTAGGTTATTTGTCTATCACTCAATGGCACAGGATAAATTAAGTTTAGATAGGTTTGTTGTGATGGAAAGAAAGCTCCTATATGGGATTATGACCCCTGGAGCAGTGCTTACCATAGCCTTTGGTTTTTGGCTTATGTTCCAATATAATTTTTCAGGTATTTGGTTACATCTTAAAATTTTGTGCGTCGTTCTTTTATGTATCTATCACTTATATTGTTTTAAATATTTTTTTAATTTACGAGATAAGAAAAATAGACATACCCACGTTTTTTTTAGATGGTTTAATGAAATTCCTGTAGTGTTTCTCTTTATTATAATTTTATTGGTTGTATTTAAACCCTTATGAAAAATATTTTAATCTCTGGATCTTTGGCATACGATTCAATCATGGTCTTTAATGATTATTTTAAAAATCATATTCTTCCTGATCA
This sequence comes from Methylobacillus sp., assembly GCA_018607785.1. GTDB lineage: Bacteria > Pseudomonadota > Gammaproteobacteria > Burkholderiales > Methylophilaceae > BACL14. The sequence goes on from JABBAU010000051.1 coordinate 50,988, forward strand.
AATCCACAAGCTCAGTGTTTCTTTTTTTGTGCCAGAGCTTAAAAGAAATTTTGGTGGTACGGCAGGTAACATTGCCTACAACTTATCTCTAATGAATTCAAATGCAATTGTTATGGCAACCGTAGGTGAGGATTTTACTTCTTATGAAAAGAGGTTAAGTAAATTTGATGTGATACAAGATTATGTCAAAATTATTCCAGAAAGCTTGACTGCGCAGGCTTACATCACTACAGATTTAGATGATAATCAAATCACCGCCTTTCATCCAGGAGCTATGATGGAATCACATCAAAATTCCATACTCAATATTGAAGAGAAGGTTGATTTAGCAATCATTGCACCTGCAGGCAAAGAAGGAATGATTAAACACGCAGAAGAGTGTTTTGAGAGAAAAATTCCTTTTATTTTTGATCCTGGACAAGGCCTTCCAATGTTTAACAAAGATGAACTAAATACCTTTATCAATCAAGCGACCTATGTCGCAGTTAATGATTATGAAGCAGAGCTTTTAATGAAGGTCTCAGAATTAAGCCTAACTGACATTCAAAATAAAGTTGATGCATTAATTGTTACCAAAGGTGCACAGGGCTCAGAGATTTATACAGATAAAAAAATTATCATTGATCCAATTTTGGCTGATACCCCAATAGATCCTACCGGCTGTGGAGATGCCTATCGGGCTGGGTTGTTGTATGGAGTTGTGAATAATCTGACTTGGGAAGAAACCGGAAAACTTGCCTCAGTGATGGGTAGTATAAAAATTAAAACTCAAGGAGCACAAAACCATAACCCTTCAATTCCAGAAATTGAAGGGTTATACGGTAAAAAGTTAATTTAGATCTTTTTTATTAATATCAACAGCTTGAATATTATTGTCTTCTAATGATATAGCGGTTAGTTTTTTTCCCCATACACATGCCGAATCAATTGAAACTCCATAAGGATGCTGATAAACCCCAATGGCTGACCAATGCCCAGATATTATCTTTTTATCTCTTTTAAAATTAGACTTAAAATCAAACCATGGCTTTAGAGTAGGAGGAAGGTCAAGTAACCCTCCGTTATAAACAAAGTCTAATGCTTGCTCTTTATTCAAACAGCGCATACGTGTCATAGAATTTATCGTAAATCGCATTTTTTCTTCCATTTTTAAATCATCACGCCATTTATCAGGACTATTGCCATACATATTTTGAAAAAAATTTTCAGGATCTGATTGCATCATCATGCATGTCTCTTTTGCATATTGATTTGCATCATCTATCGACCAGCAAGGATGAATACCTGCATGAACGAGAATATGTTTTTTATCTAAAAATAATAGGGGCCATGAAAGAACCCAATCTACGAGTTGATTAATTTTTTTGGAGTTTAGTAAATAACTTAACGTATCTTTTTGATTAAAATTTCTTTGATTGAAAAAAACAGCAAGGAAATGTAGATCGTGATTTCCTAAGACAATTTTTATATTTTTTTGATTTTCATAACACCATAAAAGAGTTTCTAAGGAGAATTTTCCACGATTTACAATATCACCAACCAGCCATAAATCATCATGCCTTGAGTTAAATGATATTTTATCTAAAAGGTCTTGAAAAGAGTAAAAGCAACCTTGAATATCGCCAATCGCATAGGTTGCCATTTATTTTCAACTCTTTATAAATTGCCACCAGATTCATTAGCCATCCAAATAACAGCTGCAGCAACCTCTTCATCAGATAGTGATGGATTACCGCCCTTGGCAGGCATTGTTCTGATCCCATTAATTGCGTTATTTACAAGCATTTCTTTACCTTGAGCAATTCTCGCTGTCCATTGGTCTTTATCGCCAATTTTTGGAGAATTCATAATGCCTGCTGCATGACACAACGCACAATTTTTTTGAGCAATTTTCTCACCAGAGATAGTCCCACTATCTCCAGACTTTTCTGTGGATGCTTCAGCAACTTTAACTTCAGCTACAGGTGTAACATCTGCCTCAGCAACTTTCTCTTCAACCACGGTATTCTCAACAACCTTTGTTGAAGCTTCTTCAGGTGCTTGGCTTTTTGTTGCTGCAACAATAACAACCATAGCAAAAATAAAGCTACCTACAACAACACCTACTGTTTCTATAACGCTTCTTAAATGACTATTTTCTTTACTCATGAATCCCTCTCTAACGAATGTTAAATAAAAATAAATTTATAGTAATGGTCGACCAAAAGGGCCGTAAATATTAAACTCAAATATAAAATTGAATAATTGAATGTTTTTTTTGATAGTTTATCAGAATAATTACGATACAACACAACAACATAATAAAGAAATATTGCGTTTAATATTGTTGCAAAGAATAAATAAATAAGACCTGTCATGCCAACACTAAAAGGCATTAAGGTAACTATTGTTAAAATAATTGTGTATAAAACAATGTGTAATAAGGTAAATTTTTCTCCATGCGTTACGGGTAACATAGGAATACCGACTTTTGCATATTCGTCTCTTCGATAGAGTGCGAGAGCCCAAAAATGAGGCGGTGTCCAACAAAAAATAATTAAAAAAAGGATCCAAGCCTCAGGTGAAAGTTGATTATTAACTGCGGCCCATCCAAGAACTGGCGGCATTGCTCCTGAAGCACCTCCGATAACTATATTCATAGGTGTTGCGGGTTTCAAAAAAACTGTATAGATAGCTGCGTAGGCAAAAAAGGTAATAAGCGTCAGCCACATTGTAAGAAAATTTACAAAAAAGAAAAGGATTGCTAACCCTGCCATCCCAAGAATTGAGGCTAGAACAAATGTTTCATACTGTGAAATTTTTCCTGTGCCCAGAGGCCTAGCTCTGGTTCTTGCCATTTTGGTATCAATAGCTTCCTCAATAAGGCAATTGAATGCAGCAGCAGCGCCTGCAACAAAACCAATGCCTAAGATTCCTGAAAATAAAATATCCCATGGAACCATCCCTGGTGTACTTAAAAACATACCAATAACGGCAGTAAAAACAATCAATGAGTTAACTCTTAATTTACATAAGGTCAAAAAACTCTTAATTTTTTTTCCGTTTATTTGGAAAGTTTTATTTTCAATTACTCTAGCCATACTTAGGTGTAATTCTTGAATTAATAATCACCGTTATTATAACTAATAAAGCAGCTCCAAGGTTGTGCATTGTTGCAAGTGCTAGTGGCAAGTGAAGCAATAAATTAAGCACCCCAATAATAAATTGAAAACTGATGACGATCACTAAAAGGTTCCTATATAAGTTACACGACTTAAACTTCGACATTAAATAGATGATATATAAAAAATATGAGACAAAGATGAAGGCTCCTATTCTATGTATCCATTGGATAGCTTGCAAAGCTTGAAGCGTTAACGCATCTCCTTGAGCTGTCATACCTAATTCTCGCCACAATGTGAATCCATTACTGAAGTCCATTGGTGGTATCAATTCTCCATGACAAGTTGGGAAGTCAGTGCAGGCCAAAGCAGCATAATTTGTACTAGTCCAGCCACCCAAAAATATTTGGATAAATAAAATTACTAAGGAAAATCTTATTAATTTCTGTGAGATTGGTTTTAAGGTAATTAATGTATCACTCACTGACCCCCAATGGCGATGAGTAATATAAGTTAACAATCCAAGAGTTGTCATTCCTCCAAGCAAATGAAGCGAAACTATAATTGGCATAAGTAGCTCGGTAACAGTCCACATCCCCAACATTCCTTGGGCAATTACAAGGCCTAATAAACCATAAACTAGGGAAGGACGCACATTTATATCATTCTTGTTTTTATAAGCCAAGAAGGCTAATGAAAGAATCATCAATCCAAGAATAGCTGCGATATATCGATGAATCATTTCTATCCAAGCTTTCCCTTTATCAATTATACTATTAGGATAATTAGCCTGTGCTTCTTCAATTGCTGCAACACTTTCGGGAACAGTTAGCGTTCCATAACAACCTGGCCAATCTGGGCAACCCAATCCTGCATCAGTTAATCTTACATAAGCACCAAAAACTACTACACATAAAGCAAGAATTGTAGCTCCTAATACTAGATTCTTGAACCAAACCATAAAAAATCCCTCAAAAAATATATTGTTAATCAGCTATAATTTATTTTTAATACTCTTTTATCATCTAAATTGAAAAATAATAAAATTCTATCTATTTTTTTAATCATGTTTGTTGGCGTCATTTTGTTTATAAGCCTCCAAACCAGCCCCATAAAAAATCTAAAAATGATTACCATTGATGGCACAGAAATTACTTCAGAGCACCTAAATGGTAAGCTTACACTTATAAATTTCTGGGCAACCGATTGCCCAGGTTGTATCAATGAAATGCCAGCCCTCATCCAAACTTACAAACAATACAAAAACAAAGGTTTAGAAGTTATCGCCGTTGCAATGTATTACGATCCACCCAGTCGAGTCATCAGTTATGCTAAAAATAATGAACTGCCCTTTCCTGTTGTTCTTGATTCAAATAAAGAAATCATGAATAAATTTAACAATATAAAATTAACACCAACATCAGTTATTCTTGACCAAAATGGCTACATTATTAACACCATTATTGGAGAAATTAACTTTAAAGACTTCAACGAAACTCTCGATAAACTACTTTAACTCCTACTTCTGATTCTTAATAAGTCTCTCAATATCCTTTATAGTTCCCATGGGATTATCATCTTGAGGATATTTCATCATTAAAAAACCGTATGGATCAATTAGATAAGTCGCTTTTAAATCCAAGCCAGCGTAATCATTAAATTTTTTAATTAATCTGTTGTAATCTCTGCTTGTTGGATCAATATATTTTTGGCCATTAAATGAATTGGTATATTGGCTCCATTGCTGCTTATTTTTTGAAACTAAAAGACGGTCAACTTTATCTCTGTCTTTTCCTAATGCAAGCCTTATTTGTCTTAGTTGATATAGCTTATCCTCGCATAACTGATTACATTCATTTTCAACAAAAAATAAAAGTGTCCATTTTCCATTTATTGATTCAATAGTTTTACTTTTTAAATTAAATACTTCAGGCTCCCCTAAAGGTATAACAGGAGAAATAAGTTCTCCTTTCTGAGTACCTCCGTCTCCCTTTTTAAAATCAGAAAAGAAAACCAAGTACCAACTCACCAAGATGGGTATTATAAATACCAATGCTACGCCCAAAAGAATTAATCTAGATCTTAATATCTTACTTTCCATTTGCTTTCCTAGTCATACTTAGCCTTATAAAAATAATTAAGAGGGTGATGGCAAATGCAAACCATTGAAAAGCATAGCCATAATTTTTTTCAGAGTCTGGCGCAGGAAGTTTAAAATTTCCATAAAACTCCTTATCAATAATTGGATCAAGATAAATCATGTAAGGTAGGACATTTGCTGAGAGAAAATAATTCAACTCTGAAACTTCAAGTCTTTGAAATCTAAAAATTTGTGAATTAAGTGTCTCAATATTGTTATTGCCCAATTTTATGCCACTTACAGGAAAATCTGCTATGTGACCTTTAAGGTTCTGGTTGCCAGAAATAGTATTAATATTTGGTATTGTCTCTCGATTTTTTAAATTTGGATACCAACCTCTATTTACTAGCACAATCAATTCTGAATCCTCAATTTTTAGTGGAGTAATAATATTAAACCCTGCATTTTGATTAAAGATTTGGTTATCTAATATAATGTTTTGATTATTTAAAAATGTGCCATCAAGTTCTACTTTTCTCCAAAGTAACGATGTCTTTTCGTCAAGCGCATTAAATTTATTCAGAACGATTGGTACTTCTTTTTGTCTGTCTGTATAGTTAGTATTAAGGTTGTTTTTTTGGTCCGCTCTATCAATTTGCCAAAAGCCTAGGATGATAAAACAACAAAATGAGACTACGAATATTATCGTAGGTATTAATTTAAAATTGTAATTATAATTATTTAAAAACATAGCTAACCTTGGGAGGTTTGATTGGAAATTGCATCTATATATAAGTTCATAGTTTTGTTACTTCTTATTGTTATATTACTTTCACTGACTCGAGGGCTTCATTTTTTAATAAAGGATGATGACAAATCCCTAAATATGGTTAAATCACTTACCGTAAGAATTGTATTATCAGTTCTTTTGTTTGTTTTATTATTCTTTGGGTTCTATATGGGTTGGTTATCACCCAATCATCTATAAAAAAAGGTTACCTTTTAGATAACCTTTTTTTTAACTCTTAACTACCTAGATCCAGTAAACAAAGATAAACAAACCGAGCCATACCACATCAACAAAGTGCCAGTACCAAGCTACAGCTTCAAATGCAAAATGATCTTTTTTACTAAAATGTCCCTTAACTGAACGATACAAAATAACCGCCAACATCAAAGCTCCCATTGTCACATGAAAACCATGAAATCCAGTTAGCATATAAAAAGTTGATCCATAGATACCGCCTTTTAAAGTAAGATCTAATGCTTGATGCGCATGAACATACTCATAAGCTTGAAACCCTACAAATATAATTCCTAAAAGAACAGTAGCAGCTAGCCATGTACATAAAGATTTACGATTATTTTTTTGAAGTGCCCAGTGCGCTAATGTCACAGTGACTCCGCTTGATAAAAGCAGTGCTGTGTTTAAAGCAGGTATTCCAAACGCGGGTATTACATTGGTGTATTGCGTATATCTCGATGGATCTGGCATTACGTTCATTGGCCACGCAGCCTGGAAAGCTGGCCATAAAAATTCGTGAGTCCCATTATGCCCTCCCTGACCTTCACCACTTAACCATGGAATCGAAAACTCTCTAGCATAATAAAGAGCACCAAAAAAAGCGGCAAAAAACATAACTTCTGAGAGAATAAACCATCCCATTCCCATTCTAAAACTTACATCTACTTGTTTACTATATTTTCCTGCAAGACTTTCCTTAATGACATCCTTAAACCATCCATAAAACATATAAGTTACTGCAGCCAAGCCAATTAGTAATATAAACTTCCCAATATCTCCACCATTAAACCAAACTGCACCACCTAAAAAAGATGTAAATAGTGCGAGAGTTGCAATAATTGGCCACTTACTGCCATCAGGTACGTAATAAACTTCTTGAGATGCCATAATTTTTCCTATCTAAATAGTTAAATAATTTATTTCGCTGCTACCTTTTTTGCCCTAAAAAAAGTATAAGACAAAGTTAAAGCAGTAACCTCCTCGGGTATATCTTTATCTACTTCAAACCTTACTACCATTTCCTTTACTTCACCAGGTTTTAATAACTGGTTTATAAAACAAAAGCATTCAGCTTTTTTAAAATATAACGACGCAACTTGTGGAGAAACGCTCGGTATCGCTTGTCCTGTTACATCTCCATTATATAAGTTCTCAACGACATATGTAGCTTCATAAAACTTGCCTGGCTGAACATGCATAGTTTTCACATTTGATTTCAACTTCCAAGGCAGATCTCCATTTATATTTGAATCAAACCTTATTTTAACAATACGATCAGTTTTATATTCTTTTTTTACTTCACTTTCTACAACACGTATTGTTTTACCGTTTAACCCTGTAATTTTACAAAAAACATCATACAAGGGCACCATGGCATAACCAAAACCAAACATTAACACTGTAACAATAAACAGTATAATAACCGTCTTTTTTGTTCCCTTGTTAGTCATTAAATAGCAAACATCAAAACAAATAAACCATAAAAAGAGCAAGCCATTATTCCTAGGATAATGGCAAGCCGCTTATTTTTTTTATTAATTTTTTCCTTCGTATCAGACGATTTCATTAACCGTTTTCAAGCATTTCTTTTCTAATTTTAGGCGGAGTTTCAAAAGTATGGAATGGCGCCGGTGATGGCACTGTCCATTCAAGTCCTCTTGCACCTTCCCAAGATACCGACTTTGCTTTTTTACCCCCTAAGGCACATTTAATTACAATGTAGATAAACAGTAATTGTGTCAGGCCATAGGCAAATCCACCAATGCTAGAAATCATGTTGAAGTCAGCAAACTGAATATTATAATCCGGAATTCTTCGAGGCATCCCAGCTAGTCCAAGGAAATGCTGAGGGAAGAAAAGAACATTGGCTGATATCGCTGAGAGCCAAAAATGTATTTTTCCAAGTCTCTCATCATACATATGCCCAGTCCACTTTGGTAGCCAGTAATATACTGCAGCCATCAGAGCAAATACAGCTCCAGTTAAGAGGACATAATGGAAGTGCGCTACAACAAAATAAGTGTCATGGTATTGAAAATCAACCGGCGTAATACCTAACATCAAACCTGAGAATCCACCAATAGTAAATAATATAACAAAAGCTACAGCAAATAACATAGGCGTTTCAAAGGTCATTGATCCCTTCCACATAGTAGCCATCCAGTTAAATACTTTAACACCGGTTGGAACAGCAATTAACATAGTTGCATACATGAAAAATAGTTCACCCTTAATTGGAAGGCCAACAGTAAACATATGATGAGCCCAAACAAAGAAAGAGAGAATTGCAATTGAGGCTGTCGCATAAACCATTGATGCATAACCAAACAAAGGTTTTCTTGAAAACGTTGGAATAATTGAAGAAACGATTCCAAAGGCAGGTAAAGCTAAGATATAAACCTCCGGATGTCCAAAGAACCAAAAAATATGTTGAAATAAGACAGGATCACCACCTCCAGCTGCACTAAAGAAACTTGTTCCAAAATATTTATCTGTTAGTAGCATAGTTACTGCGCCTGCTAGAACCGGCAATGAAGCAATTAATAAAAACGAAGTAATAACCCAAGTCCACACAAATAATGGCATTTGCATTAATGACATACCAGGCGCTCTCATATTAAATACGGTTGCAATAATATTGATAGCTCCCATTATTGAAGATACCCCTAAAAAATGAACAGCAAATATGAGAAATGGGAATGCATCTCCTGTTTGAAGAACTAAGGGTGGATACATTGTCCATCCGCCTGCAGGACCTCCGCCCTGCATAAATATTGTGCTCAAAAGTAACGCAAAAGCAAATGGAAGAATCCAAAAACTCATGTTATTCATTCTTGGTAACGCCATATCGGGAGCACCGATCATCAAAGGTATCATCCAGTTTGCTAAGCCTACACCTGCAGGCATAACAGCCCCAAAAATCATAACTAGCGCATGAATAGTTACCATAGAATTATAAAATTGAGGATCTACAAATTGTAATCCCGGTTGAAATAATTCAGCACGAATAATCATGGCCATAGCGCCACCAACAAAAAACATCGTCAGAGCAAATATTAAATAAAGCGTCCCAATGTCTTTATGGTTAGTAGAGAAAAACCAACGTTTCAATCCAGTTGGCTTATGTTCATGATCATGATGTGTATCTTTTGCTATTGTGCTCATAAATTACTTCCTAAATTAAAGTTTAAATAAGTTATTTTGTTTGATTCTTTCTTGCCTCTGCCACTTCTTTTGGTTGAATCAGATCACCTGTATTGTTGCCCCAAGCATTCCTTTCATATGTAGTAACAGCAGCAATTTCTAAATCAGTAAGTTGGTCTCCAAATTTTGGCATCAAATTTTTACCATAAATAATCCTGTATAAATGTTCAAGAGTATTCTCTTTTTTCAGAGCAATCTCACTTCCCGCAAGTGCAGGGAAAGCTCCAGGAACACCTTCACCATTAGCTTGGTGACACATTAAACATTGTTTTTTATAAACTTTTTCTCCCTCAGCCATCGATTCATCCATTGTCAATGTTTTATTTTGTGACTCTAAAGCTGCCAATTTTAATGCTTTTCTGTCGTCTACCCATGCCTCGTATTCTTCCATAGAAACGGCTTTAACGACTATAGGCATATAACCATGCCCCTTACCGCATATTTCAGTACAGTTACCACGATAAGTTCCAGGCTCTTCGATAATCGCCCAATTGTCATTGATAAATCCTGGGATTGCATCGCGTTTCCAACCTAGTTCAGGAACCCACCAAGCATGTATTACATCTTCTGCAGTTGTCAAAATTCTAAGCTTAGTATTAACAGGAACAACAAGAGGCTCATCCACATCTAAGAGATAGTTCTCATGCTCCATTGGATTTTGACCGGAATCTCTTTGCGCAACTTCCTGGCTTTTGGCATCAAGTGAACTATATAATGTAATATCCTCATCTAGATAATCATATTTCCACTTCCACTGTATTCCGGTTGCTTTGATTGTGATTTTGGCTTCTGATGTATCATCCATTCTTATCAGCAATCCAGTTGCGGGAACTGCCAACGAAATAATAATTATTGTGGGAACAATAGTCCAAATGATCTCCACGGTAGTACTATGAGAAAACTTAGCAGCTTTTGCTCCTTTGGATTTTCTATGATGAAATATTGACCAAAACATGACGCCAAAAACCAACACACCAATAATAGTAACTACCCAAAGTGTAAGCATGTGCATATCGTAAATTTCTTTACTTATGGGTGTTACCCCTTGGGTCATATTTAAACCCCATTCAGCTATCGCTGAGAATGGAAGTAAAAGCAAAAGTGAGAGAAGTTTTTGATAAATTAATTTCAATTGAATACCTTTAAGTTAATTAATTGTTTAAGCATTGACATAACAAATGCCGTATAAATTCCAAAAAAAAATATCTTGGGAAATACTAACTCAGATTCTTTCTGATTTTTGTTAATAAATTGTAACAATATTATCAGCAAAAAAAAAATATTTCAATTAGCTTAATACAATATTTTTTATTTTTTTTACATTTACTTATTTTTTTAAAGTACTTGATAAGCACTAATCTTATTAGGTAAATTAAATTTTTATTTAAAAAGCTTTTAACAAATTAAATAATTTTTTTCTATTCTCTTCGTTTATCTTGGTACCAATGAAAGTTTTTTTTCCTGATTTTGATATGTAAATTTCAGAATGTTTTAAATTTGTTGGTGGATTAAAATAAAATTTAGACCACTCTTTTGTAAACTTTTCTTTAAAAATCTTTTTCCCCTGTACAAATGAAATTTCTATTTCTGTTGGGGTAATTCGAATTTTCTCATAAAATGTGCTTTTTAAAGCTGTAATATATAATGCATAGCCAAGAAAAATGGTTTCAACTCCATAAAATGGAATTGCCAAATAAAGATTAATGTAGCTTAAAACAATAGCAATTATTAGTATCAGAATAGTAAAGCTAAAATATATTTTTTTAATTAAAGACCATGACATTGCAGGATTAGGACGAACAATTATTTCATGTGTCTCTGGATTTATTTTCTTATGTTCAATCATGTTTAATTTTTTAACTTATGTTGGTGCCGAGAGAGAGAATCGAACTCTCACGCTGTTACCAGCGCGGGATTTTGAATCCCGTGCGTCTACCAGTTCCGCCATCCCGGCAAATAAGCGGTTAGTATAACAACCAATGAAGCGTATGGAAATTAATGATTTTGATTACAAACTCCCGGCCAACTTGATTGCGCAACAACCTCCAAAAATTCGTGGTGATAGCAAATTATTAATTGTTAACCCCAACAAAAATAGTATTGTTGATAAGCATTGTATAAATTTTCACGAATATTTATTGCCTAATGATCTTTTGATTTTTAATGATACAAAAGTTATTAAGGCTAGATTATTTGGAGAAAAGCCTTCAGGTGGAAAGGTTGAGGTTTTAATAGAAAAAATTATTGATACTAATAAGGCGCTTGTAATGATTAAAACCTCAAAAAAAATTTTAGTCGGGCTTCAAATACTTATTTCAAAATCTATTTATTTAGAAGTGACAGCCGTTAAAAAAAAATTGTTTCAGGTTACCTTATATAATTCTAACTTTACAAATTTACTTGATACTTTCGGTCATGTCCCATTACCCCCATACATAAAAAGAAAAGATGAAGAAAAAGATGTTGATCGCTATCAAACCACATATGCAAAAAATGCTGGTGCAGTTGCTGCACCAACGGCTGGTCTTCATTTTACTAAAGAAGATTTCTTAAAGTTTAAAGAGAAAAAAATTAAATATAATTTTTTAACGCTTCATGTTGGATCTGGAACCTTTCAACCTGTTAAAACAAAAAACATTGATGAACATGAGATGCATTATGAAAATTTTAATATTACAGAACAGTTAAAAGAACAGATACTTCAAACTAAAAAAATTGGTGGGCGTGTAATTGCAATTGGAACAACATCTATGAGGGCGCTTGAGGGATCTTATAAAAATAATGAAATTGGAACCGGTAATCAAAATACTAATATATTTATTACCCCTGGATACAACTTTAAAGTAGTTGATAGTTTGTTTACAAATTTTCACTTACCAAAAAGCACTCTTCTTATGTTAGTGTCTGCTTTTGCTGGTTATAATTTCACAAAAAGTTTTTATGCCCATGCTATCAAAAATAAATATCGTTTCTTTAGTTATGGTGACGCAATATTTATTGAACAAAAAAAAGTTAAAAAAGACTTATAAGTATAAATAATAAAATGGAATATATATAAAATGAAAAAATTACTGCCTATACTGCTTACATCTATCGCCATCTTTGCTGGAAGTGTCAACGCTGAGATCAATGAACAAGCTGAGCTTGTTTTTAAAATCCCTTTAAAAAAACAACCCACTACAAGACCTCAAACACTAGCTTATATTCCTGTAGAAAAAAAATATTACATTGCTGATGGCGGTTTAGCGCCTATGGGTTCTAACAGCCAAGCTCCAATATCAAAGTCGCTCATCCATACCTACGACGAAAAGGGTAATTATATTGAATCGACCCGCCCAGGCTTTGATAATCGCTCAATATACTTTAATACCAAGAAATCTGAACTTGAAACAATTACATACAATGTATCAGCAGCAGCCGGATTTGCTCCTATGACGGGAATTTATACTTTAGAGCTTGATGATGACGGATTATTAACAGGCAAGTCAAATGACATTATTAATACCGTTTTTGCTTTTGAAAGTTCTGGCACAATGCCTTCATTTGATGGAAAAAATAATTTATATTACGCCAAACAAGAAAAATCTAACAGAGTCATCGTTGTCGATGCTCAAGAGTTCACTGCAAAAAAAACTATAGAGCTTGATTTTAAAACACCTAATGTAAAACCCTACGATGTCGCAAGCCATTTTATTGCATTCACAGATGTTAAAGATAATGAGCTAATTTTGCTTGATGTGGAAAATAAACGCTTTTTAGTTTACAACACTGCAGGTAAATACAAAGGAGAAAGTAAGTTACCTAAAAAACTTAAGTTGCGCTCAAAAAACTACTTCAACGGACTGGGTTATACATTGAACGGATATTACTTTGTTTACATTGATTCTGAAGGTGAGTTCGGTAGCTACCATGCTTACAAGGTGCTTAATTAATTTTAATTAGTGAGCTTGCTTAACAACTCTTCTAAATTGATGTTTGATGAAGCCTGTTCACTGCGACCTTTATATTCATATTTTTTTTCTGAAATAGTTTTATCACCCACAGTTATCCTGTGAGGAATGCCTATTAAATCAGCTTCACTGAACATCACTCCTGGACGTAGGCCTCTGTCGTCTAATAAAACATCAAAGCCTTGTTTTATTAAATCATCATAGAGTCTATCTGCATATGCTTTTACTTCCTCGTTTTTATCGTAGCCAATTGGCGTAATAATCACTTCAAAAGGTGCAATAGATTTAGGAAAAACGATACCATTTTCATCATGACATTGCTCAATTGCCGCCGCGACAATTCTTGAAACACCAATACCGTAACAACCCATAATGACAGGTTGTGATGAACCATCCTCGGCAATAAAATTAGCAGACATTTTTTGAGAGTACTTTGTTCCTAATTGAAATATATGGCCAACCTCAATTCCTCGGCATTTTTTTAAAGTATCAATATTAGGATGATCTTTTGCTAATTCAATATTGGCAGCAAAATCAGAATTTTCATCGTAAACAAGAATATCCTCACCTGATTCGGCTAATACATGAAATTCATGAGACGCATCACCACCGATAGCACCATTATCTGCTGATACAGCTCTAAACTTTAAGCCAATCCTATTAAATATATTTTCATAACATTGGAACATTTTTTGATAAGTCTCTTTGAGGCAATCAAAATTACTATGAAATGAGTACGAATCTTTCATCAAAAATTCTCTCGCTCTCATGACACCAAATCTTGGCCTTATCTCGTCTCTAAATTTCATTTGAATTTGGTAAAAATTAATAGGGAGTTGTTTATAACTATTAACTTCTTTTCTTATAATATCTGTGATTACTTCTTCATGTGTTGGACCAAAACAGAATTCTTTATCATGCCTATCTTTAATTTTTAACATTTGTGGACCAAACTCTTCCCAGCGTTCTGACTCCTTCCATAGGTCAGAGGGCTGGATGGCTGGCATTAGCAGCTCTATACAACCCGCCTTGTTAAGTTCATCTCTGATGATCGTTTCTATTTTTTTTAATACTCTTAGACCCAATGGCATGATGGTATATAGGCCTGATCCGAGCAATCGAATCATACCCGCCCTCACCAATAATTTATGGCTTAAAAGCTCTGCCTCTGCTGGCGATTCTTTTCTTGTCGCAATATAAAACCTTGATGCTAGCATTTTCTAATTATTTTCCCTTACTTCGTCATTTAATAATGATTGGATATCATGCCATAACTTTTTCTTTTTATCTGGATTTGCTAACATTTCCTCTAACGATGGCAATGTCTTAAAATTAATACTTAAGTCAGTTAAATTTTTTGAGTTTGTAGCTCCTATTAAAAAAATATGATGGTTTGAGCTTAAATATACTGGCCCATCAAGCTCTCCTTCCTTGATATTTCTATAGTATTTTGAATTCTCTGAAATTGAGTTCATATAAATATGCACATTTTTGAATAATTCTTTCTCATCAGCTGGAAGCTTATCTAAATCAGAAACAACAATAGAGACATTTAAATTTTTAAAGAAATATGACCCGATACTTAATAAGCTAGAGTTTATTTTTTGTAGTCGGTTTTTATGCAACCAAATAGGAAGTAAATTTAGCTCCTCAAAGACAATTTCTTTTTCTATAATTATATTCATAAGCTTTTCGCCATTAGCACGGCGTCTTCTTTTCCTTTTAAAGCTTTGTAGTAGTTAGGTCGAATTCCAACCTCATTAAAACCCTCTTTTTCATATAACAGGATAGCATTTTTATTAGACTTTCTAACCTCCAGAAAAAGATTTAATGTTTTTCTTTTTAAACAATTTTTAATTAGATGATTAATGATTGCGGTACCAAAGCCTTGTCTTTGAAAATTCTTTTTCACGGTAATATTTAATAGCTCACATTCATCAGCAGCAAAGCTTGCAATGTAATACCCAATGATTAAATGGTCATCTTTTAAGACTTGAAAGGTATAACCAGCGTTAATTGAATCGAGGAAATTTTTTTTTGTCCATGGTGAAATATGGCAATTCACTTCAATCGAAACAATTTTTTCAATATCATCTAACTCTACATTTTTAAAGTTAGGTTTTTTTGTGTTGGCTTTTAAAATCAACTTTTCTTTCATTGATGGTTTTTGCAACTTTATTCCTAATATATATTGGTGAAGCTTTTTTAAGGTTAAAATTATCATCAAACCTTTTTGAGCCAAGTTGCGCAATTGACCCAGCCAAGGCATATTCATTTTCATCAATTATAATGTTTTCGGATTGATACTTATCTCGTAGAATTTTTTTATATTTGAAGACACCTGATCCAGCTATTACGCCTTCTTTAACCTCTAAATTTGGGAGGTTACTTGGCTCAAAAACACCATGATCAATAATTGATACTAACTCCCCTCCAATCCTTTTATAAACACCGATATATATCTCACCCATCCTGGCATCAATACAAGAAATAACTGTGTCTTTATCTACTTTATTTGCAATTGCCTCTAAATTATTTATTCCTACAATAGGCAAGTCATGGGCATAAGCTATTCCATATGCAACGCCAGATGCAATCCTAACTCCTGTGAATGCCCCTGGTCCTGCTCCAAAAGTTACCCCATCAAGATTGCAAAAATTTATTTCGTTTTTGTCCATTAAATTTTTAATTAAAGGCATGATATTTTCTGAGTGTTTTTTTTCTGATGAATATGTTTCCTCTAAAAGCGATTTATTTTTTAACAAAGCAATAGATAAAAGTTGACTCGAGGTATCAATAGATAAAATATTCATTCTAGCTCTTCCAAAAAATTGATAATAGCATTCTCATTTCTTGTTCTTTTAAAAGGTGGCAAACTTTTCCAAATCTTAATACCATAAGATTTATCAATAATTCTTTTGTCACAAATCACCATAACACCTTTGTCATAATCATCTCTAATGAGTCGACCTACACCTTGTTTTAATTTTATTATTGCTTCTGGCAACTGCATTGATATAAATGCATTTTTTCCTTCCTCAGACAGTAATTTGATTTTAGATTCAAATACAGGGTCACCCGGCGATTGAAAAGGGAGTTTATCAATCATTACCAAGCTTAACATTGGTCCACGGACATCAATTCCCTCCCAAAAACTCAAAGATCCAATTAAAACCGCATTTCCATATTTTTTAAATTGATTTAATAGGTCACTTTTTGGTCCATCGCCTTGAGTGAGCACTGGGTATTTTATTTGATTTTTTTCAAATTCATCTTTTAATAAAGCACTAATTTCCTCCATTGATTTTAAACTTGTAGCTAAAATAAAAGCTCTACCCTTTGATGCTTTTATTAAAGGGATAGCCCTTTTAACTAAAACTATATTAAACAACTCATCTTTTGGATCAGGCATTTCTTTTGGCACATATAAAAATGCATTTTCGCTAAAATTGAATGGACTTTTTAAATAATGAGTCTTAGAATTTTCAAGACCCAGTAAGTTCGTAAAGTGATCAAAACTTCCATTAATGGCCAATGTCGCTGAAGTAAATATCCACGCACTCTCAGCTTTATCTTGAAATTTTTTAAATTGCTCAGCAACGCTTATAGGTGTTGCATTAAATTGGATTGTTCTAGCAAATACTTCCAGCCAATAGATGCTATTTTGATCATCCCCTCGAAGCCAAGAATTTATTTTTATGTTTAATTCAGAGGATCTATCAAATAATTTTTGTAACTCTGCATTCTCTTCAGAATGTTTAGATAAAACACTTTCTAACAAATTTAATTTTTCAATCAAAGATTCATATGATTTTTTGAATGAATCATAATCTTGTAGGTGATCTATATTTAATCTAGCAGAAGAAGAACTTATTAATTTTTTTAATTCAAAAATATTGTCTTGAAGTTCTAGAGCTAACGTATCCAATATTTTCAATGTATCTGGATATTTTATAAAACTTTGTTGGCAATCCTGAATTAAATTTATAATTTGACTTGAAGATATAAATTGACCTAAGAAAAAAGATGCGACCAAAGGTACCTGGTGTGCCTCATCAAATATCACTGTATTTGCTTTTGGTAAAATTTCGGATAACTCGGCATCTTTAAGAACAAAATCAGCAAAGAATAAATGGTGGTTTACTATCAACACCTCAGATTCAAGTGCCTCTTTTCGTGCTTTTACTAAAAAACAGTCTTTATAAAATTCACAATCTTGCCCTAAACAATTTTCTTTAGTTGATGTTACCAAAGGCCAAATAGATGAATTTTCTGGAATTTTACTGATTTCAGAAATTTCACCTGTGTCACTAGAGTCGGAAAAGGCCTTTATTGAATGAAGATATTTTGCATCATCTTTGTTAAAAAATAGGCCCTCTTGGTTTGTGTTTTCCATTCTTAATTTACAAATATAATTACTTCTTCCCTTTAATATATTTACTTTGACAGATATTTTAAGAGCTTCTCTTATTTTAGGAATATCACTAAAAAATAGTTGGTCTTGTAAATTCTTCGTGGCAGTAGAAATAACAACTTTGCCGCCTCTTAAGAGCGCTGGATATAAGTAGGCAAAGGTTTTACCGACGCCTGTTCCTGCTTCAACAACCAAAGATTTTTTCTTTGCAATCGCATGGCTTACTGATTTTGCCATTTCAACTTGTTCTTCTCTCAATTGATAATTATCTAGACAATCATTTAAAGGTCCTTGAGGGCTAAAAAATTCGTCTATTGGTGATTTTTTTTGGACATCCATAATTTTTTGATTTATCTCACAGGGAACTAAATTTACTTCATATTAGTCAATTGTATTGCAATTTGAATGATAATTAGTTTTTGTTTTGCAGTTTATGCACTAAAATATAATTAATTTTCGATACTCAAACTTTACAACAAAAAGGTCACAATAAATGCGTTCAAAACTTGAAAAATTTTCACTTTTAATCAGCGGAGCAATCATTGGAATTTTATTTGCATTTAATATTCCTGTATTTGCTGATAAAAATAATCCCAATAATTTACCTATTGATAAGTTAAGAACCTTTGCTGAGGTATTTGGTAAGATAAAAACAGATTACGTAGATCCGATTGGCGATCCAAAACTTCTTGATGAAGCGCTTAAAGGTATGTTATCTGGACTTGACCCTCACTCTGTTTATCTTGATAAAGATAAATATAAGGATTTATCACAAGGTACTGCAGGTGAATTTGGAGGTCTGGGTATCGAGGTGGGAATGAAAGATGGTTTTGTTGAGGTCATTACACCTATTGAGGATACCCCAGCTTTTAATGCAGGTTTAAAAAGTGGTGATTTAATCATCAAGCTTGACGACACTTTAGTTAAAGGACTTACTTTGAACGATGCGGTCAAGTTGATGAGAGGAAAACCAGGTACCTCCATTGATATCCGAGTACTTCGTGAAAATGTTATCGATCCAATAGATATAAAAATTACTCGTGCACAAATAAAAACAAAAAGCGTTAAAGCTAAACTGGTAGAACCTGATTACGCATACTTAAGAGTTACTCAATTTCAAGATAGAACTGGAGAAGACCTAGCTAAAGCAATTAATAAACTAAGATCAGAAAATAAGCATGCTTTTAACGGAATTATTTTGGATATGAGAAACAATCCGGGTGGATTGTTAACCCAGGCAGTTTCTGTTTCAGCAGCCTTCCTAGAAGACGATAAATTGGTAGTTTATACAGAAGGAAGAGCGCCTGATTCGAAAATGCGCTTAACTACTGCACCTGAAAATTTCATAAGACCTGGCGGTGACTTTAATAAAAATAATTATATTAATTCACTACCCGATGATATTAAGGATGTTCCTATGGTTGTAATTATTAATAATGGATCTGCATCAGCGGCTGAAATTGTAACAGGCGCTCTTAAAGACCATAAAAGAGCGACTATATTAGGAACACGAAGTTTTGGTAAGGGCTCAGTTCAAAGCATTTTACCGATGATGAATGGCTCCGCAATTAAATTGACCACGGCAAGATATTATACGCCCAACGGTACATCCATCCAGGGGAAAGGTATAGAGCCAGACATAATTGTTACCGATGGAACGGAATCTTTAGCTTATCGTGAGGAAGATATACCAGACAGCCTTTCGAATCTTCAAGACAAGAGTGAAAAAGAAAATAATCCCATTACAAATGGGCCAACCCCCGAACAAAAAGAAGCTTTGAAAAATTATAAGCCTATAAAATTTGGTACAGATGAAGATATTCAATTTGTTGAAGCTCTCAAAATTCTTAAAGGTATGGGTGACCAAGCAGCCTTATCAAAAAATTAATTTAGTGATTAAAGATAAAATCATTGAAGAGGTTGAAGCAGGATTAAAAATCTTATTTAATACTGCTCCATCAAGCAGGAAAAGACCAGATATAAATATTTCAAATAGTAAGAATCTCAGTCCAAAGACAAAAAAAAATCATGCAAAATTAATGAGAGTAAATCACTCTGGAGAAATTTGCGCACAAGCACTTTATAGAGGACAACTTTTTTTTAACAAAGATAAAAACATTGAAAAAAGTTTAAAAAATGCTGCTAATGAAGAGTTAGATCACTTAGCCTGGTGCGAACAAAGAATTGATGAGTTAGGCGGAAAAACAAGTTTATTAAATCCTCTGCTTTATTTTGGATCCATTGGCATCGGTGGTATTGCAAGCATTATTGATAATAAATACAACTTAGGATTTTTAGCTGAGACAGAAAAACAAGTTTCTTCTCATCTTGACAGCCATATTGTTAAATTATCAAAAGAAGATATCAAAACAAAAAAAATACTTGAACAAATGAGATCTGATGAATGCCAACATGAAATATCGGCGAAAAAATTAGGGGCAGCAGAACTTCCAAAATCTATCAAAAAAGTCATGAATTTTACTTCTAAAATTATGACTACTATCACATACAAGATTTAAGTTTATGTTATTGAAATTTAAAGATGTAATAGAAACCCTTCCAGATATCACTAATCTAGAAAAAATAGAGCTTTACGACTTAGAGGATAACTTCACTGATAAAATTGATAATTTACCTGGAACTCAGGGATCTTTAAAAGTTTATTTTTACCTTTACAAAACTTTCAATGTCATTAATTTTCAGGCAGCCCAAAAAGGTTTAGAGTTATTTGCAGAATATACAAATGACGCAAAAAAGAGCCCCGGAAGTCATCCAAATATTGATCGTTTAATTAATATAATTAAATCAAAAAACAGTTTAAAAATGAAAGTTATTCCTCGGTAATTACAAAGTCATGGGTTATTTCAACACTCTTGCTTAGCATGATTGAAGCTGAGCAATATTTTTTTGCAGATAATTCAATTGCTCTTTCAACAACTTTTTTTTGAAGATTAATACCTTTAATCAGAAAACGAATATGAATGCTTGTAAAAACTTTAGGCACTTCATCTGCACGCGTTGCATCGATTTCTGCAATACATTCCGTTACATTTTGTCTTGATTTTTTTAAAATTGTAACTACATCGAATGAAGTACATCCTCCCATGCCGATCAAAATCATCTCCATCGGTCTCATACCTAAATCTCTACCACCAAGCTCTTTTGGGCCATCCAATGTTACTTCATGACCTGTCTCGGATAGGCCATTAAAACTTACATCCTGCATCCATTTTATTCTAGTTTTCAATACTACTGGATCTCAATAAGCTCAACATCAAATATAAGGTCTGAGTTTGGAGGTATCACATTTCCAGCTCCCCTTGAACCATATCCCATATCAGATGGAATTATAATTGTTCGGCTTCCGCCAACTTGCATTCCGCTTACTCCCTGATCCCAACCTTTGATGACTTGACCTACCCCTAAGACAAAACTAAATGGCTCTCTTCTATCAACCGAACTATCAAATTTAGAAGTTTTCTCTCCTTTTTCATAAAGCCAGCCTGTGTAATGGACGGTGACTGTAAGTCCCTTCTCTGCTTCTCTTCCTTCTCCAACTTTATTATCTGTGATAATTAACTCTTTTATCTCTTTATCTTGCATTTTTCCTTTCTCCTCGTTAACAAGTTCTATTGATTGTGACAATGAAGTGAACATCAACAATGCAATAAATGTAAATATTTTTTTTATCATCTTATTAGTCCCTAAACAATAATTTTAAATAGATCCAAATGCTAAATTAATTAAATCATTTTGAAAATCGTAAGATTTATTTGCTGCCTTATCGTTCATTATAAAAACGAATAATTTTTTATCTTTATTTTTATCAACTAAATATCCAGCAATTGCACTTACATTTTTTAATGAGCCCGTTTTAAAATGTCCATTTTTTTTAACTTTGGAGAATGGCATTTTTTTTTCTAGTGTGCCATCTTCATATAAAATTGAAAAGGAAGATAATATTTCTGGCATATAGGGATGTTCATAAATTTTATCCATTATTTTCATCAGACTTACAGTATTAATTGAAGTATTTCTAGATAAGCCTGCTCCATTCTCAATAAAAATATTGCCTGTGTCTATACCCAAACTTTTCAGCCTATTCAAAATATATTCGTTCACATCATTTTCTGTAGCTTGGATCTTAAGATCTTCTGTCACCACAGTTAATATTAAGTTGCGTGCCATTAAATTCAAACTATATTTATTCATGTCACGAATAAGGACTCCCAGAGGTTTTGAAACGTGGCTAGCAATAGCATTATCTTCTAGCCTCTTGCTGTCATTGACCCAATAACCCCCTGTAAAATGACCTCCATTCTGAACCCATAAATGTTTAAAGATTTCGTAAAAATATCGGCTATTATCCAAAATAGATAAATCAATTTCTTTATTCAGGCACTTCTTACTTAAATAACCTTGAAAAATAATTTCCTCAGGTGGTGAATTATTAGCTTTTTGATAATCTAATGATTGCTTCCATGATGTACAATTTTTTTCACTTATTTTTAAGTTATTTTTTATCCTTAGAGATTTAAGGTCTGGTTTCGACTCAATTTTAATTTTTTTATTTTGAGGGATAAACTTGTAATTAACCGTATTTGCCTGAATAGAAATTGCATTGGGTAAAACATTATAGGCTCTCATTGGATCGTCATCAAAATCAATTACTTGAGGAAGTTTTCCAAAATAGCTCTTATCTAAAATTAAATTGCCCTCTATTTTTTTTATCCCTTTTTTTTGAATATCTCTTATTAAATCCTCTAGATCACTTACTGAAAAACTGGCATCTCCTCTTCCATAAAATATTAAATCTCCTTGAAGGGTATTATCTTTGACCACACCCGTGTATGAGAGATCTGATCTCCATTTAAAATTTGGTCCCAACCTATCTAATGCAATAAATGCTGTAATTATTTTTGTGAGCGAGGCTGGATTGAAGTTCTTATCACCATTGAAAATAATTGCTTCTTCTTTAGGGTTTGATAGATTTTTTACTACGAAGCTATAGCTATTTTTATCAAAGTCATATTTACTTAATAAAGCTTTATATGATTGAGGTATTTCAGCATAGATAGAAATGGAGACAAAACTCCATAAGAAAAAAAATATTTTCAAAAATAATCTAGTTATTGATTGCATATAAAATTGCCTGGCGTGTAATTTTTACCATATGTTTGGCTTCAGACTCTTTAATACAATATGGAGGCATAAAATAGATAGTATGATCTATTGGTCGTATGAGTAATCCTTTATTTAGAGAAAACTCTAAAACCTTATCAATTGAAATTTTTGGATCTAACTCAAAAGCCCAAATCATTCCAATATTTCTTAAATCATTAATAGGAAGGTCTTCTAATGAAGAAACTAATTGAGTAATCTTTTTTGATAACACAAGATTTTTTTTCAAAATATCTTCAGATTCAAAAATTGATAATGTCCCTAATGCTGCGCTGCAAGCAAGAGGATTTCCCGTATAACTATGGGAATGAAGAAACCCTTTTTTAATATCATCATCATAGAAAGCGTTGTAAATTTTATCCGAAGTTAAAGTGACCGACATGGGAAGATAACCCCCCGTCAAACCCTTTGATAGGCAAACAAAATCTGGGGTAATTTTTGCATGCTGATGAGCAAACATTTTTCCCGTTCGTCCAAAACCAACAGCAATTTCATCAGCAATTAAATGTATCTTATACTGATTACACAATTCTCTTAAAGCAAAGAGAAACCGAGCATCATAAATTCCCATACCTGATGCACACTGCACCATTGGCTCAATGATTATGCTTGCTACCTCAGAATGATGCTTTTCAAATATTTTTTGTAACTTTTTTAACTTTGCCTCAAGAAAATCATCAACGGACTGATTACTTTTTTTTAATCTTAGATCTGGTGATTCTGTCTTTATATAATTTTTTATTAGAGCCCCGTAATGTGTTCTAAATATTGGGACATCTGTAACGGCAAGTGCGCCTAATGTTTCCCCATGATAACTATTCTCAAGATAAATATATTTTTTCTTTTTTGGAAATCCTGTTTGACTCCAGTAATGTGAGCTCATTTTTAATGCAATCTCGACAGCATTTGCGCCATCACTACCATAAGAGCAATGTCCCAATTTAGTTAATTTACTCAATTTTTCAGATAACTCTATTACTGGTGAATGAGTAAGGCCTGCTAACATTGAATGTTCAAGCGTATTTAGTTGTTTGTTTACATATTTTTTAATTATTTTGTTGTTATGTCCAAATAGATTTACCCACCAAGAACTAGTCACATCAAGATACTTTTTACCATCGAAATCATAAAGCCAGACTCCCTTTCCTCTTTCAATTGGTATTAATGGAAGCTTTTCATGATGCTTCATTTGTGTACAAGGATGCCAGACAGACTTAATACTTCTTTTTACATATTTTTTATTTTTCATAAAATTTAGGGTGCTGGATTCATTATTTGAAGATGAATTTCATCTATTTCTTCAATAAGTTCATTATCAATGATATCTAAATCATAAGCTGAAATATTTTGTTTTAGTTGTTTTATATTGGTTGCTCCAATCACTGTGCTCGTCACAAACCATTGCTTATAGACAAAGCTTAATGCTAAATCAGCTAGGCTTATATTTCTTCTTTTGGCTAATGCGTCATATTTTTCTATTGCCTTATTTACCCCATTTCTTTTGTATCTCTGAGCATAGCCCGGAAATAGGTTGACTCGACCAACTGCATTTGGATCTTTAAGGTACTTTCCACTCAAATGACCAAACGCTAGGGGTGAATATGAAAAAAAAGATAAATTTTCTCTAAAAAATATTTCTGTCATTCCAAGTTCCACTATCCTGTTTAATAAATTATAGCTATTTTGTAGCGTACAAACTAAAGGAAGATTTTTAACTTTTGCGAGCCTTATAAACTCCATCAAACCCCAAGGCCACTCATTCGATAATGCAAAAAACTTAACTTTGCCAGCTTTAATTAAGTGCTCAACGCTTGTTAATTGTTCTTCAATTGAAACCCAATTAATTTTTTTTTCATTTTCATAGTCATCATTTGGGTTAAATTTATACCCCCCAAACATAGGAACATTTCTTTCAGGCCAATGAAGATACAAAAGGTCAACATAATCTGTCTTTAGCCTTTGCAAAGAGCCATTAACTGCCTCAATTATATTATTTTCATCAAGTGATTTTGGCCCTCCTCTTATCCAGTTGATAGCCCTTCTTGGTCCAGCAACTTTAGTAGAAATAACTAAATCTTCTCTTTTTTTTCCTTGCAGCCAATTGCCAATAATTTCTTCTGTTCGATGGCATGTCTCAGATTTCGGCGGTACAGGATACATTTCTGCAACATCAATGCTATTTATACCCTTCGAAACAGCGTAATCAAGCTGCTCAAAAGCGTCACTTTGCGAATTCTGATCCCCAAAAGTCATGGTCCCTAATGTGATTGGTGATACTTTGAGCTCGGTTTGACCGACATTTCTATAGTTATTTTTTGTAAACATATTGAATTAAATTATAAATAAATTTAATGAAGACTTGAAATTTGTAGTATTCATCCCTATTATTAGCACTCTATTAAATAGAGTGCTAGTTTTAGTCTTTGACTAACGCTAAAGTAAATTTTATAAAGAATACACTACTAGGAGAACTTATATATGAAAATTCGTCCTTTACATGATCGCTTGATAGTAAGGCGACAAGAAGAAGAACGTACCACTGCATCAGGAATTG
>JABBAU010000063.1 GCA_018607785.1 Methylobacillus sp.
ATGAAAAAGATAAGATAAAAAATCAGATAGATAGAAAACTCTCATTTGTCAATTTCGCTGAGGTGGTATTTATTTCAGCTATTAATAAAAGAGGTTTTTCAGAAATGATGAGAGCTATAAAAAAAGCATATCAATCATCTCAAAAAAAACTTTCTACGCCACAAATTAACTCTGTTCTTGAAAATGCTTTAATAGCTCACCCACCAAAGATTATAAAGGGCATAAGGCCAAAATTAAAATATGCTCATCAAGGCGGCTTGAATCCTCCTCAAATTATTATTCATGGTAATCATTTAAATGAAATAAAAAAAGATTACCTTGTTTTTTTGGAGTCTTTTTTTAGAAAATCATTTCAATTAGTTGGTACACCAATCAAAGTTTTATTAAAAAATTCTGAAAATCCTTTTGATAAAAAAGATTTAAAACCAAAGAAAACTGGTTTAGTGACGAGAAGAAAAATTAAAAATGAATACAGAGAAAAATTGAATAAAAAAAATGCCCCTAATTAATCATAAAGGCTATCCCAAATATTCCACCAATCCTTCTTTTTAGCTTGAAGGTCTTTCGAATGAAATTCGCTATTAGGGTAGTTTAACTTAAGTATTTTCTCGGTATCTTTTTGAAGATCCTGAATTCCTAGAAACTCATAAGCGCTAATCATAATAATTAAGGCTTCTTCCTGGTGAATGGTTTGAGGGTATTCTTGCAGAACAAATTGGGCCCTATTTAGTGAAGCTATATAAGCTTTTCTTTTCATATAATATCTCGCAACATGAATTTCATTTTCTGCCATTTTATTCATAAGGTAGGTCATTCTGATTAAAGAGTCGTCATAGTATTTACTTTCCGGGTATCGCTCTACAACAATATTAAAGGCTTGAAAGCTCAGTTTAAGTGGAGCAACATCACGGTCACTGATATCCTGTAAAGTGAATTTATCAAATAAGCCTCTATCTACAAACAAAACGACTCCTTTTAAATAGAACGCATAGTCAACTGTTGGGTGATTAGGGTAAAGTCTTACAAATTTATCGAGCATTGCAATAGCCTCAGCATCTGAAGAAAATTTATAATACGCATATGCCAGATCTAATTTAAATTGTGGGGCAAGCTTTGAGTTTGGGTAACGTTGTTCCCCTTTTTCTAATACTTTTATTGCTGAGGGCCAATCACTGGTGCTTGCATAAGCCTCACCTCTAGAAAGTATCCACTGCGGTGTTTGCCCAGTAGTTTCGTCGAACTCAACGGGATCACCAAAGATAAAACAACCTGAAAGGAGAAAAGTGAGTATTAATGGTGAAATTAATTTCATAGGTTGATAAATGATAACGATAATGTAAATTATACCTTATGAAACATGAAAAATTAGAGTTAATCATCCCAAAAAAATCAACTGGAAAAAGGATAGACATTGCACTTCAAGAATTGATGGCAGACTATTCAAGAGCGAAGCTTCAAGCTTGGATTAAATCAGGATTTATTTTACTTGATAGCAAAAAAATCTCATCAAAAGACATTGTCTTAGGTGGCGAGATAGTAAGCGTTGAAGTTCAACAAGATGAAAAAATATTACAATTCGAAGCAGAAAATATTCCACTCAATATCGTTTATGAGGATGAAAATTTATTTGTAATAAACAAAGATAAGAATATGGTAGTTCACCCTGCTGCTGGTAATTGGAGTGGCACCATATTAAACGCAATCTTGTTTCATTTTCCCATGAATAAATCCCTACCCAGGTGTGGAATTGTCCATCGGCTTGATAAAGATACAACAGGTTTAATGGTGGTTGCTAAAGATGAAGTTACTCAATCAAATCTTATAAAACAGCTACAGTCAAAAAAAGTGTTTAGGGAGTATAGAGCCATCGTCTGGGGTCAGGTGCTTTTTAATAAATCAATTGATCTTCCGATAGGGCGACACCCATCAGTTAGAACAAAAATGGCTATAAATAAAAATAATGGAAAAAATGCAGTTACACATTATGAAGTTCTAGAGCGATTCATTATGCACAGTTATTTGAGGTGCAAGCTTGAGACTGGAAGAACACATCAAATTCGAGTTCATATGAGCCACAATACGTCTCCTATCGTTGGAGATCAGACTTATGGACTTAAGAAAATCATCCCTACAAAAGAGATATCACTTGCCTTAAAAGAATCGACTATTAACTTTCCTAGACAGGCACTTCATTCCAGCTCATTGGGCTTGATTCATCCAAAGACTAAGGATCATATGCGCTGGGACATCGACCTCCCCGAGGATATGAAAAACCTTCTTGATCTAATTAGGCATGAAAGCTCAATTTCTACTTAATGGTATGGATAACATAAATGTATTTGAGCCCGAATGGGATGTCCCCAAAAATATTTTTGCCTTACAAACACTAAGAAATACTAGTCCTAGCAAAGAGTTCTTAAATAAAAATCAAACAAAATTATCAACTAATTTAGGTTTTGAATTTATTAATAAAAAGGCAATAGGGTTAAATCAATCACATAGCAATATATCTATTGAGTTACCATCCGATGACCGAGATGCTGATGCTTCATATACAACACACAACAAAGTAGTCTGCTCAATAAGAAC
>JABBAU010000047.1 GCA_018607785.1 Methylobacillus sp.
TTACTCCCAACATATCAATCCATAGGTATTTTTGCTCCTATCCTTCTAGTTATATGCCGTTTTGGTCAAGGCTTCGGTCTTGGTGGAGAGTGGGGCGGTGCCGTTTTACTCGCTGTTGAGAACGCACCTCCTGAGAAAAAAGCTTGGTATGGCATGTTTCCCCAGCTAGGCGCACCAATTGGTCTGATTCTCTCAGGCGGTATTTTTTTATATTTATCGAGCACAATGTCGGAAGCTGAATTCTTTGATTATGGCTGGAGAATCCCTTTTCTCTTAAGCTCTGTTCTTATTTTAATTGGCCTATATGTGAGACTCACAATCCTTGAAACACCTGAATTTTTAAAGAATCAAAAGAATAAAAAAACCTTAGCTGTTCCATTTTTTGAGGTATTTAAGAATTATAGGACTCCTATGATCCTTGGCACATTTATTGCATTGGCAACCTTTGTTCTGTTCTACTTAATGACTGTCTATTTAGCGAGTTGGGCAATTACAGATTTAAATATTAACCGTGAAGATTTTTTAGCTAATCAAATTGAATCTGTTCTACTATTTACTATATTTATTCCTATTTCAGCAGTGCTTGCCGACCGCTACGGAAGAAAGTTAATTTTAATTTTGGCATCACTGGGGATTATTTTATTTGGATTGGTGCTTGGCCCATTACTGAATACTAGCCTTCTATTGACTCTCTCTATTGGGATGGCGCTAATGGGATTTACCTATGGCCCATTAGGCACCATCTTGTCAGAACTTTATCCGACGAATGTAAGGTATACAGGCTCTTCTTTATCATTTAATTTTGCTGGTATTGTGGGAGCTTCATTTGCACCATTTATCGCACTCTGGCTCTCGAGTAATTTTGGTGTGCATTACGTAGGTTATTACCTTGCACTTGCCGCTATAATATCTCTAATAGCTACATATTTATCTTCAAAAGCGAAATAAATTATATGCATAAATTTCTTGAGTTATATGAGTATGTTTTAAAGCTAGCAGGCCATGCAAGAGCTAAATATTATTTATTTATTTTAAGTGTTGCAGAGTCATCTTTTTTCCCTATTCCACCTGATGTGATGTTACTGCCGATGTGCCTATCGAAGCCAACAAAAGCTTGGAGGTTTGCGCTAATTACTACGATTGGTTCAGTGCTAGGAGGCATCATAGGTTACCTCATAGGTATTTATGCATTTGGATTTATTGAGCCCTATTTATATGATTGGGGTTATATGCCAGCCTACGAAAGGGCAGTCATATGGTTTAAGGAATGGGGTTTCTGGGCTGTGTTTATTGCTGGATTTTCACCTATCCCATATAAGGTGTTTACGATAGCCGGAGGTGTACTCGTGATGCCATTATTACCTTTTATTCTAGCCTCGATTATAGGAAGAGGCGCGAGGTTTTACTTAGTTGCATTGTTTGTGATTATGTTTGGAAAGAAGGCAGATGAATTGATCAGAAAGCATATGAGTAAGCTGGTATGGGGATTGACTATTTTAATTTTTATGAGCTTAATTCTTTACAAATATTATTAACGTTACACAAAAAAAACATTCATTTAAATTAATGATAAACTAATTAAAAATATAAAAATTACGTTCAATAAAATTAGGAACTTTCTTGAAATTTATATCTTTTAAAACAATTTTAATTAGCCTGCTTTTTGTTTTTCTAACAAGCTGTTCTGCGATGAATCCCCCCACTTTTGAAGAGCAAAGTGCAACTTATACCAGAACGATGGAGCAGTATATAATTGATCAAATATTTACGAATGTTATGAGATCAGCAGGAGATAGGCCACTCGCATTCGTTGATATCTCTTCAGTCATAGGATCTGGAAAATCTTCGACAGGAATAGGTGGAACACTTGGCTTTGAAACAGCAGGAGATTTATGGAGTGGCCTTGGACTTACTGACCTAGATTCTGTCGAAATAAACCCATCTCAACTATATTCAGAGGGATTTTCATTTACACAATCCTCTATGGATAATGCAGTATTTTGGAATCAAATGTTGATTAGAATTCCAATACAGAAGTTAGTTTATTTTCAAGGAGACAACTTTCCAGAAGAAATGCTTTTTAATCTTTTGATAGATGAATTTTTTATTTTGAAAGAAAATGGAGATTCTGAGCGGTTGCTTAATGACCTCACAAAACCAAGCCATGATAAATTTAAGAGATTATTCAAATTCTTAATAGAAAGAATTGAAATTACTACGGGTACAAAAGAAGAAGCTGAAAAATCAAATTTTGGACACACGTCTAGTAAAGTTATAGGTAAGGGGGATGATGGAGAAGAGCTTGTTGCAAGACTATGTATCTCGGAAAATCCTTTGCCTGACACTGAATTTATATTTCATGCTGAGGCCTATTGCGACAGAGATGGAGTTATAGATTATGGAGAAGATAAACTTGTTATTGTGTTGAGGTCTGTTAAGGGTATTTTTGAATACTTAGGACAAGTTGTTATAGCACAGTCATGGGATAACCCAATTCATGTAGATCTCGAAAAATCAATTGATGCATTTGCTCAATCGAGAATGAACGAAAAGTCTGACAATAAGAACTCAACTAGATTGTTTGTTGTTGAGAAATACTCAGACTCAGAACCTAAACAAAGATATGCATATACCGAAGATATACATGGAAATAAATTTATTATCCCAAGTCATGATGCGGGTTATTCAAAAAAAGTTATCTCATTTTTATCTCAATTATTAATATTAAACAAAATCCCTGGATCATCCGCACCGCAGCCAGGTGTTTTAATCCGTTAGAGATATAAAATAGGTTGTTGGCGTCAATATAAGTAAGCTGATATGAGGTGTGGTAATCTTAACTATTCTTGTTTAATTTTAATTTTCAAATTAGGTTTTAACATTTCATGACACAAAAAAAAATTGATAAGACTTTAGTTTCCCCAATAAAAATAATAAAAAAAACATCGACAAAGGTAAAAGATGTATTTAAAGCAGAAATACTGTGGCTTAGAATTAAAAATAAATTTATTAAGGGCTTTGTGTATGTTGATCCTAACGAGTTTAAAAATACTAATAGTAGTGACATTGTCAGTGAAGCTCATGAGTTATGTTTTGGCATAGAAGAAGAAAATACTAGTAGCGAAAATTTAAATATTTTTAATCTTTCCGTAGATGCCCAAAATAAAAATGAAAATTTAGATAAAGATAGTGAGCAATTCCTCATACTCAAAAAAATTATACAAAAAGAAGTTGGCATTACGCATATCAATTCTTCGTCATTAAGCTCAGCACTTGAGCAGATTGCTAAGAGTAATGCCTATAAAAATATTTCGGATCTTATTACTTCGCTTATAGAAAACCCAATAAACAATATTCATCATAAATTATTTGATTTATTAACAATGAATGATTCGTGTTTTTATCGTGATAAAGAAATTTTTGATGAGTTTATTAATAAAGAGCTACCAATTCATATCATGCGTAATAAAAAAAAAGTGATTAATATTTGGTCTGCATCATGTGCGGGAGGTTATGAGCCATATACTATTGCAATGATCCTCTCAGAAGAGCTATTAAAAAGAAGCTCGGATTGGTCAATTAATATTTATGCTTCTGATTTATCAAAAAGTGCAGTTAAATTTGCAAAAGAAGGTGTTTATGATGTGAGCCAGGTATCTAATCTTCCTAAAAATTATATAAAGAATTACTTCATTAAAAAGGGGAGTAATTTTTTAATTAAGGAGAATATTAAAAAATTAATTAAATTTGAAGAAAGAAATCTAATTATCAACAAAGAGTCAATAGTGGATAAATTTGATTATATTTTCTTACGCAATGTCCTCTATTATTTTGATCCAATTCAAGCAAAAAATATTTTGAAAGGGGTAAGTAAGAACTTAAATGAAGATGGTGGAATTATATTAGGGATGGGCGAATGCCTAAGAAATACTACATCTTTATGTAGGCATCATGAGAAATTAATTATTTACACAAAAATTCATTAAACTCATTGTTGAAAAAAAATATTAGTGTAATATAAAAATAACTTAATAATTTATTAAGTGTTAAAAAATTTTTTTATTTTAAGGAGTTTCAACATGGAAAAAATCACAGATGAAGTTCTAGAGGAAATAGTTTTAGGTGCAGCAGCATGCGATAAAGTTTATTCTATTGTAAATACATATGCCGACCCTTGTGTTTAAGTAAATACATAATAAAAAAAACCTCATCTTTATGAGGTTTTTTTTTGCCTTAATTATCAAAACATTTACGAAGTACATCAGCCCACAATTTAAATATGACTTTTTTTTAAAGGTTTCTAATCTATTTAAGGGAGAAAATTACTTAACACCATCAGCTTTACTAAGCAATTTCACGTAACTAAAATATAAGATGGGTAATCAGAGCACATATTTTTTATATGCTAATCGAACAATATAACCTTTAACATCTCTCGACTATTTATTGACAGATTTTGGGTAGACTCTATTTTGTAAAGTATTTTTTTAAACATTGCCCTGTATTTTTTATTAAGTCTTTTCCAATCCATTCCTCGCCTCATCAGTGATGATGCTATCTGAGGGTTAAGGCTATCAATTTCTATTACATTTTGAGCCCAAAAATCATACCCAGAGCCATCTTCTGAATGAAAGCCATACGTATTTGCAAAGCAAAATGAACCAATTAGGCTCATTGCTCTATTTGGATTCTCGATATTAAAGCTTTTATGATCCTTCAATGAATTAATTTTCTGAACAAATTTTTTATCACCATGCGGGTATTTAATTGCCTGAATTGAAAACCATCTATCTAAAGAAATTTCTTCATGTTTATTTCTTTCATAAAAATCGTTAATCAAATCTTGATACGCATGCTTAGACTTTATATACAAACTACATAGTGATGCCCATTGATCATTCATGTTATCCGATTTAATATATTGATTAGTGGCTAAATCTTTATATGTATTTTCATCTACCCATAACAGCATATTTAATGAGAGATTTTTCAATGATCTTATACTAATCTCTTCTGGCTCTAAGCTATATAAACCTTTACTTTTCATTTTATGAAAAGTTAATTCCCATTCATTTTTTAATCTAATGGCCATTGAGGTCTTAAGCTTATTTATCTTATCTAATAAATGAATTGGGTCGTATTCTTCAAGCTTTTGAGATAAAAAACTATGATTTGGTAAACTAAAGAGTAGGCTTTTAAAGCTTGGGTCTAGCTTCTCATCCAATAAAATATTCTTTAAAATATTTACTAATTCATCTGTTAGCTCCTTATCCTCAATGATAAGTATCTGATATATTCTTTGTGAAGCTTCCCATCTATTAAATGCATCATCATCATATTTGAGCTGATTGATTAGATAATTTTGGTCTTGATAGGGGGGGAATTCTATGTTGATAGGTGAACTAAAGTTTCTATTAATTGAGGCGGTAGGTTTTTGATCAAATCCGTTAAATTTAAATTCCTCAGTCCTCTTTTTAAGGTTAATTAAAAACTCTTCGTCCATACTTGAATTTTTTATAGCTTTTGTTTTTTTTGATAATTTAAAAAGCTTCATAAGGATAGGAATATGAAGAGCTTTTTTTGTTGTATTTTTGGGATGATTATTTGATTGTTTAAAAATGAGTGTATACGTTTTCTCATCTTCACTATATTGCTCAGTAACTTCTAATTTCGGGGTACCAACCTGTGAATACCAGTTTTTAAATTGTGAAAAATCTAAATTATTTGCATCCCCCATTGCGTCAACAAAATCTTCACAGGTGACAGCGTGTCCATCATGTCTTTTAAAGTAAAGTTTTAAGCCTTTATTGAATCCATCTACACCAAGAATAGTCTGAATCATCCTAACAACCTCAGAACCCTTTGAGTAAACAGTTGAAGTATAAAAATTATCAATAGCTTCATATTGATCTGGTCTTATTGGGTGGGCTGTAGGTCCAGCATCTTCTAGAAATTGGGATGATCTCAAAGAGTTAATAAAGTTAATTCTAACGACATCCTTTCCTGATTTTGTTGGCAACCTATCCATTGAGAATTGGAGGTCTCTAAAAACCGTTAAGCCTTCTTTAAGTGTTAGCTGAAACCAATCCCGACATGTAACTCTATTTCCCGTCCAATTATGAAAATACTCATGGCCAACTATGCGTTCTGAGAATATGAAGTCTGCATCCAAGGAAAATTTTTTATCAAGTAAAATAGTAGATGAATTAAAAATATTTAAGCCCTTATTTTCCATAGCACCCATATTAAAGTCATCAATGGCAACAATCATAAATCTCTCTAAATCTAACTCTAGGCCAAAGCGCTGCTCATCCCACTCGATTGCATTAACCAATGCTTGTAAACAAAAATCTGTTTTACTTATGTTTTTTTCGCTAGCCCATACCTGAAGTAATTTTTTATGACCACTTAAAGTTTTATATTTCCTTTCATTACAAGAAAGCTTTCCTGCTACCAATGCAAACAGATATGATGGTTTAGGAAAAGGGTCTACCCATGTGGCAGAATGAAAACCACTATCTAAGTCTTCTTTTTTGATTAAGTTACCATTCGATAGCAATACTGGGCAGGTATCTTTTTTTGCAATCAATTTAACTTGATAGACTGACATAATATCTGGTCGATCAAGAGCATAGGTAATATTTCTGAAACCCTCGGCCTCACATTGAGTAACAAATATGTCATTAGAAATATAGAGACCTTTAAGAGCTTTATTAGCTTTAGGGCTACAGCTTGTATGAATCTCAATTTTAAATGATGCATCAAATAAGTTTTTATAGTTTGGAATTATTAAAGCAGTTTTATTCAATATATATTGCTCAAATTTTTCCCCATTAATTTTCAATACAACTAAATCTATATTCTCTCCATTTAACAATAACTTTGAATTACTTTTAACTCTCGCAATGTTAGGAGTGATTGTCATGATATTAGTAACTATCGTTTTATCAAGATTAAGTTTGATTTCTAATGAAATCTTAGGGCAACAAAAGATTGATTTTATATAATCCTTTCTATAAATTTTGTTTGAAGTGTTATCTGCCATTTTTTACTCCCAAATTAGAATGTTTGGTAGTGTTGGATCTAATTTACGAAGAAGGGTATAGCCGACTCCAGCTATCCCCCTATAGAGGTTTAAATGTAGACCAATATCTTCTGCTCCACCAAATTGATACGCGCTCTTATGCGAATTTTCAACACAGTGAGTTAGATAGTTATTTGCTTCTTCTAAGTATGATTTATCATTAGATGCAAGTGATGCTTCAGTCAAAAATTCAACCTGACCCATACGCCCGCAACAAAGGGAGTCACCTGCAGAAATATTGCTATTTTTATTAACTGCCTGAATAGCTTTATTTATGTCATCTTTAAAAATTTTAGGCTCTATTTCTCCAAATTTTTTCATACCGAATCTTGATAAGCCAACTCCAGGAGCTCCGTAGCACCACTGACATACTTTTTCTCTAAATTCTCTTTTTGGTCCTTCTACTTGATTAGTATTTACTTTTGGCCAATTCGTAACCTTTTTATTGAAGTAAAAATTATCGTAATCTAAAGAATCTTTTGAAGCTTTTTTAAAATCTTGTCTTTTAGTTTCATAAGCAAGCAAAGAAAATGCATAAGCAAAACCTGAGGCACCATGTGAAATTCCCGTATGTGGAATTAAACCAAAACCTTTACCAACCCAAGAACTAACATTCCCTACAGAGGTTCTTTTAATAGATAGAAGGTATTCACCACACATGATTGCTTTATCAAGAACCCACTTTTCTTTTGTGTGACGAAATAATTTAAGAAGAGATAAGATTGCACCAGCGGAACCAGCTATAACATCAAAACCTTTATCCTTATTAACGAGATCTTTGGTAATTAGTTTTGCAGCACATTTTGCATCCGAAATTACTTTTTCATCATCAATAAATTCACCTATACAGGTAAGACCATAGATTATAGATCCAATCCCTGATGCACCACCAATACCGTTTACTCTAGCAAATCTTTGTGCATTTTTATCAGAAACATCATCCCTAACTGACGCTATAGCTTCAAGCGAAATTTTCTTCATTTCTTTTGATTTTGCTACCTTTGCAAAAGCAGCTAAATACAACCCAATGCCTGTGCTTCCTCCATAAAGATCGAATGATACCGGTGCTAAAGCGGACATTCCTGTTTCACCTATCCAATTAATACATAGCCAAGATGCAGAACCTGATTTTCTGATTGCTGCGTCTTTGATTGTTTTTGCAATTGCCTGAGCTTCATTGAAATAAAATTTTTCAATATTTTTTCTCTGATTATTTTTTATTGGGTAAGCGGTAATATTTTTTTTGTAGTTTAATTGATTAAAAGTAGAAATCTTAATTATCTCTGATTGCCACCTAATTTCATCCTCTGATAAAAGTTTAAACCTCTTTAGAGATTGCTGAAATCCACTCTTTGAATCTAATTTACAAACATAACCTCTTGGGTTTATTATTTTTTTTGAATCAACTCCCATATAAAAAACTGGAATGTTAAATTCTGACAAATCAATCCTTTCTTGTCTGATACTAGGCCACATCGAATCTTTCTCTTTATTCCAGTCACAAAGTCTGGATACAAAATCTAAATCTGCACTCCAAATTATCCCATCATCCATTAAGCTAGTACTTTTTAATCTTTTTATTAAGGTTGCGTAAAATCTTGTTGGCTTAATTATCTTTCTAGTTGAATGACTTTTAAAACTTTTTAAAAAATAAGAAAGTCCATTATTTTTAAATAAATTATTTAAAAACACTGAATACTGCTGATAGCCTTTTAAAAAAATCTCTGTGTGTTTATCGAATAAAATATTCTTATTTTTTTTATGTGGTAAGTTTGTGCTAACTTTAATTTTTGACTCTTTAGCTACAAATTTCATTTCGTCAGTATTTATATTTATACATTTATTTGAGGCAGGTTGATGAAGCCTATGTGATAGGCCGCCAATGTCTATCATTTGATTATCTGAGGCTTTTAAATAGGAGGGCAATAATCCAACAGACATAACGGAATTCAAACTTTTTGTATTAGCCAAATCCATACTCGCCCTTCTCTTTTGACCGCTTAAATGCTCAGAGGAGGAGCCTTGGAGTATCATCTCAATGTCTATGGGGACAGGGTGATTCCCAGAGGCTATGATGTTTTCAAAGTGCATGTCAGTGCCAGAAAAATTATGAAATAAACTTAACCATGCGCCTGCTCTTTTAAAGAAAAGACTGCCATCATCACCTTGGTCTAGTTCGGTGTGGTTAATATATTCAGACCAACCATAGTTTTTTTTTGAAATAATTTTCGGTACGCGTAAATCCAATGACCCTTTTTCAGAATTTAACTTTTCTATAAGTTCAGCAAATTTAAAATCAAGACCACAGTCTTTTGGCTTGTAAACTAATTTATTTCTATCTTGTAATTCTAATATTTGAACTGTATGTCCTGAGTTATGTGGGTCTGATAAATCACTAATTATCTTTGATGCATTATTACTCTTACTAAACTTCAGTTTGAATTTTTTATTTATCTCTGGTTGATCTGCCTCAATTCTTCTTATTAATTCTTTATTCGTATTTATCCATTGCCTAGTAATTGTGGCAATCATTCTTAACATTACTGGTTTCTCAAAAAATGAATTTATGATGCCTTTATTGTTAATCATGAATGCAATATATTCATTGTAATTTTCATTAAGTTTTGTTGTTGATGTTCTTTTCTTTTTTTTATTGGCAAGTTCCATGTGCTTTGAAAAGCCCTCAAAAAAATAAGGCGTTAGAAAGTTGCTTAAGGATTTCAATAGCTGATATGAAATATCATCAACAGCAGTATTTGAAAAATTACTTAAGGCTTTACTGGAGACTGATGCTTTGAGTAAGCCAAGCGACTCATTAACCAAATTAAAAAAAATGCTTTCAAATGGCAGAGTTACTCGCTTTGATGAAAACAATACTTTCTTGGGTATAAGTCCTTGATTTTGATATACCGTTTGAATCCATAATGAATCTTCTACCCATTGAGGGTATTTTATTTTTTGACTTATTTTTGCTGAAGAAAATCTTGTTAAAACATAATTATATTTAAGATTATCTCTTTTAAGTCGTTTGGAAAAAAGATTCCAGTCACCACCAGAAGCAGCATGACACCAAGCAGCTAGTCTTTTTGCTCCCAGCTCCGTTTCTTTTTTTTGAGCGGGTACAGATTCAAAATCATCTGATAAAAGCTCATCAAATATTGCAGCTTTTAGATATAGGCTTTCCTTAGTTAATATCAACTGAATAAATCCTTTTTTTTAAATATTGATTATAATAAGCTATCTATTTAATTTGAGTTAAAAGCTTACCATTTATAATTACATTAATATAAAGTAGGGTGACATTAATGAACTCTTTAATTTGAAAAAAGTATTTCATGAGAAAAATTGTATTTGCAAATCAAAAGGGCGGCTGTGCTAAAACAACCACTGTAATAAATCTAGCTGCTGCATTAGGAGAATTAGGTCGCAAAGTTTTGATAATTGATCTTGACCCACAGGCTAACTCAACATTTTGGGTAGATGTGGAGAGTAACTCGGATTGCTCATCCGAATTATTTCGAGAAAATTTTGATATTAATAGCATTATTTACCAAACAGCTATGGAAAATGTAAGTATTGTGCCTGCAACACAAAAACTATCTGAAATTAAAACTACTTCTAAAAATACAAAAGTCGATTTTTTTTATATCCATAAAAACATTCGTAAACTAAAAAAAACATGGGATTTTGTTCTAATTGATACCCCACCTACACTCGGTTATTTGACTGTAAATGCTTTAGTGTCAGCAGAGGAATTGTTAGTGCCTGTGACAACACACCTTCTTTCGTTAGCAGGAGTTTATCAATTAATGCAAAAGGTGAATGAAATTCAAAGAACGGCAAATAAAGATTTAAAAATATTAGGTTATTTAGCATCAAGATTTGATACAAGAACCAGACATTCAAAAGAAGTTCTAAATTCACTTAAAGAAAATTTTGGTAATAAAGTTTTTAAGACTATCATAAGGGAGAATGTTCGTCTTGCTGAGGCGCCTTCGTTTCATGAAAGCATTCTAAGTTATGCTAGTAATTCTATTGCTGCTTCAGATTATAGAGCGTTGGCTAAGGAAATTGATATTAATTAAAAAAAGGTTTATGTATAAACTATGAAAAGAAAAACTATACAATCCAATCCACTAGATGCTTTAAGTGGTAAATCTAATAAAAAACATATAGATACATCCAACAAAATGGTATATGCTAAATCTAAAGTAATTGTAAAGAAAAACATAAAAAAGGAGACTCAATTAATGGCAAAAGATGAAACTGCACTTGATATTCTTGATAATGAAATCGGTTCAAAAGATAAGAAACCAGCTGCAAAGAAAAGCAAAAAACTCACACCAAAATCATTGCATGAGCAGCTAGCACTTGAAACTGTTAATAAATGGTCTACATGGTCAGCTGCAGCAGGTTTTATACCTATGCCAGCAGTTGATACTGTAGCTATTGGGGGTGTTCAAGTTAAGATGATACAAGCACTTTGTAAGGTTTATGACGTTCCATTTAAGAAAGAAGCTGTATTGGCTATTATTTCTGCTGTCGTTGGTGGAAGTGTTGCCACATCTCTGGGTAGTGCTGCCAAAGGAAGCGTAGCAAAACTAATACCTGGCATTGGTTCAATTGTAAGTTCTTTTATCCAGCCTGGTGTGGCATATGGAACGACTTATGCCTTAGGAAGAGTTTTTATAGATCACTTTGAAAAAGAAGGTACATTACTCGACTTTGATACCAGTAAAGTAAAAAAATCTTTCAATGGATATTTTGATAATGCTAAAAATTTCTTTAAGAGAAAAAAAGGTGAATCAAACATTGTGGATGTAACCCCTGAACCAACAAAATAGTTGGATGTAGATAACATCTAGAAAGCCTATTTTATTTCAAATTTGATAGGTTTTGTAAAGATTTCTTAAATGAATTTAACCAAACACTCATACCTCATTGACTTCTTAAAAAGAGAAGGCATTGATCAATTTAAGTCATTAATATTTCTCTCTTTGAGTGTTGCTCTTGTCAGCACCCTCATGGTTGCCATGATCAATAAAGGCGCAAGCCTTGTAGCAGATGATAAGCCTATAACTATTTATTTCTTTGCATATCTAATTCTTCTGGGTGTTTTTTGGTTTGTTGCTAGACGGTCGAATAAAAAAAATGTAACTCATAGTCAATTCTTAATTCATAAATTCGTAATGAGAACGATGAAGATGGTTCTTCAAACAAATTTAATAAATTTTGAAAAAATAGGTGCTACTCGCATTCTAAATTCTGTTGGAAAGGATGCGCAAACCCTCTCAGGTACTATTCCATTATTAATTGGGTCTGTCACAAGCATCTCTATTGTAATCTTTTTAATTATCTATACGGCTTTTATTTCAATCACCGCATTTATCATTTTGACTGTCGTTACTCTTATTATTTTTCTTATTACATCAAAAGCCTTAATGAAGTCTCATAACAGCATTATGGAGGCATGGAAGCAAGAAGTTGGTTTTTTTGCAATTTATAATGATTTTTTATTTGGCTTTCAAGAGATAAAATTAAATAAAGATAGGGCAAAGTCAATCGCGGAAGATTTTATTGCGCTATCAAAAAAAACAGCTAAAAATAAGGCTGATGCCTTAGTAGAGATAACCAATTTCTTTTCTTTTCTGCAAACAATGTTATACATTCTTATTGGTATTATG
The DNA here is from genome assembly GCA_018607785.1 of Methylobacillus sp. Taxonomy (GTDB): domain Bacteria; phylum Pseudomonadota; class Gammaproteobacteria; order Burkholderiales; family Methylophilaceae; genus BACL14. The sequence goes on from JABBAU010000047.1 coordinate 12,769, forward strand.
ATTTTCATTGTACCCATCCTGAGTACACACTTTTCAAAAGATATTCTTGAGATTGCCACAACGACATTATTTTTAGTCGGCTCTTTGTCTGCAACAATTCAGACTATCCCATCATTGTCACAAGGTAACGTAGCTGCTAAACAAGTTTTAGATATTGAAGAAATTTTAAAAAGAGGCTTGAATAATGAAGTTAAACAATATCAATTTGATAAAGATGTGAAATCAATAGAGCTCAGAGATGCAGTTTTCAAATACGATAATAAAGAAAAATTTCAGCTTGGCCCAATTAACTTCAAGTTCTCTAAAGGTAAGATATATTTTGTTAGGGGAAGTAATGGTTCTGGAAAAACTACTCTATTGAGATTGCTGGTTGGACTTTATAGTCCAGAAAAGGGTGGTGTTTATGTAAATGGGCAGTTATTAAAAAATAATTTAAAGACATCTTACCAAAATTTATTTGCCGTTGTTTTTAATGATTCACACTTATTTTCTAAGTTATACGGTATCTCGGATGAAAGTTTAGAGCAGCTGTCTGATCTTATATCAATGATGGAATTAAACCATAAGGTTGAAGTGAAGAATAAGATCTTTAACACCTTGGATTTATCAACTGGACAAAGAAAAAGAATTGCATTGATGGTTGCTTTGATGGAAGACCGTAATTTCATTGTACTTGATGAATGGGCAGCTGATCAGGATCCAGTCTTTAGAAAAAAATTCTACAAGAAAATCTTACCTTCTTTAAAAAAACAAGGTAAAACAGTCATTGCACTGACGCATGATGATGCTTATTATGATACTGCAGATGAAATTATTAAATTGGAAAATGGAAAGATGAATTCATGAGTAAAGATATCTCAAAAAAGCTTAAGAAAACGAATCCTTTTTATATTTTCGTATTTTTCTTTAATAACTTAATCAAGCTTTTAAAAAAACATTTCATCATTATCCTGATCTTCCTTGCCGTTCTAATTTCATCTTTTATTGTGCTATGGCCAGTAATTCACAAAAATATAAAATCAGGATATGTCGGAGTCATTTTTAAACCTTTCTTTAATGGTATAGATCTTAATTATGTTGCACCTGAAGGTATAAATTTTAAGCTCCCTTGGAATAGAATTATTCCATATAACGCCAGAATTCAAAAGCATCAACTTCAGCTTGAGGTAATTACGGCAGATCTTCTTAAATCTAATATTACAGTTGTTTTCCAATACGAAATTGATAAAAATAACGTACCACTATTACACAGATACCTGGGTGAAGATTACCTTGATAAAGTAATTATTCCTGAGGTTATTAGCATAGCCAGAGGTAAGATTGCAGAGAGAAGATCAGAAACAGCTTTTTCTAAAGATATTTTAGTTTTAGCTGAAAATATTTCAATCAATGCAGATGAGGTAATCATTAATAATATAAATCCACCAGGTGTGAATCAAATAAGATTGATAAGGATTAGTGATGTTCAGATTACTGATATTCAATTTCCAAAGATAGTTCAAGACTCTATACAAAATAAGATTGTTCAACGAGCTAAATTAGAAGCTTATGAATTTATTTTGAAATCATCAGAAAAAGAAGCTGAAAGAAAAGCTATAGAAGCCGCTGGAATAAAAGCATTTCAAGATATTATTCAAAATGGCCTCACAACGAATTATCTGAGGTGGAAGGGGATTGACGCAAGTGAGAAACTAGCATCATCACCAAATGCAAAAATTGTTATATTCGGTCAAGGTAATGCAAGCTTACCAATTATTTTAGGAGATCTTGATCGAAATCCGATAGGTAAAAATGTATTAAATAAAATTCCAATGAGCGATGATGCTATCGAAGATAGTTCAAGAAAAGTAGAAACAAAAACAAAGGAAAGTTATTAGGAATTGCTAATGAAGAATCAATGTGATTACCAATTCAAGAAATTAATTCTATCTCTAGGACTTTTATTATTAATATGCAGTTTCTCTAAGCCCTTAATTTCAGCAGATAGCTCAACGAAGATGATTTTAGATAACCTAAGATACGATCTCCAAAATAAAGATGATAAGAATAAAGCTTTAGAAGAACTCCAAAAAACAGTAACCCCAAGAGAAGTTGTTCCAAATAAGGATCTTATTTGCTTTTATACACTTATAAAGCCTACATTTTTTTATTTGAAGAGAATGACTTATACCACCCAAGGTATATCGAAGTGCGATGTTGACCTATATTACACAACTTCTAATGAAAGCATTAAAGACACATTCAGAACCACAATCAAGCCATGGAGAGTATTTAAGGATGGTGTTCATAAGCTAATAACAGTCAATAGAGCTGGCGTTAATGGACAATATACCTATATTGGCAAGCAAGCTATATATCGTATTGATGAATCAAAAATTGGTTGGGTAGATTTTTTCCTTTTTCCTGACAATAGTGGAGCAGGAGGGATGCCATATTTCCCTCTTGCCTCCCGAGGGCTTCAAGATTATTTTTTCCCTAGAAATTCTCAAATTAATGTTATCAAAACAACTGACAACCAATTTTTTATACTTACTTCATATTCAATAGATATGCAATTGAATGATAATAGTCAAAAGATTAACATTGTTAATCGACTTAACCTTCCTGATGGATACAGTGCTAAATTGATTACTCTAAAAAATAATATGCAAGTTTCAACAGCTCATCCAAGACAAGTTTATTACAATATGACCGATGGATATGGGAATAGATATATAGGTCTAGATGAAAATAATTCAAATATTATTAATAAAATATGGAACTCAAATTGAAATTTAAAACCAGATTAAATCCTAAAACTATATTTCAACTTCTAATCATTTTTATGATATCGGGGTGCTCGACTATTCTTCCTCCAACATTTGAAGAGCAAAGTGCTACATACAATAGAACCATGGAACAGTATCAAATCAATCAAATTTTTACTAATATTATAAGGGCTTCAGAAAATAGGCCCATTGCTTTTAATGACATACCTTCGGTATTAGGGAATGCAAATACGACGACGACCATTGCTCCAGGTTTATCTTTTGGAACTGATGGTGATTTATGGAGTGGGCTTGGTTTAACAGATCTTGACTCAGCAACATTTAACCCATCACAAATGTACTCAGAAGGCTTTACATTTACTCAATCGTCTATGGACAATGCAACCTTCTGGAATGAATTTATGTCTAAAATCCCAATGAAGAAATTGGTCTACTTTAGAGGTAATAATATCCCTGAAGAGCTAATACTCAGATTACTAATTGACGCATTTGTAATTGAAAAGGCGAGTGGTGAAATTACTGTCCTTGAAAATGATCCTTCAAAACCAAGTCACTTCGAATTCGATAAATTATTTAAATTTCTAATAAAAAATAAACTAACTTTTGGTAGTGAAGAGAATAAAAAAGGTAATAAAGTCGAAATAGGAAAAGCTACATTATGTATTTCAGATTCTCCAAAAGCTAATAGTCAATATAAATTTAATAATAATGCGTACTGTAATATTCAAAAAGAAGCTATATATAATTCAGATAAGTTATTTATACCGCTTCGGTCTGTTAAAAATATTTTTGACTACTTAGGTGCGGTTGCTGCAGTTCAATTATGGGATGAGCCTATTTATGTTGAGCTAGGTTCATCTATTGATGCATACAAACAGACAAGAACTAAAAATAAGGATACAAGAAAAAATCCAACTAAGCTTTTGGTAGTTGAGAGAAACTCAATATTTGAAGACAAATTTGCATACACAGAAGACTTATATGGAAATACATTTATCATTCCAGCCAACGATGCTGGGTACTCACAGAGGGTAATTGCATTTTTATCTGAGTTACTAATTTTAACTAAAATCCCTGGTTCAAGTGCACCACAACCAGGTGTATTATTACAGTAGTTATTGTTTTAAATTAAAAACATATTAATTTCATAAATGTTAATAAATTAAATAGTAGGAGACTTAAAATATGATAGATTTAAATGAAGAAGTAACTGATGCAGATATAGAGGAATGTTTTGCTTTGTCTGGCTGTCCCAATATTGGATGGACAGTAGCATGTTCTGTATAAGCAATCTTTCTAAAAGTTAAATTAAGAAGAAATTATGGACCTCTTTAGTTACAATATTTTTTATATAATACTTGGCTGCATTCCAATTTATTTACTTTCAAAGATATGGTATTTTTTCTTCAAATTATGGGAAGTAAACGCTTTCTTCAAAAGCTTTGTCGTACATCTCCTAACATTATTAATTATCGTTATGACTTATGGCTATGGTTATTATGCCTCTGGATTCTGGCAAAATATCACGCCCGTTATCATAATATTCCTAATTGATATAATTATTATATTTGTGATTTTAGTTTTCAGCTCAAATAAATCAACTGCTTCAATTTAAAAGGCTTTAAAAAAGATCTGTTTATCATAAAATTATTTTAAGATCGTTTTTGATCCAGGATTACTATGTGGAGAGCATGAAATAATTAGAATTTTAGAGTCTGAATATTTAGATTTTGAAGCAGATATAGACTAATTGGAAGGGATGCGAGGTTCTAATTCGCGACAAATTCATTTTAAGTCAACTACTCTACCAACTGAGCTAATCCCCAAAATAAGCTTTATTTATGAAATTCTAAAATAATTTTTTTTTGGAAACTCGCTTTGTATATCCA
>JABBAU010000044.1 GCA_018607785.1 Methylobacillus sp.
ACTGGCGACAACATGATTACAAGTCAAGTGCTCTACCAACTGAGCTAACCGGGCAGGAAAAAAATGTAACTATATCAAGATTTTTAAAATCAAACTACTAAATTTTATTATTTCACAATAGATAAATGAGGTTTAGATTTTTCTTCTATCGATTTACTTTTATTTTGATTCCTATTTTGAGGAGGTAGCTTTTTATTTTCATTAAAAAAAATTCCATCCCCACTCTCTTTCGCATAAATACCTAAAACTGAACTTAATGGTAAAAATATATTAAAAAGTTTTCCGTTAAATCTACCTTTAAAGGAAATACCCTCCTCATCAATATATAGGTTTTGAATGGATTGAGGAGATAAATTAAGCACTATTTCTTTTGAGCCTGACAAAGACTCAGGAATTAATGTTTTGCCTTCAACTAAACTTAGTATGTATGGCGAACTATCATTATCAATACACCAATCATAAATAGCTCTGATGAGGTAGGATTTTTTATCCAAATAAAAACTACCTCATTGCTTTTTCAGTTGGAGACATCGCTTCTTCAAATAATGGTCTTTTAAATAATTTATCTGCGTATTTTAAAATAGATGAACTTTGATTTGGTAACTTAATTTCATAATGATCGAGGCGCCATAACAAGGGGGCAATAGCAACATCTAACATTGAATATTCATCATGAAGAAGAAAAGGTTGTTTGGTCAATATAGGAGTCAACTTGATTAAAGTTTCAGTAATGATTTTTCTTGCAGCTATTTTTTTTGATTGATCAGTTGAGTCCATATCATGCATATGAACAAAAAGCTCATTCTCAAAGTCTTTTAGGAATAATCTTGCCCTGGCTCGCATAACTGGATCGGGTGGCATGAGTTGCGGATGAGGAAATCTTTCGTCAATGTATTCATTAATAATATTTGCGTCTGTTAACACCAAATCCCTCTCAACTAGAACAGGAGCATTTGAATAAGGACTGAGTATTGAAAGATCTTCTGACTGATTTGTTAAATCTACATCGATTACTTCGAAATCCATTCCTTTTTCGAAAAGGACTATACGGCATCGATGACTAAAAGGGTCTGTTGAGTTTGAATATAATTTCATCATTGTATTATTTGATATCTCTCCAATATTCTTTTTTAAGGTTGATTGTCAGCAAAAGAAGTAACAATAAAAAACCAATCACATAGTATCCCATTTTTTTTCTTTTTAACTGATCAGGTTCTGACATATAAACTAAATAGTTCGTCAAATCAGCAACCAAAGAATCATACTCTTTTGTATTTAATTTTCCAGAGGTAAATGTTTCTAAATTTTTCGTTTTAGGATTCAAAGTTTGTTCACCTTGTAATTCCCATAGAATATGAGGCATAGCTGAATTTAAAAGTACCGTATTATTCCACCCCATAGCTCTTGATGGATCACGATAAAAGCCACGCATATAGCTATAAATCCAATCAGCTCCTCTTGATCTTGCCACCACTGATAAATCTGGTGGGGTAACACCAAACCATTTTTTTGATTCTTTAACAGGCATATTGACCGACATCGTGTCACCAATTTTGTCTCCGTTCAACATCAAGTCACGCTTGATTGTATCTGCGGATAAACCAATATCTATCAGATTGCTATATCTCATATAATTTGCACTATGACAATTAAGACAATAGTTGACGAAAGTTTTGGCTCCCCTTTGAAGTGACTGATTATCTGTTAGATCAATAGGTGCTTTTGAAAGCTCAACATTTTCAGCTGAAAAACTATTTAATGAAAAAAGCGTTAAAAAGGTTATAAAAATTTTCATCGCATTGTCACCCTTTTCGGAACTTTTTTTGTCACGTCCTTTTTACTGTAGAAAGGCATCATTATAAAAAATAAAAAATATACTAGAGTAAAAATACGTGCAAAAAATGTAGCAACATCTAAACCTCCTAATAAAGGGATCGTACTGCTAAATTGTCCCCAGATGTTTGATGGAACCGTTCCAAGATAACCCAAAACAATAAAGCTAATGACAAAAGCAGCTAACCATTTTTTATAAAGTATGCCTTTGTATCTAATAGACCTCACTTTACTTCTATCAAGCCACGGAATAAAAAAGAAAATTAAGACCGATAATCCCATAGCTGCCACTCCTGGAAATTGACTTCCAAAGATAGGTGGGACTGCCCTCAATATTGAGTAAAAGGGTGTGAAATACCAAACGGGTGCAATATGAGATGGGGTAACTAATGGGTCTGCAGGAACAAAATTATTAGCTTCTAAAAAATATCCTCCCATTTCAGGAGCAAAAAATATGATTGAAGCAAAAACGATCAGAAATACTGAAAGACCGATTAAGTCTTTAACAGTATAGTAGGGGTGAAATGGAATTCCATCCAATGGAATCCCGGTTTTTTTATCTTTTAAATTCTTAATCTCAACTCCATCTGGATTATTTGACCCAACTTCATGCAAAGCAACTAAATGACACATTATGAGTCCTGCAAGTGCAAGCGGGAGAGCAATAACATGAAAGGCAAAAAAACGATTAAGTGTGGCATCCGAAACTAAATAATCACCCCTCACCCATTCAGCAAGATCAGGACCTATGAAAGGGATTGTGGCAAAAAGATTCACAATCACCTGCGCACCCCAATAAGACATTTGGCCCCAAGGGAGTAAATATCCAAAAAAAGCTTCGGCCATAAGTAATAAAAATATGGCGACCCCAAAAAGCCATAATAACTCTCTTGGTTTTTGGTACGATCCATACATCAAACCTCGAAACATATGCAAGTAAATTACGACAAAGAAAAGAGAAGCTCCCGTAGAATGCATATATCTTATCAACCACCCAAATGAAACATCTCTCATAATAAATTCTACTGAAGCGAAAGCTTGAGAGGCATCAGGTTTGTAGTACATTGTAAGAAAGATACCCGTAAGGATCTGCACCACAAATACAAAAAGGGCGAGTGCTCCAAAAAAATACCAAAAGTTAAAATTCTTTGGTGCATAGTATTCAGTCAGATGATTTTTAATGAATGAGGAAAGTGGGAACCTTTCATCAACCCAACCCATTAAACCCGTTGATTTATCTTGTTTATTTATATCTTTTTTCATTTATCCTTTTTTTGGCTCACTTTCACCAATAATAATTGTTTTATCATCACTATATCGATAGGGAGGAATAACTAGGTTTGTAGGGGCAGGGGAACCCTTATATACCCTTCCTGCAAGATCAAATTTCGAGCCATGACATGGACAAAAGAAACCCCCTTCCCAATTATTACCCATTTCACCACCATTTTTAAGTTTAGGAGTTGGTGAACATCCAAGATGAGTGCAAATGCCAACCATTACTAATAAATTGGGCTTGATTGACCTAGTTGCATTTTGACAATTTTTAGGTTGTTGTGGTGATTTTGATTCTGGATCAGTCAGAATTTTTTTATCACTCAATGTGGATAGCATCTTTTCTGTTCTATTAAATATCCAAACCGGTTGTCCGCGCCATTCTGCTGTCTTTATTTCCCCACTTGGGACTTGAGACACATCAAACTCTACAGGAGCGCCCGCAGCTTTAGCCTTCTCACTTGGGCTCATACTTGAAACGAAAGGAACTCCTAATGCACATACACCTACTGCTCCAGTTGCAGAAGTTGCAGCCAATAAAAATTTCCTACGATTGATATCGAATTTTTTATTGTTTTTTGCCATGAACAATCCTTAAGAGAATTTTGAATAATGCCATTACTTAATAGCCGTTATTATAGGTTATAACGACCAATAAAAAATACTAAAATTCAAAAAAAACTCTTTTAATTGATGTATCAATTAACTTTTAAATAATTTTGTTGAAATTAATAAGCCTAACTCAAATAAAAAAATCACAGGGATAGCTAAAAGAAATTGTGACAACACATCTGGTGGAGTAAAAATAGCAGCAAATATAAATGAACCAATGTATATGTAAGCTCTATTTGAATTTATTTTACTTATACTGATTAATTTAAATTTCACAATTGTGATTAAAATAATTGGTATTTGGAAAGCTATACCAAAAGCGAAAAATAAAGCTAAGATCATTTCAAGATATTGAGATATATCAATCATTAAATCCACATTTCCTGGAGCCGTTACTATAAAAAATCTAAAAATGTTTGGAAAAAGAATTAGGTAAACAAAAAATAACGCCGCTAAAAATAACCCAAAACTAAAAATAGAGGCCGATAAAATAAAAACTTTCTCTTTTTTATATAAACCTGGGCCAATAAATTTCCATATTTGAAAAAAAATTAAAGGGAGAGAAATAATAAAAGCAACAAATAAGGTAATTTTAAATGGAGCGATAAAAGTTGCCGTTAACTTTGTTGAAATTAAACTCCCATTAACAATCGACAACTGATTAATCAAAGGTAAAGCAAAAAACTGATATATTTCATTAGAAAAAGGAAATAATGAGATAAAAATTACCAAAAATATAATGGAAGAATTTATTAAAACTGTCCGTAAATCTTTAAAGTGCGATAAAAATAGTGTTTGTTTTTTCAAATTTTTTTAATTTTTTTTTTCGTTTCATTTTTCAATATTTTAAATTCATTTTCTATTTTTTTAAGCTCCTGAAACTTGTCTTCCCTTTCAATTTCTTCTTTGATATCCATTAATGAATTTTTTGCTTTTTTATAGATTTTGGCTAAGGACTTAAAGAGAGTTGGGAAGTTCTTTGGAGATACAAAAATAATTGCCACCAGAATAACAATGCAAAACTCAGCAAAAGAAATATCAAGCATAATTTTTATTTGGCTTGTTTTTTATTTTTTTTTATTTTTTTGGGCTGACCTTTATCACTAATTCCTTCTTTAAAACTTTTGATAGCTGATCCTAAATCACCTCCTATATTTTTTAGTTTTCCTGCCCCAAAAATTATTAAAACAATCAACAAAATAATTAGTAATTCCGTGGTTCCAATCATATTTTATACTCCATTAAATTTTAGCTAATTTCTCACTTCCACCATAAACATGGAAATGAATGTGAAAAACTTCTTGTCCTCCCTTCTCACCCGTGTTGATCATGGTGCGAAAACCCTCAAGGCCATTTTCTTTTGCCAATTTAGGCGCAAGGAACATCATTTTAGATAAAGTCTCTTTATGTTGCTCCTTACAGTAAAAGAGATTTTCAATATGCTCTTTTGGGATAATTAATAAATGCACTTTATCAATGGGATTAATGTCCTTAAATGCAAGCAAATCACTGTCCTCATAAACAATACTTGCAGGTATTTCTCTTTTTACAATTTTACAGAAGATGCAATTGTCCATAGTCTGTTTACTTTTTTACCCTATTAAGTTTTTCTTCAATGCCAGATACACCTTGTCTCTTTTGTAACTCAGCTGTAATTTCAGCAACAGTTATATCTTTTTTTGCTAAAAGAACTAAGCAATGAAACCAAAGATCTGCTATTTCATGAATAATATCGTTTTTATTTTTTAACTTAGCTGCTTCAATAACTTCAAATGCTTCCTCTTCTATTTTCTTTAAGGTCTCAATAATATCCTCTTGCTGCAACATAGCAGTATATGAAACTTTAGGGTTTTCATCTTTTTTTGATTTAATAATAGACAAGAGATGTTCTAAGAATTGATCTTTCATTTTTCATCCTTATAAATTTCACTTGGACTTTTTATAACTTTCTCACATTCTTCAAGGTTTTTGGTCTCCATATTTACACGGTTATAAAAACAACTCTGCCTACCAGTATGGCAACTAATATCTCCCTCTTGCTTCACTTTTATAAGTAAAACATCTAGATCACAATCAATAATCATGTCTTGAATATGCTGATAGTAACCAGATGACTCCCCTTTTACCCAAATTTTGTTTCTCGAACGCGACCAGTACACTGCTTTTTTTTGTTCAATCGAGGTCTCTAGAGATGAACGGTTCATCCAGGCAAACATTATCACTTTGTTTGAAATATAATCTTGGACTACTACTGGTACAAGGCCATCTTCAGTCCATTTAATATTATCAATCCAATTTGTCATAATCTCATCTCAATGCCATGCTCGTGCATGTAATTTTTTGCTTCTTGAATTGAATATTCTCCATAATGAAAAATACTTGCAGCCAATACCGCATCGGCCTCACCATCTTTAACTCCATCAACCAAATGCTTTAACGTGCCTACTCCACCAGATGCAATTATTGGTATATCGACACTATTTGAAATAGATTTCATAAGATTGTTATCAAAACCACTTTTTGTTCCATCTCGATCCATACTTGTAATTAATAACTCCCCAGCTCCATAGTCAGCCATTTTTTTTGCCCACATTATTGCATCGATTCCTGTCGCATTTCGTCCACCATGAGTGAATACTTCATAATGATCATCGACTTTTTTAGCATCAATTGCAACCACTATGGCTTGCGATCCAAATCTGCTTGAAGATTCTGAAACAAAATTTGGGTTTAAAATCGCCGACGTATTTATCCCAACTTTATCTGCGCCTGAGTTTAATAAATTTCTAATATCCTCACAATTTCTTACTCCACCTCCCACAGTCAATGGAATAAATATCTGATTTGCAACCTTTTCAATGATGTCAAATAACAAACCTCTACCATCAGAACTGGCGGTAATATCCAAAAAAGTTAATTCATCAGCACCTTGCTCATTATAAGATTTTGCAATCTCAACTGGATCTCCGGCATCTTTTAATTCAACAAAATTAATTCCTTTAACTACTCGACCATCATTAACATCTAAACAGGGGATAATTCTTTTGGCAACAGTCATATCTATCCTGTTAGTCGCTCTGTTAATTCGTTGGCTTCTTTAAAATTTAAAGTACCTTTGTATATAGCGGTTCCTGTTATCACCCCACGTATGCCAATATTGGCTACTTCGCAAAGAGCTTTTATGTCGTCTAAATTTGAAACTCCACCACTCGCTACAACGGGTATTTTTAGAGCTGCTGATAGCTTAACGGTAGCGTCTATATTTACCCCCGCCAACATTCCATCTCTTCCAATATCAGTATATATTATTGACTCAACACCATAATCCTCAAATTTTTGTGCTAAATCAATGACATTATGCCCCGTCATTTTTTCCCATCCATTTATTGCGACATCTCCATCTTTTGCATCAAGACCCACAATTATTTGTCCAGGAAATGAAAAGCAAGCTTCATGCAGAAATCCAGGATTGGTTACTGCAGCAGTGCCGATAATAACTGAATCAACGCCGCTATTTAAAAAATTTTCTACGGTATCAAGGTTTCTTATACCCCCACCTAACTGAATTGGAATTTCGTTATTTACCTCAGAAACAATTGACTTAATAGCTGCTTCATTGATCGGCTTTCCTGAAAATGCTCCATTTAAGTCTACAAGATGAAGTCTCTTTGCTCCCTGATCAATCCATTTTCTAGCCATCTCTGACGGATGTTCAGAAAAAATAGTTGATTTGTCCATTAAGCCTTGCTGCAGTTGTACGCATTTTCCATCTTTAAGGTCAATTGCTGGAATTACTAACATGCCTTCAAACCTTCCATGAAATAAAATTATCTAGTAACTGTAAACCTAACTCTGAACTCTTTTCTGGATGAAACTGCGCTGCAAAGATATTATCTTTGGCAATTGCGCATGTAAATTCCTCACCATGATTTGTTGTACCTGCAACAAAATCACTCTCCACCCCTGCTGCATAAAAACTGTGTACAAAGTAAAAAGAACTTCCCGAATTGATCTTTCTCCACATAGGGTGATTTTTAGTTTGTTGAACTTTATTCCAACCCATATGTGGAATTTTTATTCTCATTTGGTTGCTTGGTTTAAATTTTTTTATCTTACCTTTAAATAAACCGAATCCATTAACACCCCCCTCTTCACTTTCATTGAATAAAAGTTGCAGTCCCAAACAAATCCCTAAAAAAGGTTTTTTTTTCGCTGATTCAATAACAACATCCCTTATTCCTCTTTTATCTAATTCTTTAATACAATCTGGCATTGCTCCCTGCCCAGGAAAAATTACCTTATCAGCCTTTCTGATAAAGTCCGGGTCGCTACTAATTTTAGATGGAGTTTTTGGTGCAATATATCTAACAGCGTTATGAACTGATTTTAAGTTGCCAATTCCATAATCGATAATTGCAATCATAAATAGAATTTATTTAATGAGTTTACAGAGAACCTTTTGTTGAAGGCATCTCACCTTTTATTTTTTCATCAATTTCAACCGCAAATCTTAGCGCCCTTCCAAAAGCCTTAAAAATTGTCTCAGACTGGTGATGAGCGTTATCTCCCCTTAAATTGTCAATATGGAGTGTGATATTTGCATGGTTTATGAAGCCTTGGAAAAACTCATGAATCAAATCGACATCAAAATCACCAATCCTAGCACGGGTAAATTCCACGTTTAACTTAAGTCCTGGTCGGCCTGATATATCTAAAACGACTCTTGATAGTGCCTCATCTAGTGGCACATACGCATGGCCATATCTACGTATGCCTAACTTATCTCCAATTGCCTTATTGAAGGCTTGACCCAAAGTAATGCCAATATCTTCAACTGTATGGTGGGCATCGATATGTAAATCACCTTTCGCCTTAATTTCAATATCAAATAAACCATGTCTAGATATTTGTTCAAGCATGTGATCAAGAAATCCAATACCAGAATCTAAGCTAGATTTCCCATTACCATCAATATTGATAGTCACCTCTATATCTGTTTCTTTTGTTTTTCTTGCTACTTTTGCTAATCTCTTCATATGTGGAATTTTAGCATGAGTTTGTTTATTTTTCTCTTCTACATCGCTCAGAACAGTACTTAACTTCACTCCAAACTTTTTCCCATTTTTTTCTCCATGAAAAAGGTTTGTTGCAAACTTTACAGATTTTTGTTTCTAATGTTTTTTGTTTCATTACATTAATATCTTTGGCAAAAAGCCTAAAACTTATTTAACTTTAAAAGTTTGAAAGTTTGGCTTTATTTGTTCATAGAGATTATCCATGTATCGTTGCGTATCTTCAGGAAAATCAATCTTCTCAAAATAACTTTTTACCAAGGGGCAGATAACATTTTTTTCACTGCTTTCACTATAATTTCCCTCAACACCTATAACTTTATTTTCATCATCTACAGAGAACATATTTTGTTGTGACCAAATTTTATTATCTAGGGTTTTGATATCGAAGCCAATGAATGTTGTTTGATCCTCAAGAACATATGCAGAAGCTCTTGCGAACCCTTTTACATCATGTTTTTCTGTTAAATAAGTTACTAAATATAATTCCAGGTCTTCCGTAATTCCTTTTCCATTATTCACTTCAGAAAACATTCCTGTATAAATAAAATTTAAATCATCATCATTACAAAAAGCTATCGCTTTATTTACAGCCTTATGCTCTAGCACGTTTTTCATATAAAGCTTTGTAAAATCATTTTTTAAAAAATTAAATACTTTTGACATATTGGCTAACCTTTAAAGTTGTTTTATTTTAAAATTTCTCTCATAACTGAGATTAATTTTTGCATTTGGTTCATTGTTCCTATGGTAATTCTGAGGTAGTTTGATATCCTCTCTGGCGAGTTGAAATGTCTTACTAAAATTTTATTTTGTCTTAATTTATCATATAAATATTTCCCACTAGTATGTTTATGTTTAGTGAAGATAAAGTTTGCACCTGATGGAAGTACGTCGAATTTCATTTCTTTAAGTTGTTGTTCTAAATATAATCTCGCTTCAATTACCTTATTACAATTTTTTGTGAAATTTTCATTATCGGCTATTGAGCTCATGGCAGCAATTTGTGCAAGTCTGTCAATCGGATATGAATTAAAACTATTTTTAACTCGATTTAATGCTTCTATGAGATTTGGATTTCCATACGCACATCCAATTCTCATGCCCGCTAGTGATCTGCCTTTAGAAAAAGATTGCGTCACAATTAAATTCTCATAATTCTTTATTAATTTAATAACTGAATCTGTACCAAAATCAACATAAGCTTCATCAATAACAACTAAGCTTTGATTATTTATTAGAAGGCTTTCAATCTCTGCAAATGATTTTGGTATTCCTGTTGGAGCATTTGGGTTTGGAAAGATTATCCCGCCATTCTCAATTAAATAATCATCAAGATTTATATTAAAATTTTGATCAAGGGGTATTTTCTTATATTGAATCTCATATAGTTGGCAATAAACAGGATAAAAACTATATGTAATATCTGGAAATAAGATTGGTTTATTTTTTTTTAAAAGGCCTTGAAAGATAAATGCTAGAGACTCATCAGAACCATTACTTACAAAGACTGACTCTATTGGTAAATTATGAAATTTAGCCAATGCTTTTCTTAATCCATTACTTTCAGGGTCAGGATATAACCTTAAAATATCCTCACAGTTTCTTTTAATCTCTCCTAAAACGCTTTGTCCAGGACCAAAAGGATTTTCATTGGTGTTGAGTTTTATTAAATTTAAATCTTTTGGTTGCTCACCAGGAGTGTAGGGCTCTAACTTTTTGATTATATCGCCCCAAAATTTGCTCATTTTTTCTTAATAACTCGATAATTTGCTGATTCAGAATGCGCGTGCAACCCTTCTCCCAAGGCAAGGTTTGATGCAATCCTGCCTAAGCTATCTGCTGTTTTCTCTGATAAATGGATTAAGCTCGACCTTTTTTGAAAATCATAGACACCCAATGGTGAAGAAAATCTTGCCGTACCTGAAGTTGGAAGCACATGATTTGGGCCTGCACAATAGTCACCTACTGCTTCACAGGTATTTTTTCCCATAAAAATTGCACCTGCATGAAAAATTTCATCAACCAATTGATCAGGATGCTCTACCGATAATTCAAGATGTTCAGGTGCTATAAAATTTGAAATTTTAGCTGCCTCACTTAAATTTTTTGCACAAATGAACAGGCCTCTATTTTTTAAAGAAGTTTTTATTATTTCTTTTCTAGGCATTTTTTCAATTAAACGATCAATACTCTCATTCACGCTTTTAAGAAATTTTTCATCGGTCGCAATAAGGATAGATTGTGATAGCTCATCATGTTCAGCTTGAGAAAAAAGGTCCATCGCAATCCAATCTGGGTTTGTTTTCCCATCACAAATAATGGTAATTTCTGAAGGGCCTGCAATCATATCAATTCCTACAGTACCAAATACCAACCTTTTTGCTTCCGCAACATAGGCATTTCCTGGACCTACAATTTTATCTACTTTTGGAATTGTTTTTGTTCCAAAAGCGAGTGATGCTATAGCTTGCGCGCCTCCAATTGAAAAAACTCTATCTACATCAGCTAACATTGCTGCGGCCAAAACTAAATCATTTTGCTCTCCACTTGGCGTAGGAACAACCATAATCAAGTTTTTTACCCCTGCAATTTTAGCTGGTATTGCATTCATTAGAACCGAGGACGGATATGCTGCTTTCCCACCTGGAACATATAAACCTACAGAATCTATGGGAGTTATTTTTTGCCCATAACTAGATCCGTCACTATCTTTATAATTCCATGATTCGCCCTTTTGTTTATTATGATAGGCACGAATTCTTTCAGCGGCTTGTTTTAAGTCTTCTTTTATTTCTTTCGGAATATTATCAAGAGCTTCCATTAACCTTGATTTACTTATTTCCATATCAGCAACAGAACGCTTATTGAGATTATCAAATTTTGTTGTAAATTCTATTAGTGCTTCATCACCTCTTTGCTTTATTTGGTTAACAATAGATTTTGCAGTTTCTTGAACTTGGCTGTTACTAGTCGAATCAAATTCCAAATCTTTTTTTAGATCACTAAAAAAATTTTTTTCTGTTGAGAGCTTTGTTTTAATAATCAAAATATTTATTTAACTACTTTAGAAAAGTTTTCAATGAGTGGCTTTAATTGAGCTCTTTTTATCTTCAGCGAAGCTTGATTAATAATCAATCTTGAACTTATGTCGCTAATTTTTTCCAACGCAATAAGGTTATTAGCCTCAAGTGTTTTGCCTGAACTGACTAAGTCTACAATTACGTCTGACATTCCGACAATGGGGGCCAATTCCATTGAGCCATATAATTTTATTACGTCAATATGTATGCCTTTGTTAGCAAAAAACTCTCTTGCTGCTTGAGGATATTTTGTAGCTACTCGTAATCTTCTTTTTTGTTTAATGCATGCTTCATAATCAAACACTTTTTTTGCTGCAACCATCAACTGGCATTTTCCTATACCTAGGTCTATAGGCTGAAAAAGACCTTCCCCTTGGAACTCATCTAAAACATCTCTTCCCGCAATCCCCATATCAGCACCTCCCCATTCCACATAGGTTGGAACATCAGATGCCCTTACTATAATTAACCTAATATTTTTTTTATTTGTTTCAAAAACTAATTTTCTAGATGTTTCTGGATCTTCCTTGCAAAAAATATCCAACTGGTTAAGAATTGGCATCGTTTCAGTAAAGATTCTTCCTTTTGATAAAGCTATGGTAATCATTTAATTTATTCTCTTTATATTTGCCCCTAATGCATTAAATTTATCCTCAAGTTTTTCGTATCCTCTATCAAGGTGATAAATTCTTTCAATAGTAGTTTTACCTTTAGCAACAAGCGCTGCTAGCACAAGCGATGCAGATGCTCTTAAATCAGTAGCCATGACGTTTGTACCCGTAAGGTAACCATTACCTTTGGTAATAGCAGTATTATGTTTAATATCAATAACTGCCCCCATTCTTATAAGCTCCTGTGCATGCATAAATCTATTTTCAAAAATAGTTTCTGTAATCTCATTTGCTCCCTTAGCAACTACATTTAATGCCATAAACTGTGCCTGCATATCTGTAGGGAAAGCTGGATATGGTGCGGTAATAATTTTAACACTTTCTAATTTTTTATTCCCACAAACTAAGATGCTATTTTCATGAATATCCACTTTTGAGCCACACTCTTTAATTTTTTGTATTACGGACTCCATTTGTTTTGGGTTGATGTTATTACACAAAACCTTCCCCCCAGTCATGGCCGCAGCTACCATAAATGTACCCGCCTCAATTCTGTCAAACATAATCTTATAACTGGCTTCTTTTAGAGATAAAACTCCCTTAATTTTGATTTTATCCGAACCCAAACCATCAATGATTGCTCCCATTCTTATTAGACAATTTCCTAAATCTATAATCTCAGGTTCCTTTGCAGCATTTTCTAAAATTGTTGTTCCCTCTGCTAATACTGCAGCCATCATAAGGTTTTCAGTACCCCCTACCGTAACTTGATCCATAAATACCCTACAACCTTTAAGTTTTCTATTAGGAAGATGTGCAGTTGAAGCACTAATATAACCTTTATCAATAATTATTTTTGCACCCATCAACTCTAGGCCTTTTATATGAATATCTACCGGTCGGGATCCAATTGCACAACCCCCAGGTAAAGAAACTTTTGCTTCACCATGTTTCGCAAGTAAAGGGCCTAAAACTAAAATAGATGCCCTCATTGTCTTCACCAGCTCATATGGTGCATCAAAATTACTAACATGATTGGCTTTTAATGAATAAGAGGATTGATCTCTATTGACATTCACACCAAGGGCGCTCAATAATTTTGTGCATGTTTTGATGTCTTGAAGATTAGGAACATTTTGAAGGTTTAGAGCTTGATCAGATAATAGTGATGCTATTAAAATTGGCAGAGCAGCATTTTTGGCTCCTGAGATAGAAACCTCACCATCAAGAGGATAGCCGCCGTCAATAACGAGTTTATCCAAAGTTATTCTTTAGAGATTGCTTTTGCTAGCTCGCCAGATTCGTAAAGCTCACG
This sequence comes from Methylobacillus sp., assembly GCA_018607785.1. Classification (GTDB taxonomy): domain Bacteria; phylum Pseudomonadota; class Gammaproteobacteria; order Burkholderiales; family Methylophilaceae; genus BACL14. Next base: position 13,802 of record JABBAU010000044.1, read on the forward strand.
AATTATATCCGCCCCACCAATGAATTCTCCGTGAATATAAAGCTGAGGGATCGTCGGCCAATTTGAAAAAACTTTAATTCCTTCTCTTATCTCAGGGTCTTGCAAAACATCAAAGGTTTCAAATGATGCATCTAATGCCCTTAATGCTTGGCAAGCAACACTGGAAAAACCACATTGAGGAAAAGTAGGGTTACCTTTCATGAAAAGCAGAACTTTATTATCATCAATTAATTTTTTTATTCTTGCATTTGTAGTCATAAGTTTTAACCTTTAATATTATTCTTTTGACTCCACTCATCTGGAGTATATGTTTTAATCGAGAGTGCATGAATTTCACTTTGCATCATATTACCAAGTGCTGAGTATACCTGCTGATGTTGTTTGATAATTGATTGCCCAGCAAATACATCACTAACAATGACTGCTTCGAAGTGTGTTCCATCATCACCATTAACTTTTATAAAGTTACAATTTAAATTTGCTTCTATGATTTTTTGAATCTCAATGGCTTGTAACATTCTAATTCCTTAGTTTATAACCGGATTTTAACATTCGTATAGTAATAAATGACAAAATAATAAAGAATGATACGACTATTAACAAACTTAAATATGGAGATGTATCAGACTGACCAAAAAAACCATATCTGAAACCATCTATCATATAAAAGAACGGATTAAAATGTGAAATATTTTGCCAGATCGGGGGTAGCGAGTGTATAGAATAAAATACTCCTGACAACATTGATAACGGCATGATCACAAAATTTCCGAAAGCTGCCATCTGATCAAATCTAGTCGACCATATACCCGCAATCATTCCAAAGGCACCCATTAGCCCTCCGCCACAAAAAGCAAATATAAATACAAACCAAGGGTGCTGTATAGGTAGATCAACATAGAACATGGCAATAAGATAAATGCAAATACCCACAAACATTCCACGGACTATCGCGGCTATAAGAAATGCAAAAAAAAGTTGTAGGTAACTTAAAGGGGTTAATAATAAAAAAACAATATTTCCCATAATTTTTGCCTGGATTAAGCTTGACGAGCTATTAGAAAAAGAATTTTGTAATAACGACATCATGATCAATCCTGGAATCAAAAATACCAAATAATTAACACCCTCATAAACCTCTAGACGATCACCTAAAACTTGAGAGAAAATAAGTAAATATAGAATTCCTGTAATTACTGGAGCTGCTACTGTTTGAAATGCAACTCGCCAGAACCTTAATAGCTCTTTTTTTAGTAGTGTCCATGTACCTATTAATTGATCTCGTAAAGTATTCATTTTAAATTTAATTTTTACTTGTTAGTTTCAAAAAAATATTTTCTAAATCAGATTCAATTACCTTCAAATCTAAGATTTGTATTTTTAATGAATTTAATTTTTCTATAATGTTTGATGCATCAGAGACTTTTTGTAATTTAAAAGTACACCAGCCATCCTCTTCTTCAAAAGGCGTATCTTTCAAAAGTGTCGCGATTTTTTTAATATTATTCTTTTGCAATCTTACTTTTAAATTTTTCAAGGAAAATTCTTTTAACAAATTTTTTGTTGAGTCTAATGCAACAATTTTTCCACTTTTCATCATAGCCACACGGTTACAAAGAGCTTCGGCTTCCTCAAGATAATGGGTAGTTAAAACGATTGTATGGCCTTCATTATTAAGTTCTTTTATGAAGCTCCACAATTTTTGCCTAAGCTCAACATCAACCCCAGCAGTTGGCTCATCTAAAACAATAACGGGTGGTCGGTGAACTAGGGCTTGAGCGATCAAAGCCCTTCGCTTCATACCACCAGAAAGCTTTCTCATATTCGTAGATGATTTTTCAGTTAAATCCAATCTTTCAATTACTTCATCTACCCATTTATCATTTGACTTATCTTTACCAAAGTACCCTGCCTGAAATCTCAACATTTCTCTGACATTAAAAAAGGGATCGAAAACTAATTCTTGTGGGACAATACCGACTGAATGACGGGCTTTTTGATATTCTTTATTTACGTCGAAACCCATTACAGATATGCTGCCATCTGATGGCTTTACCAATCCTGCCATCATATTAATTAATGTTGATTTACCCGCACCATTTGGCCCCAACAAACCAAAGAACTCTCCTTGCTCAATAGATAACGATATGCCATCAACAGCTTTTAACTGTTTGTAATTTTTTCTTACATTTTTAAAAACTATTGCTTTTTTCATTATTTAACAGACAAATTTCTTGAGAAAAAATTTCAAGAGGACGGAACGATTCTTGCTTTTAAATTAAATCTTCTACCCCATAAAGTTTTGCGAGCTTCAGCAAATTTTTGGGTGGAGTATTTATCGTTACACTATAATTATGTTTTTTTGCATTTCTTTTCAATTCAAAGATCAAGCTTAAGGCTGAAGTATCTAAATGGTTAACTTGAGAAAAGTCAATCTGAACCGAATCGGACCAGTCATAATTTTTTGTTTTTTCAATTAAACTTGGAATCTCATCATATGTAATGGATCCGGATAGCTTCCATAGTTTGGGTTCAAACTCTATATTAAGTGCCATTATTTTTATTTTCTAACTCTTTTAAAAGTCCATCTATACCATTTGTTCTGATTGAACTCCCAAACTGACTTCGGTAATTAGTTACCATACTTACCCCTTCGATAATTAAGTCTATAACTAGCCACTTTCCAGTACTATTCGATAAGGCATAATCAACATTTATTGGTTGGGAGCTTGCTTGTGTAATTTCTGTTTTGACTGTCACAATACTTCCTTTTTGCTTTTTCATTGGAAGCACGGTTATTTTTTGATCAGTATACTTAGAAAGTGCGATAGCGTAAGTTCTCAATAAAAGCATTTTGAAACCTGTACTAAATTCTTCTTTTTGCTCAGCTGACATTTTTCTCCAATTCTTTCCCATCACAAGACGACAAATTTTATTGAAATCAAAACTTGGTAAAATCTTAGATTCAACAAGTTCATATATTGCTTTTTTGTTTCCAGCTTGAATATCTTTATCAGATTTAATTGCGTTGATGACATCATCAGCAGTATTTTTTACTACTTCATCAGGGCTTAATTGAGCAATTGCTGCTCCTGAAAAAAATACCACCATCAATGCAACAAACCATTTTTTTAAATTAATCATATTTACTCTTTATCCTTATCGTCATCATCACCCGCACTATTATATAAAAATTGGCTGATTAATTTTTCTAAAACTACTGCATCTTGAGTATGCACAATTAAGTCTCCAGCTTTTAAATTAACATCATCGCCGCCTGCTTCTAAAGCTAGATATTGTTCACCTAATAACCCTGCGGTATAAATATTAGCAAAAGTATCTTTGGGAAAGGCATATCGCTCATCAATATTAATTTTAACCACCGCGTGGAACGCTTCAGGATCAAAATTAATAGACCCAATTCGACCAACTACAACTCCTGATGCTTTTACAGCAGCTCTTGGCTTTAGGCCACCAATATTTTCAAAGTACGCTTTAACTTCATAAGTTTTTTTTACATCGTTGGAAGTTAAATTACCAACACGTGTTGCCATGTAAAACATTGCGATTATTCCCAATGCAACGAAAATTCCAACCCAAATATCTAATTTAACTCTTTCCATGTCTATATTTTCCCATAATTTTAAACAAACATAAATGACGTTAATACAAAATCAAGTCCCAATACACTCAGTGATGAAATCACTACAGTTTTCGTCGTTGCCCTACTCACACCTTCAGCTGTAGGGGGCGCAACCAGTCCTTGGTATAAAGCAATTAATGTGCAAGCAAAACCAAAAACTATACTTTTTATTGCTCCATCGACTATATCATTATGAAAATCCACATTTGCCTGCATTTGAGACCAAAATGCACCATCATCAACTCCAATAATTAACACAGCTATAAAATAACCTCCTAGGATACCAACCATTGAAAATATAGTTGCTAAAATTGGCATGCTAATCATCCCTGCCCAAAATCTTGGTGCCACAATTCTTGCAATAGGACTAACAGCCATCATTTCCATGGCTGAAAGTTGTTCTGTTGTTTTCATCAACCCTATTTCAGCTGTGATTGCAGTACCAGCTCTGCCTGCGAATAATAATGCCGTAACTACGGGCCCTAATTCTCTAACTAGAGCTAAGGCAACCAAGACGCCAATAGCTTCAGATGACCCATATTTTTCGAGCGTGTAATAGCCTTGAAGGCCTAATACCATTCCTACAAAGAATGCGGAGACGATGATAATAACGAGTGAAAGGACGCCTGTAAAATATATCTCTTTAATTGTTAAATTGAATCTTTTAAAGCTATCAGATGAATAAATCATTGTTAACAAAAAAAGTCTTGCACATGACCCTAAGCCTGACAAAGAACTCCTAGCTGATGCCCCTAATTTCTCTAGAATGTTTAATATATTATTCATATTTAAAGTGAGAGATCCGATTGATAGCTAGGTGCCTCAGCATGGAAAGGAACTGGCCCATCTTTTTCTGAGTGAATAAATTGTTTAACAAAAGGTAATTTGGATGCCAATAATTGTTTAGGAGACCCTTCCGCAGCTACTCCTCCATCAGCCAAGAAATAAATATAGTCTGCGAATGAAAAAGTTTCAGCAACATCATGCGTCACGATAATTGACGTAGCCCCCAACGCATCATTTAGAGACCTAATTAAATCACATATTACAGCCATAGAGATTGGATCTAAACCAGCAAATGGTTCGTCATACATTATTATATCTGGATCTAATGAAATAGCTCTAGCTAGGGCAACTCGTCTAGCCATCCCTCCGGATAACTCTGCAGGCATTTTTTTATGTGCGCCTCTCAAACCAACTGCATTTAACTTTAACAGTACAAGATCTTTAATCACATTTTCGGGTAAGTCAGTATGCTCTCGCATTGGAAAAGCAACATTCTCATAAACAGATAAATCAGTAAATAACGCACCATGCTGAAATAACATACCCATTTTTCTTCTTATATTACGAAGCCCTTCTCGCCCTTGCTCGTGGACTACTTTGCCATCAACTGTGACATTCCCTGAATTTGGTTTTAATTGACCACCGATAAGTCTCAATATGGTCGTTTTACCGCAACCACTTCCACCCATGATTGCAGAAACTTTCCCACGATTAAATTGCATATTTATATCTTTATGAAGAAGTTCTTTGCCGTAACCAAAAGATAAATTGTTAATTGATATTAGATTTTCGTCCATTCGTGAGGTCTTTGCTTTGTATGAAACTTAAGCAATCGTACTTTAGAATAAACATCTTTGCAACTTTATAATTCACCGTAAGAGTGAAGGCCAGAAAGAAAAAGATTAACCCCAAGAAACGCAAATGTTGTGATTAAAAGCCCGATAATTGACCACCAAGCCAATAAAGGACCTCTTAGGCCTTTGACCAGTCTTAGGTGTAACCAACCAGCATAATTTAACCAAACAATAAGTGCCCAAGTTTCCTTAGGGTCCCATGACCAATATCCACCCCATGCTTCGGCTGCCCAAACTGCTCCTAAAATAGTTGCGATTGTAAAAAATATAAACCCAATGGCAATTGCTTTGTAGGTCAAATCATCTAGTATGACTAAACTCGGTAATCTTGATTTTAAAATACCTTTATCAGCCAACAAGTAAGCAATAGAAATCATTGCTGCAATAGCAAAGGCACCATAACCTATAAAATTAGCAGGTACATGAATTTTCATCCAATATGACTGAAGTGCAGGAACTAAAGGTTGAATTTCATCTGCCCCTTTAGAGAATGTGTACCATAAAATAAAACCTACTGCGATATTGATAATGATTAAGATAAACGCACCAAGCTCTTTACGGTTCATTTTTTCTTCATAATAAAGATGTAATAAAGCGGTAATTAAACAAAATAAGACAAACACTTCATATAAATTACTAACAGGAATGTGCCCCACATCAATACTTATTAAGTAGGACTCAAACCATCTAACTAAAAGACCAACAAACCCCATGACCGTTGCTATCCAAGTTAAGTTTGAGGCAAAATTACCTAGGAAGGGATTTTTTTTAAACAAATAAAACCAATACATTAATAGACTTAGAGGGTATAGAGAACACATCCACATAATTGCAGACTGACTCGATAAAAAATATTTTAGTGCAAATTGCTTTTCACTTGTTAGGAGATTTCCCTCATAAAGAAAAATAGATATAAAGCTAAATATTAAAATTGTTGAAACAAGGTAACTGAAATTTTGCCAATATTTATTTATTAAAATAAAAGTTATTCCTGTTGCCGCAAGAATAAACATTTCGTAATAATCCATATATTCATGAAACTTGATTAGGCCAAAAGTAGGCAGTATCACCATAGAAAAAATGAATAAATAGTTAAATACTTGTTTCAGATTCATATACAGCTTCCATTAATTTAAAATTTTTCTTATTTGTTGACTTACTTTTTTTGCAAATTGATCAAACTCATATCTATGTCTATTTGTTGCGAGAGCCAGTAAGACATTCTTATTGTTTTTTTTCTTTAAAATCCACAACCTGACCTCTTGGATGTAAATCATACAAAATATACCAAGTACTAACAAAATTGATCCTAAGTAAACCCAAAACTGCCCAGGGGATTTAGTTAACTGCAAACCGCTCGATTGGACATGCACATAATCCTTTAATTCAAGAAATATTGGCAAGCCATAAAAAAAACTATCATTAAAACCTGTTAATGACTCTTGTACAAATTTTTGATTATTTTCAAATAAAAATGCGTCATTATCATTACTATATGTATCTATAAGTTCTTGTCCCACTAAGAAAATTATTTTTATGTAACTGTTTGCAATTCGCTTTTGATCATCAAGAGGAATTGATGTGTCAATCGCGGCAGCCACCTGACTATAACCACCTTTAACAAATTCAGCCATCACCCTTTTCACACCCTCAAAATAAATTTGACTTTTTTCCCCACCATTTGGAAAAGATTTTTCAACTACACTTTCGATTACATTACTCAACTTACTAGGTGAATTAAGGAGTGATTTAAAAAGCATAAAGCCATCAATTTTGCCATTTGCATCTGCTGGTAATTTCAAATATTGATAGTCCTCTTGCGGTGTTTTTCTCATTCCACTTATGTAATAGCTTGATCCATCAATGTTCATCGGAAACTGGTAAGTTTGATACTCATTTGCTTGCCCTGACTCATTTCTAACTTTATAGATAAAACTCGGGCCTACATTTGTAGGTTTTTTTTCATTGCCAATTTCAATATCTAGAATATTAAATTTACGAAAGTCATTAAATTCAAAAAAATACTTCTTATTAGCAATGAGTAGCTCATTCTTTTTAAAAATAACGCTTTCCATAGGTGAAGCCATATCGGTAGAATGTAAATTCCATAAATCTAGTGATAACTCTGAGCCGCCATCTTCGAAAGAAGACTGATAAATAGTGATGCCATTAAAGGTAAGTGGATTATTTACGTCTATAGTTTTTTTAACTAACTGCCCAGTCGCTTTATCCTCAACAATTAAGTCACTCTCAAAAGATTTTGGTTGACCCGTACTATAGTGCTCGATCCTAAAGTCGTTTAATCCAACCACGAAAGGTAAGTCTTGAATAAAATACCCTTCTTTCGCTTTTAATACAGCTACGCTCTGTTTTTCTCCCTCTCGCAGAAGCATTTGTGCTCGGTATGAAAAGTTTGAAGTTGTTAATTTTCCCGTATCAGGAATATCATTAAGAGCTAAATCCTCATAAATAATTTGTTTTGATCCTGTCAACTCTTGCATTTTTAAAACAAGGTTTCCATCCATTAAGCCCCCCACACTGATAATGATTATTGCTAAGTGGGTAAAAATATATCCTAATTTTTGAAAATCCCCTTTTTTTGCTGAAATTATTAGGCTTCCATCTTTATTTATATTTTGCTTTAGCCTAAATTTATTTTTGAGAAGAAATTTTTCTAATTTACTCGCATTGAATTCTTTCACCGGGATTTGATAGCTATGCTTGAAAGAGCTTAAAGATTTTTCTCGAGCATTTAATTGGAATTTTTTATACTCCTTTAATATCTTGGGTGAATTTCTAGATACGCAAAATGAAGTAGAAATAATTAAGAAAAGTAATATTAGTAAAAACCATAATGCCTGGTAAACATTATACAAACCCATTGCTTCAAAGAACTCAAACCAAAATTGCCCAAATTTTATGATGTAATTTTCATAGGGTTCATTTTGTTTTAGTATCGTCCCAATTACAGAAGCAATACCAATGAAACAAAGCATAGTGATAGCAAATCGCATGGTGCTGAGTAAATGCAAAAAAGAAGCAAAATTTTTTTTTGATTGGGCCAAATTGAAAATTAATCTTTTATATTATCTGTTTAGTTAGTTTAATAAGAATATAAGAGCTTGGTTACTAGACAATAGTTCACTGTTTAGCTTACTGTAAACCTTGAATATAATCAGCAACAGCCTTCATTTCCTCATCTGTAAGTTTTACTGATATTGCCCGCATTGAAGCATAAGAGGCACTGGGTTGATCTTCCATTAATCTAAAAACATTTAATTGGCTATATATATATTCTGAATGTTGCGCATTAAGTCTTGGGTATAGATCCGGTACTCCATGACCACCGGGGCCATGGCAGCTCGCGCATGCAGGCACACCAGAGCTCTCGATTCCCGCACGAAATATTTTCTCACCTAAAGAACCAACACCATTAGTTTTGGCGGCTGATAATTGGAGTTTCTGTTCAGAAAAGTATAAGCCCAAGTTATCCATATCTTCCGAGGAAAGGCTGGCCGCAATACCTTGCATAACAGCATTTTTTCTTACGCCATCTTTAAATTTCTTTAACTGTATCGCTAAATATTTTGCATTTTGAGCTGCAATCTTTGGCGCAATTTTCCCATTTAAACTATTTCCATCCATGCCATGACAGGCCATACAGACATTTTTTACAATTTTTTGCGTGTTTAAAAATTGTTGTTTGTCAAGACTGCTTTCAGCAAACAAAGTAGAACAAAAAAGCATTAAGAACAATGTAAAAAAGAAATTTTTGGTATGCATATAAACCTTTTACAAAAGAATTTAAATTTGAGACCCTATATTATATACAAATGTTCCAGCCGAATTGATCTAAATCAAGTTAAAATTGCGAAATGTCAATTTTACAAAATGTTTCATTTGTCATTTCTACAAATCACTTTGATGAACTTCCTAGTGATAGTGGAAGGGAGATTGCGTTTGCTGGAAGATCCAATGCAGGAAAATCTAGCGCAATAAATACATTAACTAATAAAACTCGCCTTGCATTTGTTAGTAAACAACCAGGCAGAACACAACTTATAAACTTTTTTAAAATTAAGGATATGCAATCACTTGTTGATTTACCTGGGTATGGTTTTGCAAAAGTACCAAAGCCTATGAAAGATCACTGGAGAAAATTACTTCCGAAATATCTTCAAGAACGAAAAAGTCTAATTGGTCTAGTTTTAGTGGTTGATATTAGAAGAGAATTAACTGAGCTTGATACTCAGATGTTAGACTGGTTTGCACCGCAAAAAAAACCCATACATGTCTTACTAACAAAAAGTGATAAAGTTTCAAAAGACAAGTCATTGAGAACACTTAATAAAATTAATAATGAGTTAAAAGAAAAGTGGGGGAAAAAATTTAACGTAGAGTGCTCAGCTCAATTGTTTTCTAGTTTAAAAAAACAAGGTATTGAAAAAGCAACTGAAAAAATAGAACAATGGTTAACTTAGAGTAATGATCATGTCCCAGACTTGATGACCTAAACGTAACCCTCTTTTCTCATATTTTGTAAAAGGTCTAGCTTGTGGTTTTTTATTAAAATTTCTATTGGACATTTTGTAAAACTGACTTTGTTTGACTAAATCAATAATTTCAATTGCATATGGCTCCCAATCTGTTGCAATATGAATGTACCCTGATAAGGTTAATTTTGGCTCGATAAGCTCTAAAAATGATTTTTTTAATAATCTTCTTTTATGATGTTTTTTCTTTGGCCAAGGATCAGGAAAAAAAATATGTACCCCATCCAATGATCTCCTTGGAATCATTTCATTCAGTACTTCAATTCCATCATGCTGAATGATTTTTAGATTTTCAATTTGACTTAAATTAATTTTATTTAAAAGACTCCCAACTCCAGGTGAATGAACTTCAACAGCAAGAAAGTTAAAATCATTCATCACTTGAGCAATTTCAAAAGTTGAATCACCCATCCCAAAGCCAATCTCTAAAATAACTTTATTTCTTTTAGGAAAAACTTGATCAAAATTTAAAAATGATTTTTGAAAAGGGATTGCATATTTTGATGAAAAATTTTTTATGCCCCTTTCTTGGTGCTTTGTAAGCCTTCCCTGTCTGAGAATATAACTTCTCACAGGCCTTTTATTTGAAGTTGTCAAAGCTGAAATGTCCTATCATTTTTATTAAACCCCATAGTATTTATATCTGCATTTTTATTTATACTTAATACCTTTACTAAATCTCCCATTTCAGCAGGTGAAATTAATTTCTGAAATGCATTTGTTTGTGTTTTAAATTCTGAAATATTATTTGGATTATACTCAGCTAATAAATCTAATGCGCCAGCATTAATTAAAAAATTTGCCTGAGAAACAAAGCCACCGATAGTGCACTTTTCATTTTTAGCTACATTTGCAATTTGTGAAAAATTTATATGCCATGTTATGTCTTGAGCGCCCAAAAATTCGAATGGATTTGCATGTGCATAATGTTTGTAGTGACACATTAAAGTTCCTTCTATTCTATCTTGGTGAAATAATTCTTGCTGGTGAAAGCCATAATCAACGAAAAATATCTGAGTTTTATTTACTGTATTTAATAAACTTTTTAGCCAGTCATCAAGTTTTTTTGAATATTCAAAAATATAACCTGTGGGTAAGTTGGTAATATCGATTGGACATTCAAAGTTTGGTATGGCGTTATCATCTATATTCCATCCAAATTGATTGTTTTTAAAGTTTACTTTTCTTTCATAAATTTTTTCGTTTTTTATTTCATAGATGTTTGTTGGGAATGCATCTAAAAACTCATTTGCAAAAATAATTCCATCAAAATTTTCAGGTATTTCATCAACCCAAAAAATTTTAGAAAAAAGTTCATTTGTTAATTTATTTCTAAATATTTCTTTTTGTTTTTTTATTGTGTTTTCGCTGATCTCATATATCAAGTATTGATCAATTTGGATATTATTCTGCCTAGCGGCTATAAGTAAATCAAATGCAAATTGGCCGTTTCCTGCACCTAATTCTAAAATAATTGATGGAAGATTTGAAAAGCTTTTATGAAATACATTTAAAAAACATTTTGTAAATATATCAGAAATCATAGGGGCGGTTATAAAATCCCCCTCTTCGCCAAATTTTTTCTTATTCCCCATGTAATAGCCGTATTCATGATCATAAAGTACGGACTCCATGAATGAAGAAAATGAGATAGAGTCTCCTGATTCGGTAATTTCTTTTTTTATCTTATTAGTTAAGGCATCATGGACTGATACTTCTAATTTATCTAGGGGTGGTAATTTCATCATATGCAATAGATTATAATAACTTTTAAAGTTATAGAGCACTTAAATTAAAGCCATTTAAAAATGAAAAATAAAAAAATAGCACTCGTTACTGGTGGTTCAAGAAGAATAGGCGCATCTATTTGCAAGGAGCTTCATTCATCAGGCATTGATATCATGATTCATTATAGGGATTCAAAAGAAGAAGCTAACCTTCTCAAAGCAGAACTTAATAAAAAAAGAAAAGATTCTGCTGATATTGTTCAAGGAAATCTTTGTGAAATAGATTCATATGAGAAAATTATTCATACAGTCATTAAGCGTTTTGGTCAGCTTGATTACTTAATTAATAATGCATCAAGTTACTATCCTACGCATATGGGGAAATTAAACGAAAAAGATTGGAATGATTTAATTTCTTCAAATTTAAAAGCACCATTGTTTTTATGTCAGGCAGCAGAGAAATTTTTAAAAGAAAAGAAAGGATCAATAATAAATATTACTGATGCAAATGAAAGTAACCCCAAGAAAGGCTATGTTATTTACAACATAGCCAAGAGCGGTCTAGTTTCCTTAACAAGGTCATTGGCAAAAGACTTATCACCTGATATTAGAGTAAATGCCGTTGCACCCGGGGCAATTCTATGGCCTGAAGATGATCAAGAATCCGAGCAAGGATATAGGGAAAACCTCATTTCAAAAACATTTTTAAAAAAACAAGGGACTCCTGAAAATATTTCAAAGGCTGTTCTTTTTTTATTAACAACAGCTTTATATTCAACTGGAGAGGTCATTCATGTAGACGGCGGAGGCACTCATAAATAACTAAATTAAAAAAACTATTTTTAAAATGAGACTTGTGTAGTTTGTTCTTTATAACTATTATGCATAATTTTTATAACTTAATTTGTTAATGCTTATATGTCAAAACTACTAATTGTTGAGTCTCCCTCAAAAGCTAAAACTATTAGCAACTATCTAGGTAGTGAATATAAAGTACTTGCTTCTTATGGACATATAAGAAATCTATTACCAAAATCAGAAGGAATAAATACTGAAAATTTTGAAATGAATTTTCAGCTAATTGACAGAAACAAAAAACATATTGATGCTATCTCGAAGGCAGTTAAAAGTTCGGATGAAATTCTTCTTGCTACCGACCCTGATAGAGAAGGTGAAGCAATTGCATGGCATATTGTTGAAATTCTTAATACTAAAAAATTAACCAAAAATAAAAAGATTGCAAGAATTATATTTGGAGAAATTACAAAAGGAGCGATAGTTGATGCACTGAAAGAGCCAAGGGACATATCTGAAGCTTTGGTTCATGCTCAACAAGCAAGACAAGCGCTTGATTATTTGATTGGCTTTAATTTGTCACCATTATTGTGGTCAAAAATTCGATATGGGTTATCAGCTGGAAGAGTTCAAAGTCCTGCTCTTCGTCTAATTACTGAGCGTGAAAAAGAAATTCAAATATTTGAAAAGAAAGAATATTGGTCTATTCATCTTGATACTCAAAAAGAAAATTCAAAATTTACAACAAAATTAGTAATACTCGAAAACAAAAAAATAGAGCAATTCACAGTTACCAACGAAGCAAAACAGAAGGAAATTGTTGGAGAGCTGATTTTGAAAAGTGCAGGTAAAACTAAAATTAGTCGAGTTGATAAAAAACAAAGGATTCGAAAACCCCCCTCTCCGTTTACTACATCGACTATGCAACAAGAAGGTGTTAGGAAATTAGGATTTACCACTAAACGAACTATGATAATTGCTCAGCAACTTTATGAAGGCATTAAGATTGGTGAAGGAGCAGTCGGATTAATTAGTTATATGAGAACTGATTCAATGACTCTATCAAAAGATGCCGTTAATCAAGCAAGAGATTATTTAAAAAACAATTATTCACCTGAATTTCTTCCTAGTAAAGCACTTGAGTACAAAACTAAATCTAAGAATGCACAAGAGGCCCATGAAGCAATTAGGCCAACAGATATTTCACGATCTCCCGAAGAGCTTAAAGGTTTTCTTTCAGAAGAACAATTTAAACTTTATGAAATGATCTGGAGAAGAACTCTAGCCTGTCAAATGACATCAGCTGTTTATGATGTTGTAAGCGTCGATCTTGAAGTTGGATCGAGCGAAAATATTTTTAGGGCCAATGGTCAGACAATAAAATTTGCTGGATTTATGTCTGTATATATTGAAAATCAAGAAAATGATGATTCCACAAGTAATTCTAAAAAACTACCGCCACTTGAAGTGGGAGAACAACTCAATGTTAATAGTATTCATGGTATTCAACATTTTACAGAACCTCCTCCAAGATATAGCGAAGCAAGTCTAGTAAAAACCTTGGAAGAATTTGGTATTGGAAGACCATCTACTTATGCAAGCATAATATCAACACTTCAAGAAAGAGATTACGTATTGTTAGATAAAAAACGTTTCACTCCTACAGATGTTGGCAATGTAGTGATTGATTTTCTAACAGAACATTTCAGTAATTATGTTGATTATGATTTTACAGCTCATCTTGAAACAGAACTTGATGATATTGCTGCTAACAAAAAAGACTGGATTAAAGTGTTGAAATCTTTTTGGGAAGATTTCGATAAAAAGGTAAAAGAGAAAAGTGAGCTGGATAGAACCAAAATCACCCAAAAGTCCATTGATGAGGATTGTCCAAAATGTGGCAAACCTTTACTTTCAAAACTTGGTAGACGTGGAAACTTTATTGCTTGTTCTGATTATCCAGAATGTAAGTTTACTAGGAGTGCAAATGGAGACCTTCCTCAGGAGCCTAAGGTCGTTGGTAAGGATAAGCAAACAAATATTGATGTTCTTCTTCTTATCGGACCTTATGGGCCATATCTTCAGCTCGGTCTACAAGATGAAGATTCAAAAACAAAACCGAAACGTGTAACCATTCCTCCTACCATTCCTTTAGCTGACTTAAATGAAGAAATTGCACAAAAATTGATATCTCTTCCACGAGATCTAGGCATCCACCCCGATACAGGTAAAAAGATTATCGCCAATATTGGTCAATTTGGGCCTTATGTTAACCATAATGGAAAATTTAAGGCAATCCCTAAATCTGATGATATTTTTGAGATTTCGCATGATGATGCTGTGGAATTGTTAAAGCCACTAAGAAGAATTGGTATTGACCCAATAACGAAATCAACCGTTGATGTTTACAAAGGTAGATTCGGGTTTTATCTTCAAAGAGATGCAATAAAAGTCAATATTGCCAAGAATTTAAACTACGAAAATATTAATTTAGAAAAAGCAATTACACTTATAAACAAGAAGGAAGTAGAGGAGCAAGAAAGTAAAAAGAAAGGGAAGAAAAAGAAAGGGAAAAAGTAATTTTAATTAGTTAATTAATTGACTTACTTTATTCATTATTGATTCTTTTTTTATCCACTTTTTCACCCGCTGTGCATCTGCAAACCTAGTAAGGGTTCCATAAGAGTTTAAAAAGATCATTATTACTGGCTCATTACTGATTGTTGCCTGCATAACTAAACATCTCCCGGCATCCCTAGTAAACCCAGTTTTTGATAATCCAATATCCCAAGTACCCTTTCTTACTAATCTGTTTGTATTTACAAAATCAATTTTACTTTTGCGCTTACCTATTGTGAAAGTCTCTTGAGAGGTTGTAGTTATCTCTCTAATGAGTGGATATTGATATGCCGCCTCAACCATCCTTACAAGATCTCTTGCTGTAGACTTATTTTTTTTATTTAAGCCCGAAGGATCTGCAAACCTACTATTGTGCATACCTAATTTAAGAGCTTTTATATTCATTGCTTTAATGAACCCTTTTTTGCCTGAAGGGTAGGCTCTACTGAGAGCAGATGCTGCTCTATTATCAGAGGACATTAAAGAAATTTTTAATAAGTCATAACCTGATATTGACGTTCCGATTGGAATTCGTGAACCCGTTCCCTTTAATCTATCAATATCTTGTTTTGAAATCTTAATTTTTTTGTTCAAATCTATTTTAGAATCCAAGATAACCATTGCCGTCATTAATTTTGTTAGAGATGCTATTGATGCCTCTGAATAAGCATTCTTTTGATATATGACTTTGCCATTATTTTGATTTACTACCATCGCTTTGGCTGACCTTACTTTTGGGTCAGATTTATATTTTGCAAATTTGGAATTTAAATTATCAAACTGGTTATCGGCAGAGGTATTAAATGAAATACTAAGGAGGAAAAATATTGAAGATAAAAAACCTATGATTTTATGCATTAATAACTCTAATCCTCGTTTATACTTGATTTAAATTATACAATTTTTTTTTATGAAGCAATATGAAAAATACACTTTTATTTAAAAGATATTTAAATGACATATCCTGACAACATTATTTATACAAATGACCATGTTTGGTTTAAACCTTATGAAAACAATTTTATTCTTGGTATTACCCATTTTGCACAAGATTTACTTGGTGACGTCGTTTATATAGAAATAAAAAAAGCAAGTGAGTTTAAAAAGTCTCAAGCACTTGGATCTATTGAATCAGTAAAAACTGCATCAGATATCATTGCACCTGAAAATGGAAAAATAGTTTTAATTAATTCTGAAGTAGAGTCATCACCAGAAAAAATAAATGAGGCCCCTTTTGAACATTGGATATGCCAAGTAAATTTTTATAACAATATCAATAAGGCTGACTTTCTTTCAAAAGATGCTTACTTGAAACTTATAAAAACTTAATTTTGTTTTACATCAATAGTTTGAATGTTGTATCCACGGTCTTTAAAATATTGAAATCTTTTTCTAGCTAACTTTTTATCATCTTCATCAGTTGATACCATCTCAAATAAATGCAAGTATCTGTTAAAACCATCAATCATTTTATTTGAGATATTTATGATTGTGTCATCCATCCAATCGATATCTTTATTACTTATTGTAATTTTATTAAAGTAATGATGATTATTTTCTTCATGAGGAAAAAATTCGCTTAAATTGTTACTCCATAAATAATTTGAGAGAATTTTTAATTGCTCATTATTTGCACAATAAATTAGAGAATTTTTTTTCTTATTTAATCTCTCCGGAAGCATTGAGCATATGAATTCAATTTTATTCTCAACATTAAAAAAAAATTTAATATTGGTCATAGTATATTAATTTAGTTTTTTAGTTTTATGGATTAAGAATTGACTCAATAAACTAACAGGTCTTCCTGTAGCGCCTTTATTTGATCCGGAATTCCAAGCAGTTCCAGCAATATCAATATGTGCCCAAGTATATTTTTTTGTAAATCTTGATAAAAAACAAGCTGCCGTAATACTCCCCGCTGCTCTTCCTCCTATATTTGCTATATCAGCAAAATTACTATTTAAAAGAGGTTGATACTCTTCCCAAAGCGGCATGCGCCAAGCTTTGTCAATTGATTCATTCCCTGCTTTAAGCAAATCATTTGCGAGTGCATCATTTTCACTAAAAACTGCTGATGCATGATGCCCAAGTGCGATAACACATGCGCCTGTGAGCGTTGCGATATCAATGACTGTATCCGGTTTGTATCTCTCAGCATAAGTCAATGCATCGCAAAGAATTAACCTCCCCTCAGCATCAGTATTAAGTATTTCGATTGTTTTCCCTGACATACTTTTTACGATATCACCTGGTTTGACTGCTATCCCATCTGGCATATTTTCACATGCAGGAATTAATCCAACTACATTAAGTGGTAGATTTAACTGGCCTATTGTTTTCATGACCCCCAGAACAGTTGCAGCGCCACACATATCATATTTCATTTCATCCATTGCAGCGCCTGGCTTCAAAGATATCCCTCCTGAATCAAATGTAATACCTTTACCGACCAATACAATAGGTTTTTCTGATTTTTTGCCTTTTTTATGTTCCATAATAATAAATTTTGGCTCTTCTCTACTTCCTTTGGCAACTGATAAGAAAGACCCCATTTTCAATTGCTGTATCTGCTTAAGATTTAGAATCGTTGATTTCATCTTATAATCTTTAGCAATTTTTTTTGATTGATTAGCTAAATAAGTAGGAGTACAAATATTTGGAGGTAAATTTCCTAAATCTTTGGTTAAATTAGCCCCCTCCGCAATAGCTTGCCCCTCTTTTATTTCTGATTTAATTGCTGCATTGTCAGGCTTATTTGCTTGGAAAATTATTTGATACTGTTTATTTAAGACTTTTTTATCAGATTTAAGTGAATTTATTTCATACAATCCATCTATAGCCGCTCTTGTAAATAGTTTGGATGCAAAACCTTCATTAATTTTTTTATTAGAAAATTGACAAAGTGGTAAAACTATCGTGCTGCATTTAATAGATTTTATTGACCTGATAATGTTTGTTGCTGATTTTAAAACATCCTCTCTTGAAATATCATTTTGGTTTTGAACGCGAACCAAACCCAATCTTTTATAATTGCTATTAATGTGAGAAATACTGACCGAGGCAATTGACTTCGATAGATCATCTAATTTTATAATTGAATCTACTTTATCCTGAAAACTTTTATCTAAGTTAAGCGATGAACACAGCTTATTGTTCTCGTTAATAGCCAATATGATAATATCAGCTGATAAATTTGAAATTGAATCTGATTTTAGTTGAAATTTCATTTAACATTCCTTAATGTTGTCTTTAAGAATTAAACTTATTGTAAATGCTATATAAAACAAAATTAAATAAAGAGTTATTTTATACAGCTGTATCAACAATCCTTATATTAACTGGCGTGGTCGTCGCTCAAAGAATTGTTTATGTTTTTCGTCTTGCAGCAAAGGGTATTATACCTAACGATACGATTGATACGATTTTAGTTTTTAACTTATTAAAACATCTTCCTCTTTTACTATCAATTACCTTATTTTTAACTATCCTAATGGCACTGAGCAGATGGTATAAGGATAGTGAAATGATTGTTTGGCTTAGTTCCGGATTAAGTCTTTCAAAACTTATAAAACCTATAATTTATTTTTCAATTCCTACCATTCTATTAATTGGTTTTCTCTCTTTTTTTGTAAGCCCGTGGGCAGTCCAAAAAGTAGAGGAATATAAAAATGGATTAAAAACACGTGACGAATTCTCAGCAATAAGTCCAGGAATTTTCAAAGAGTCTAAGTCTGATAACAGAATTTTATATGTTGAGGGATTCAGTGAATTAGGCAATACAGTAAATAATATCTTTGTTCAATCATATCAAAATGGAAAGCTCGGCGTTATGGTCTCAACAAAAGGAAAGAGGATTACCACGGAAAAAGGTGAAAATTATATTGTTCTACTTGATGGAAAAAGATATGAAGGTGGAAGAGAAACAAAAGAGTTTACTACCATTAAGTATAAAGAATATGGTGTTTTAATTGAAAAGGATATCCCCTCTCTCTCAACTGTCAGTGCAAGAGTCTCAAAAATGGAAGCAAAAAAAACTACAGAGCTTCTTGCTAATATCAAAGATCATAAATTTCAAGCTGAGTTTCTGTGGCGACTTTCACTTCCAATATCAACGTTTATTCTTATTATAATAGCGATACCATTAAGTTTTAATAACCCTAGGTCTGGAAGGTCCATAAATATAGTTGCTGCTATATTACTTTTCGTTATTTATAATAATGCTGTAAGTATTTCAAATAGTTTGATTGCAACAGGACAGCTCAGTATCTGGCTTGGATCATGGCTTTCTCATTTCATTTTTTTAAGTATTGCAATTTATTTAATTTATAGAAGATCTCTAAACCTTGAGTTGATACCAAACTTTATTTCAAAAAAGAATAAATAATGAATCAAATTACTAAATATCTAAATATAGAACTGTTCTTAGGTATTACTTTATTTTTGTTTGGAGGTATTTGTCTTTTTTCATTCTTTGAGTTTATTCAAGAAATTTCTGACTTAGATGATAAAAAATATGGCGTTACTCAAGCAATCGTGTATGTCTTACTTACAATACCAGGTCATATTTATAAACTGATTCCTACAGCTGTTTTGATCGGTGCGATGTATACCTTTGGGCAATTATCTCATCAATCAGAATTAATTATCTTAAGATCAAGTGGCTTATCGATTAAAAAAATTGCAAAAGCCGTTATGCCAATTGCTATTTTCTTTAGTCTTCTTACTTTTGCTGTCGGAGATTTGATTACTCCTAATAGCGAAAAAAATGCTCAACAGCTCAAGATAAGTGCTACTAATTCATCAATCAGCATGGAGTTCAAATCAGGTTTTTGGATGAAGGATGGAAATAATTTCGTCAATATTGAAAATGTTCTACCTGATGCGACATTATCAAAAATTCATATATATGAATTTGACGATCAGTTTAATTTGCGGACAATTATTGATGCCAAACAAGGTAAATTTGAAAATGGAAATTGGGATTTAAGTGAAATATCAGTAAAGAATTTTATAGGCGATGAAGTAGTCACTGAAGAGATTGCCAAAGGAAATTGGAAATCATTGATACGACCAGAAATGATGAATGTTTTAATTATTTCACCAGATAAAATGTCTATATTTAATTTAATAAAGTTTATCAATTATCTTAAACTTAATGACCAGAGATCATCAAAATATGAGACCGCGCTATGGGAAAAGTTAATTAATCCATTAATGCCTATCGTTATGATTTTATTTGCTCTTCCATTTGGATTTTTGCAGCAACGATCAGGTGGTAAATTCCTAAAAATGTTTATTGGAATTTCAATTGGGATTGCCTATCAAATAATCAATACCCTATTTCGTCACCTAGGCCTTTTAAATGACTGGCCGCCTTTTTTGAGTTCCTTGCTTCCTTCTTTCTTATTTTTATCATTAGGAATTTATATGATTATGAAATTCGAACGTCTCTAATTTTTACACCGATCATTAAATCATGCAAATATTGTTTAGCCCCAAATAAAATATTCATATAAAAAATAAAGAAAAGAATTAAACCTATACAAACTAAGAAAAATCTTAATACACATAAAAATAGTCTATTTTTTTCTGGAAGATCGAGCTTAATTTTCCATGCCCTCATTGATAAAGTCTGTCCTCCGTGATACCAAGACAAAATAAAATAAATTCCAGAAGATAACCACAAAATAAATTGAAAAAGATAGCGATGATTTGATGCATTGATATCAGTTAAGTAGATTATGGTAAATGCTACTAAAAACCAAAGTGCTATTTGAATAAACAACTCATAAACAAAACAACAATAGAGTCTTAAAATATAATTAATAGTCATTCATTTAGTTTTTACTTATTTTTTAATTTATGAATAATCGGAATCATAGTCATTGCAATTAAACAACCTAATGCTGTTCCAAACGCTAAGGCCCAATTCAAGCTCACTGCACCGCCCATAAAATCACTTACAGTATTTCCAAGTCCTGCTCCAATTATCGCTCCTAACCCTACCTGAAAACGTTTTGGCAAATACTTTTCTAACCCAAGCCCAAAAAAAGCTCCAGCCAACATGACTCCATTATCTACAATGCCAAATAAAACGGCATCTTTAAAAAGTTGAAGAAATTCTTCTGTGAACATAACATCCCCTAAGAGATTAAAAAAAATTTAAAAATTAAAAATTAATTCGATTACTTGATTACCAATTATAATTGAATGAATGAATACACAAGACAAAAATTTTAAGATAGATGAAGATGGGTTTATATATTGTGCTAATCAAATTGACTCTCCTAATCATGACTCAAGGCCATTAAATCAAAAAATTTCATTAATTGTTATTCATTCCATCAGTTTGCCGCCAAACAAATTTGGTAATTCATACATAGAGGATTTTTTTACAAATAAACTTGATGTCAACGAAGATCCATATTTTAAAAAAATTCAACACTTAAATGTTTCCTCACATTTTTTAATTAAAAGAAAAGGTGAACTAATACAGTTTGTTTCTTGCCTTAAAAGAGCTTGGCATGCAGGTGCATCATCTTGGAAAGATGTAAATAACTGTAATGACTTTTCAGTCGGAATTGAGTTGGAAGGTTCAGATATAATGAAATATGAGGATATACAATACGAAGTTTTAATAAAACTCATAAAATCTTTGTATGAGAGTTATCCTATAGAAGATATTGTTGGTCACAACGATATTTCTCCAGGAAGAAAAACGGATCCAGGTAAATTTTTTGACTGGAATATTATTAAATCGGAAGGTTTTAATGCTTAACAAATTAATTATTATATTTTTATCTTTTACTCTTTTTAGTTGCGGCGAAGAGGAAGTCACAGAAAAAAAGAAGCAAAGGATAATCAATGTTACTTCAACAACAGTTCAAATTTATAATTTTAAGGATCAGGAATCAGCCATTGGAACTATTGAAGGCTTGATGGACCCCACAATAAGGTCAGAAATCTCAGCTTCAGTGAAAAAAATATATACCAAAACAGGCTCCATCCTAAAAAAAGGGGATCTTGTAGCACAACTTGATAATCAAGATTATCGCTATCAACTTGAGTTAGCTGAAGCTGAATTAAGTCAGCTCAAAATCCGTTTAAGTGGTCAAAACAAAACCTATCAAAGAAATTCCGAGTTAGTTGATGAAAATTTTATATCGCCAAATGCACTAGATGAAATTATTAATCAAAAAAATGAAACAGAAGAATTAATTAAAATATCAGAAGCCAGAGCTAAAATTGCAAAATATAGGCTCAGCAAAGCTAAAATTTATTCTCCAATAAACGGAAAGGTAGAAAAACAAATAGCATCAATAGGAGACTTTCTTAAAATAGGTGATCCGATTATCCAGATTATGAGTAATGATCGATTAAGAGCCCATGTTCCTTTTCCTGAAAAATTAGCGAGAAAATTGAAGCCAGGCTTACCTATTGAATTAGAAAGCCCTATAGTAGAAGAAAAAATTATAGTTAAAATAGCGGAATTAAAACCTCAATTAATTTCGGATAGTCTTGCAATAGATGTTATCGCAGATATTGTAAATCAACCCAACTGGCAAGCAGGAGGGAGTGTTAGAGGAACGGTAGTTTTCAAAGAAATAAGTAATTTGAGTGTTCCTGAACAAAGCATAATTCTAAGACCAGCTGGACAAGTTGTTTATGTAATTAAAGATAACGTTGCATTGGAAACAGTTGTTCAAACAGGAATTACTCAAGATGGTTTTACTGAAATTACTTCCGGTTTAGAGCTCAATGAAATTGTAGCTGTGGATGGAGCTGCATATCTCACAAATAATGCTGCAGTTAACATTACTCAAAACAAATAATGTCACTTCCTGAAATTTCAATAAGAAGACATGTTTTAGCTTGGATGGTTTCGGGCATATTTATTCTTCTTGGTATTATTGGTTTTCAAAAAATTGGGATTGATAAGTTTCCCATGGTTGAGTTTCCAATTTTATCAATCACTACTTCACTTGAGGGTGCAAATCCTGAAATTATAGATTCAAGCATAACCAATATTATTGAAAATGCTGTCAATACTACACCAGGGATTGAGTCGATAAGATCTGAATCCTCACCTGGTGTTTCCGTCGTGAGCGTAACTTTCAATTTAGATAAAGATATTGAGGTAGCTTTTAACGAAATTCAATCAAAAGTTAGTGAGGTTGTTCGCCGACTTCCTAAAGATATCGTTCCTCCATCTGTAAGAAAAGTTGAAACAAATGCAAATGCAATAATGTGGTTATCTCTGACTGGAAATAGGACAATACAACAGCTCAATTTATATGCAGCAAATATCTTAAAGAAAAAAATTGAAACCGTTGATGGCGTAGGTGAAATAAGATTAGGGGGCAAAAGAGATAGGACTTTACGAATAAATCTTCTTCCCGAAAAAATGGCTGCACTCAAAATTTCAGCTGAAGATCTTATCACTGCCTTTAACAATGAACATATTCAGTTTCCAGGGGGATTTTTAGTAAGATCAAAATCAGAAAAAATGTTTAAGTTAGATTTGGAGTTTCACAAAGTTGAAGAAATCCAAGAAATGATTATTGCTTACAGAGACGGTGGTGCTATCAAGATAAAAGATATTGCTGAAGTAGAGGACGGGCTCGATGACTATAGAGAAACAGCAAGATTTAACGGGGAATCCAGCATTGGTCTAGGTATTGTAAAAATAGCTAATACCAATACTGTGAATATTATTGAAAAAGTAAGAGAAAAAATTGAGACTGAAATTTCTCCAAATCTACCTCCTGGGCTTAAGATTCAATACTCAACAGATGACTCTATTTACATCAAGTCTATGGTTAAATCTTTACAGGAACACATCATAGAAGGAACAATTCTCGCATCTTTAATTGTTCTTCTTTTTCTTGGTTCAATTAGGTCCACCCTCATAATTGCAGTAGCTATACCAATCTCCCTTTTAGGGGCAATAGCCATAATGTATTTTTATAATTTCACTTTTAATAGTATGACCCTATTAGCGTTAATTCTTCTCATTGGTATTGTAGTTGATGACTCAATTGTAGTCCTTGAAAATATCTTTAGGCACCACAAAAAAATAGATAAAAATATCTTTAATGCTTCAGTGAATGGAAGCAATGAAGTTGTTTTTGCAGTTCTCGCCTCATCTATTGCTTTGGTATGTATTTTTGGTCCTGTAATCTTTATGGAAGGTATAGTAGGTCGTTTTTTTGAATCTTTTGCAATTGTAGTTACTAGTGGCATTCTTGTTTCTTTAATAGTATCCCTTACATTAACGCCAATGCTATGTTCCAAATTTTTAGCCAACCAAGAAAAAAATATTTCTTGGTTATCAAGTTTTGACAAAGTTTTTACTAAGCTAGAAAATAATTATAAGAAAATTCTAACTTGGTCATTAAACCATCGCTGGAAGGTACTTCTATTAAGCTTCTTAATTGTATTATCAAGTGGTTTCTTTTTTTCAAAAGTTGAAAAGACCTTTTTACCTGAACAAGATGAAAGCAGATTTAGTGTTAGATTCAAAACTCCCCTTGGATCTAATATGAACTATACCTACCAAAAACTTCTTGAAATTGAGGAAGTTCTAAATAAGTACGATGATGTTACCAAAGGTGTATTTTCTTCAATTGGTCTTGGAAGTAGAGGTCAAGTTAATTCTGGATATATCAGCGTGATGCTCAAAGATAAATCAGATCGTCAACTATCTCAGTCAGAAATTATTAAAAAAATTAAAGTTGATTTTGACTCCTTAACTGGAGTAAAAGCATTTATTTCAGCCCCCTCTATTGCAGGTGGAAGAAGATCAGAACCACTTCAATTTTCGCTTATAGGCCCAAATATTGAAACTGTTTCATCCCTCGCAGATGAATTGCTATTTAATTTATCCGAAATGGATGGTTTAGGAAGAATTGATTTAGATTTACAACTAAGTTTACCTCAGATGAATCTTCAGATAGATAGAGAAAGGGCTGCAAGTTTTGGTATCAGTGCATCAAATATTGCAAATTCAATCTCTGTATTCAGTAATGGTCTCGATGTTGCAAGATTCAATGATGATCCAGGAGATGGTCAAAGATATGATATAAGAATGAAAGCTAAAGATGGTTTAATAGAAGAGATAACTGACCTTAAAAAAATAAACTTAAAAAGCAACACGGGTGAACTTGTAAGGCTTGATTCTATCGCAAGCTTTAAAGAAACGCTTGGGCCGGCAGTGATGGGTAGACAAGATCTACAATACTCTGCTAACTTTTATGCAAACCCAACGATTTCACTTGGTGAGGCAGTAAAGGCGGTAAACAATGTTAGTGAGAAAATTCTACCCAGTGAATATTCAATTAAGCTAGTTGGGCAAGCGAAAGAATTTGCTAAAACAACAAGTAATATTATTTTTGCTTTTTCCTTAGCAACAGTTCTTTTATATATGGTTCTATCGAGCCTCTTTAACTCATTCTTTCAACCATTAATTATTATGCTTGCTCAACCTCTAGCAATTATTGGTGGTGTAGTTTTATTATGGATTACTGGAAACAGCCTTAATATATACTCAATGATTGGAATGGTTTTATTAATAGGTTTGGTCGCCAAAAATTCAATCTTATTGGTTGATATGACTAATCAAATTAAGGCTAAAGGTAAGAAAACTAATCAAGCGCTTCTAGAAGCCTGTCCTATCAGGTTAAGGCCTGTTCTAATGACTTCACTGACTCTTATACTTGCTCTTTTGCCTGCAGCTATGGGTTATGGAGCAGGATCCGAAACTAATGGTCCATTATCAGTTGCTGTTATAGGAGGCATGATATCTTCTACTTTACTTACTTTAGTTGTAATTCCTTCTGCTTACTCATTATCCTTAGATTTTATAGAAAGAAAGAAGACTAAGTCTTAATTAGTTTATCAATAATTAAGGTTCCTACTAGATCTCCCTCTACATTGACTGTTGTTCGAAAAGTATCTAGTAATCTATCCATAGGAATTAGTATTCCCAATGCCTCAAGGGGAAGCCCTAATACCTGAAGCACCATTGCCATCGTGACCATT
The DNA here is from genome assembly GCA_018607785.1 of Methylobacillus sp. GTDB lineage: Bacteria > Pseudomonadota > Gammaproteobacteria > Burkholderiales > Methylophilaceae > BACL14. The sequence continues at coordinate 39,819 of JABBAU010000044.1, forward strand.
CCGGCACTTGGGATTCCAGGCGCGCCAATTGATGCAATCATTGCAATAAAAAATAAAATAAACTGTTGGGATATTGAAAAATCTAAGCCGACTAAATTAGCAATAAATAATGCTGCCGCTGCTTCATACATTGCAGTGCCGTCCATATTCATAGTTGCACCGATTGGTAGAACAAAATTAGAAACATCTTTTGAGGCACCAAAATTATCTTGAGATGCTTTTAGTGTGATCGGAAGTGTTGCGCTACTTGAGCTGGTGGCAAATGCAGAAATAAATGAGATTCTGCCTCCTCTCCATAATGAAAGAATATTAATTCTGCTAAACAAAAATAAAAGCGTTGGTAAAAAGACAACGCCATGAAACAAAATGATGCCGATGACGACCAACATAAAAATTCCAAGTTGAGAAAATATAGATAAGTTTTGGCTTATAACCATATTTACAAGTAAACCAAATATTCCAAATGGAGCAATAAACATTATCCAGTTTACAATCTTGAAAATTATTTCATAAAAGCTTTGAAAAAAATCTCTCGCTGAACTTAATGCTTTATTTTTCTCATTAAGGGTTATGCCGATCATGATAGAAAATACAATGAGCGGTAATATTTTCCCTTCAGCTAATGAAGCAAAAGGATTTTCAAATAATCCTAAAATAAATTGATAAATAAAATCTTTAAATGAGAGCACCTCAGAGGTTGTCACTTCATTTAATTGCCAAGCATCAATTGAAATACCTACACCGGGTTTAAAAAAATTCATTGCTAACATCGCAATAAATACGGCAAAGAACATGGTTCCAGCAAAATATAGTAATGTAGATTTCCAAATTTTACCTGCCTGATTTGAAGAAGCTAGATTAGAAATACCATTAACGATTGAAAAAAATACTAGAGGAACTAAAATCATTTTCAAGGCTGTAATAAAAATTTGCCCCGCCAAAATTGATATATCTGAAATATATTGAAGAACGATGGAATCAGGAAAATTTTTTATAATTATTCCAACCAAAATACCTAAAAATGCCGCGAGTAAAATATATTTATTTGCATTTTTCATTAATTCTCTCTCTCCATGACTGCCCCAAAAAAACCGTCTGTATCATTTTTAAAGGGATTAAGTTTTAAATACTTTTCTTCATCGATAACTATTCCATATTTTTTAAGTATTACAGATTTTGGTAAGAGTTTAAAATTTGAATTTTCTAATAAAAACTTTTCTACTTGTAATTCATTTTCTTCATCTAATAAGCTACATGTTGCGTATATTAATAAACCTTTTTTTTTGCATAATCTTGATGCTGATTTGAGAATATTTCTTTGCTTGTCAACTAATTCCATTAGAGACTTCTCAGAATGTTTCCATTTTAAATCTGGGTTCCTCCTTAAGGTACCAAATCCAGTGCAAGGGGCATCAATAAGGACTCGATCAAACTTTTCTTTTAATCTTTTTATTTTATTATCATTTTCACTTGAAATTCTTTGTATAGAAATATTTGAAGCACCAGATCTTTTTAATCGAATTTTTAGATTGTCTAGTCTTTTCCCTGAAATATCAAAGCTATAAATTCTTCCTGTATTTTTCATTAAAGATGCTATCGCGAGTGTTTTTCCTCCTGCTCCGGCACAGAAATCTGCAACCATGTGTCCTCTTTTTGGGTCTACCAAATACGATAATAATTGACTCCCTTCATCCTGAACCTCAATATCGCCCTCTAAAAAGAGGGGAAGCCTTTGTATATAGCTTCCTCTCGGCAATTTAATACCTAAAGGTGATAAATTTGTTTTGGAAATTTGTTCTTTTTCTTCGTTAAAAGTATCTTTGAGTTCGGAAATTACTTTATTTCTATTTTTTTCTTTTAAAGTATTTACTCTGATGCATAGCTGAGCAGGCAACAAAAGAGAGTTTGCTATTTGAGTAGCAAGTTTTTCTTTATATTGTCTAATTAACTTCAACCAAAACCATTCAGGTAGACTTAATTTTTTTGACAGATTTATATCTTTTAACTTTACTGACTTAATTTCTGATAGCCACAGGCTATCTTCTTCACTTATATGGGGTGACAAATCCCTTACACTTCTTCCTTGAAGTTTAACCAGATAAACTAAAATTAATTTAAAGGGATTACTTGTTGCCCCTAAAGTTTCTAAATAACTTTTATTTCTAATGACATTGTAGTATGTCTCCGCGATTAATGACCGTTCGTACTTTCCAATATTTTTATTTTTTTTAAAAAAATAACTTAACTGTGAGTCAGCTGAAAAATTATTTTCAAAACTATTTGTCAAAACTTCAGCACATAAATTTAGAGAAAATTTATTCATTTAATTTTTCAATACCAAATTTGTTTTTTTTATTTTTTGATCTATCATGAGCCCCCCCTTCAGTTTGAACCTTATCTTAATTGGAATTCTGTAATTTTCTTTTGAAAGCCAAATAAAATGTTCTGAATTTTTTACTAAAGGAACTATCCCTTCGTATAGTTCAGTCAAATAAACATTTCCATTTATTGTAATTTTTTCATCTTTTATTTTTTTATATTCAACCCTTCTAATTTTTTTTCCTTCTATAAAATCAAAGGTGTACTTAGGTTTAGATTCTTCAAAGTGAAATTGTAAAAATAACGTTGGAATATCTAATAAATTACCAACAAATTTTTTTTCTGTCGTTTGTTTTTTATAGTCAACTTTAAGGTTATCTTTTTTTCTATCGAATACTACAAGAATATTTTTCTTTGGTTTTTTAAGATCTTTAACCTGAAATGTTTCAAATAATAGACCTTTTTTTGTAATTAGCCCTTCACTTTTTAACGTCTTATCACCGTAGAGCTTAAGAAATTTTTTAGTAAGTAGTTGAATATTTATATTGTAAATTTTACTTTTACTTTTACTTTTACTTTTACTTTTACTTTTACTTTTACTTTTACTTTTAAACTTTAAATTTATTTCGCCTGACAGTATTTGAGTTTTTTCTATGTCAACATTTCTTAATTTAATGAATTGGAAGAGTTCATAGTTGATAAAAAAATCTTCTGGTAGTTTATTAGAAGCTAGTAGGCCATTAGAGATAACACACAGAACTAATAAAAATCTAGCTAATTTGTATTTGCTTATCATTCAAGTCTTTTTTGGTTATTTTACCAATCTCAAAAACAACTTCTTTTGATTTTCTAAGCGAAGTAATGACTTTATCTTTGATCTCTTCCTTAACAATTAGGACCATTCCAATTCCACAATTAAATGTTTTAAACAACTCTTGATTGTTTAAGTTAGCCTCAGATTTTATCCATTTGAATAAATAGGGCATCTCCCAAGAGTCTATGTTAACAACTGCTTTAAAATTATTCGGAATTACTCTCGGAATATTTTCTTCCAATCCACCACCGGTTATATGTGCCATGGCATTAATTTTTTCTGTCTTTAGTAATTCAAGTATTGATTTTGTATAAATTTTTGTTGGCATCATTAATACTTCACCTAATGTTTTGTTTTCAAAATTTGAATTAAGGTTAGCTTTATTTTCTATAATTATTTTTCTAATTAATGAATAACCGTTTGAATGTGCGCCGGATGAGCTAATCCCCAATAAAATATCTCCTTCATTCACATTTGTACCGTCTATTATTTTTTTCTTATCAACAGCACCAACACAAAAACCTGCCAAGTCATACTCATTTCCCTTATACATGCCAGGCATTTCTGCAGTTTCACCACCAACTAAAGAACAATTTGCTAATTTACAACCATCACTAATCCCTTTAATAACTTTTTCTGTAATTTCAGTATTTAATTTCCCACAAGCAAAATAATCCAAAAAGAATAAAGGCTCAGCACCCTGAACTATTATATCGTTGACACACATTGCAACTAAATCTTGACCTATGGTGTCATGTTTATTGAGCTCAAAGGCTAGCTTAAGTTTTGTTCCAACACCATCGGTACCTGAAACTAGAACAGGATTGTTAATATGTTTAGGCATTTCAAACATGGATCCAAACCCCCCTAAACCGCTTAAAACCTCTTTTCTAAAAGTTGATTTCGCATGAGGTTTGATTTTTTCAACGAGTTTATTACCAGCATCTATATCAACACCTGAGTCTTTATAAGTAATAGAGCTTTTTGATTTATTTTGGGGCAATTTGATTAAATCCTTATTAGATTAGCGTGATTAAGTATAGTAAGATTTTAACTTAATTTTACTCAATAGGCATACGACGATTTAGATAACAATGGATCAACTTTTACTTAATATACATCCTTCCTCTGAAAAGACCTTAGACAATTTTATAATTGGAGATAATTTTGAGGCAATAAGTACTTTTAAAGACTTCGTTAGTAATAAAAATATACAATTTTTATATCTATGGGGTCTTAAGGGCTCAGGAAAGTCACACTTATCCGAAGTGGTCAAAAGAAATAATATTCTAGTTATTGAAGACATTGACACTTATAAAGATTTTGAACAAATTAATGCATTTAATTTATTTAATGAATGCAAAGAAACTAATAATAAACTTTTTGTAACTGGTGGCAATTCACCAAAAAATATGGGATTACGAGAAGATTTAGCAAGCAGGCTCAGCTGGGGTTTGGTTTATCAAATCAAAGCATTAACAGATGATGAAAAAAAATTAGCTTTATTAAGTCATGCAAAGCGCAAAGGAATGTTGTTTGATACTAAAGTCATTGAATATTGTATGAGAAATTTAAAAAGGGATTTACATTATTTAATTTCAACGCTTGATGCTCTGGATCATTGGTCCTTAAAAACAAAAAAACCCATTACCATTCAGCTGCTAAAAAAACTTCTTAATAAATAAGATTTTTTTAATTAATGTCTAATAAGGTAATCAAATGCACCCAGGGCTGCTTTTGATCCCTCACCCATCGCTATTATAATCTGCTTATAGGGGATAGTTGTGACGTCACCTGCAGCAAAAACACCCGGCATTGAAGTTTCTCCGTGGTCATTAATTTCTATTTCACCGTATTGACTTAATTTTATATCGTCTTTTAGCCATTCACTATTTGAAATTAAACCAATTTGAATAAAGACAGCCTCGATATCTAATCTTTCTTCTTTATCTGATTTTCTATCCCTATAGGTTAAGTAATTCACTTTACCTTCACCATCAATTTTTTGGGTTTCAGCATTTAATACAATCTTTATATTATCTAAGCTGTTTAATCTATCTATTAATATTTGATCTCCATTTAGCTCAGAAGAATACTCTAAGATGGTTACATGTTTTACAATGCCTGCTAAATCTATTGCTGCTTCAATACCTGAGTTACCGCCTCCAACCACGGCTACATCTTTTCCTTTAAATAATGGGCCATCACAGTGAGGACAGTATGCTACCCCTCTACCTTTAAATTCTTTCTCACCCGGAACGCCTAATTCTTTCCAACTTGCACCAGTTGCGATAATCACTGATTTTGATTTCAGAATGCCACCGCTCTCAAGATGAATTTCAAATAATAAATTATTGATTTTTTTAATTTTTTTTGCTTTCTGAAGATTAATCACATCAACATCATATTCTTTCACGTGCTCTTCAAGAGCTCTAACTAATTTTGGCCCTTCTGTTTTTTGTACGGAGATAAAATTTTCAATTCCGAGTGTATCCATTACCTGCCCACCAAAACGCTCGGCAATAATTCCTGTTCTGATACCTTTACGAGCTGAATATACTGCTGCAGATGCACCTGCAGGGCCACCACCAATTATGAGAATATCGAATAATTCTTTTTGTGATATTTGGTCTGCCTGTATATCAACAGATTTTGAATCAATTTTATTTATAATTTCCTCTAATTCTACTCTTCCCTGAGAAAATTCTTCTCCATTTAAAAATACTGTTGGGACTGACATTATTTGTTTTCTTTTTACCTCATCTTGAAATAATGCGCCATCAATCATGCAATGACTTATTCTTGGATTTAACAATGACAAAATGTTTAGTGCCTGAACAACATCTGGACAGTTATGGCAACTTAATGAAATGAAGGTTTCAAAAACAAAATTACCTTTAATTTTTTTTATTTGTTCAATTAGATTATCTGAAATTTTTAAAGGGTGATCGCCAACTTGTAATAAGGCCAAAACCAATGAAGAAAATTCATGACCCAGTGGAATACCAGCAAACTGGATGCCAGTTGATTCATTAGGTCTATTTATCTTAAATGATGGTGTTCTTTCGTTCTTATCTTTGTGAACATTTAATACTATTTTTTCAGACATTTCTGTTAATTCAATCAAGAGCTCACTCATATTTGTTGATGATTCACTTTCATCTACAAATGCTTCAATTACAACGTTAGATTTTAGATTTACTAAATATTGATTTAACTGCGCCTTGATTTCAGGTGTTAGAGCCATAAAAATCCTTGAAAATTTTTTAGTTGGGCCATTAAAAAAAGCCCAACTAAAAATCAATGAATAAAAATCTTAAATTTTGCCTACTAAATCTAATGATGGTGTTAATGCTTCCTCTCCTGGCTTCCATGAAGCAGGGCATGCTTGATTTGGATTTGCGGCTATATGCTGTGCTGCTTGAACTTTTCTTACAAGATCTGCAGCTGAACGACCAATGCCTAAATCATTCACTTCAGCTGTTTTAATAATTCCCTCAGGGTTTATTATAAATGTTCCTCTCAGAGCAAGACCTTCCTCTTCAATCATCACATCAAAATTTCTTGAAATAGCTCCTGTTGGATCTCCAATCATGGGAAATTTTATTTTCTTTATAGTTTCAGATGTATCATGCCAGGCCTTATGGGTAAAATGTGTATCAGTAGATACAGCATATACTTCAACGCCCATTTTCTGTAATTCATCATAATGGTCTGCAAGATCTCCTAGTTCTGTAGGGCAAACAAATGTAAAGTCAGCCGGATAAAAAACAACTGCGGACCATTTTCCCTTAAGATCTGCCTCAGTTAATTCAATACCACCTTTTTCACTATGAAAAGCTGTGGCTTTGAATGGTTTTATTTCTGTATTAATTAATGAAGTCATAGTAAGTTTCCTATTAAAGTTAAAGATGAAAATTATAGTTAAACTGTTTAACTAAGTATAATTTTAATTTAAAATGAACATGATAAGTAAAACTTATTAATCTTTAGCTGAGTAAATTTGACGTTCTCTTTGAAATTGTTTTAATCTTGCCTCAACTCTTGATTTTTGATAAAAATCTCCATCATTTGCCTTGATTGCTAAATCCATTCTAATAATTGCTTCTTGTAGATTAAAATTATAATAAGCTGCCTCTGCTAGATTCTCATATTCTAGTAATTTCTTTCCTTGATTTGCATAACTTTTTGCAAATAACTTATAAAGATTAGGGTCATTAGAAAATCTACGTGAATTTTTCTTCAAAAGCTTAATTGCTTTTTCAGATTCTTCAGTTTTTATATACATATCAGCGAGGCCATAAATAAAAGATCGATTTGATGGAAAATAATTTAAATTCTCTTCATAAAGTTTTTTTGCTTCAGATAATTTATTTATTTTTATCAAATAATTAATGTAAAGCTGAATTAGCATCGGATTTGATTGTTCATTATCAAATAACCATTGTATTTGTTCTTGGGATTTTTTAAATTCGTTATCCATTAAATAGACATATGCTAAAGCAAATCTTTCTCCTCCCTCATTAATGTATATCTTATTTTTAATATTTTCTTCTAAAATATTTTTTGTGTCGCTTTTATCACCTAACAGTGCCTTTAGCTTGCCCTTGACATAATAAAAAGTTTGACTATCTACCCTTTGTTTATAAGGAAAGTCTTTTAAACGACTTTCTATATCATTTATCCTGCTACTGGTTATTGGATGGGTTTGCAAAAAAGCTGGAGCAGCTCCCCCTGAAAACTGATTAGCTTTGTTAAGAGTTTCAAAAAAATCTCGAGCGCCTCTCACATCAAAACCAGCTTTATTTAAAGTTTGAATTCCAACTCGATCTGCTTCTTTCTCATTTTCTCTTGTAAAATCAAGTGCTCCTTGAACCGATCCCGCAGATGCTCCTGCCATTGTAGTACTTGCTAACTGTGGGTTGGATCTCGCTAACAAAAGAGCTATAGCCATAACAAAAGTTGATTGATAAGATGCTCTTTCTTGTTGTGCTAAAAATCTAGATATATGCTTTTGATTAATATGAGCTATCTCATGACTCAGGACACTAGCTAATTCTGATTCCGAATTTGCAGCAAGAAAAAGGCCTGTGTGAACACCAATTACCCCTCCAAGCATAGCAAAAGCGTTAATTGATGAATCATTTACAATAAAAAATTCAATTCTCTTTGTTGGGTCTGTGCTTGCGCTTATTAACCTTCTTCCCAATAAATCCAAATAATCATTTATTTCAATATCCCGAACAATGCTATCACTCTGATTTACTTGAAATAAAATTTGCCTTCCAATAAACATTTCATCATTTTCACTTATTTTTGAAGAGCTATAATCACCCAATTCAGGCAGATTGTTAGCTAGTGCAAAACAACAAAAGAAAATAAAAATTAGTAGAATTTTTTTCATACATTGATATTATCATTGTAAATATTTTTTATATAGAAAAAGAAAATAAGATGTTCACTCATATAGATGCAAATGGTAATGCCAGCATGGTAGATGTTTCAAAAAAAAATGATACTTTACGTGAGGCACTTGCAGAAGGCACTATAACGCTCAATAAAGAGATAATCAGTGCTATTCTTGAAAATAAAAATAAGAAAGGTGATGTTCTATCTACATCCAAAATCGCTGGTATTCAAGCAGCTAAAAAAACATCAGAATTGATTCCATTAGCTCATAATTTAAACCTCACAAAAATTGAAATTGATTTTTTTATTGATAAAAAAAATAATGCTATCAACTGCAAAACTTTAGTTAAATGTCGAGGCAAAACAGGAGTTGAGATGGAAGCGCTGACAGCCGTTTCTGTTGCTCTTCTAACTATCTATGATATGTGTAAATCTTTTAGTAAAAACTTAATAATTTCTAAAATAATATTGCTAAAAAAATCGGGCGGTAAATCTGGGAATTGGTCAAAGTGATTAGTAGGTAAATGGCAATAAATAAAGTAAAAAATGATGATGAAGTATTTCAAGAGAGTGTACGATTTCATCAATCTGGAAAACTCAATGACGCTCAGAAAGGATTTGAACATTTAATAAAAAAGTATCCAAATAGTCCTGATTTATTAAATAGTCTTGGTACCTTAAATCTTCAGCTTGGTAAAGATAAAAATGGTTGTGAATATCTTGAAAAATCACTTAAGATTAATTCAAATCAGCCCATGATCAGTTTTAATCTGGGCAATTCATATATGCACCAAAAAAATTATTCGAAAGCTATTAATTTTTTAGAAATCACTATAACAAAAGCTCCAAATTATTTAGATGCTTATAAAAAAAAGGGGGAGCTATTAACAAATTTAAATAATCATAAAGCAGCCCTTGATTGTTTTAAAAAAGCAATCAAGCTTGCTCCAGAAGATAAAGTGATTCTTAATGGAATAGGGGTAAATCTCTTAGAACTTGAGGATGCAAATAATGCTTTAATATATTTTAAAAAATGTATAAGTATTGATAAAACTATTGCCATTTTTTATAACAATGCTGGTTTAGCTGAGTATAAAATTAATGCTTTTAAAGAATCAATAGAAAGTTTTAATAAAGCTATCAAACTATCTCCAACTATAGGATACTTTTTTAGCAATCGAGGGCTTTCTTATCAAGCTTTAAAAAAGTTTGATTTTGCTATAAAAGATTTCGACAAATGTATATCTATTACGCCTGATTACCCAGATGCTTACTTGAACAAATCATTAATCAATTTATTCATGGGTAATTATGCAGATGGATGGAAGTTATATGAATATAGATGGCAAAGTTTTGCAAAAAAATGGGGTCGTACATACGATAAAAAATTATGGCTTGGTAATGAAAGTTTAAAAAATAAGACTATCTTTATATACCCTGAACAAGGCCATGGAGATTTTATTCAATGTTATAGATATATAGCTTTATTAAAAAAAATGCGCCCCAAGAAGATAATAATAGAAGTAACCAAACCTTTCTATAAGTTAATTAGCGCACAAGATGAAGAACTTGAAGTATTAAATTCAAATAATCAAATACCTAAATTTGATTTCTATTGTCCAATTATGAGCCTACCGCATGCCTTCAAAACAGAAATTTCAAATATTCCAAATAAATGCCCTTATCTTTTTTTAAATGATATAAAAAAAGATAAGCAGGAAGATAAGTCTAAAAATAGTAAACTAAATATTGGAATATGTTGGGCTGGAAATCCCTTACATAAAAATGATCACAATAGAAGTATGTCGATTACTGATATGTCCGAACTTTTTTCTCTTCCTTTTCAATTTCACTCACTGCAAAAAGAAGTTTCTCAAGAGAATTTAGCAATATTAAAAAAATTTAACGTCATTGATCATCATCACTCACTTGAAGATTTTTTCTATACAGCAAAGCTAATTAATAAATTTGACATCATAATATCTGTTGATACAGTAATTTCACATCTAGCAGGCGCTTTAGGGAAGAAAACTTTCTTATTGCTTCCAGATAAATCAAGTTTTTTATGGATGGGGGAGAGAGAGGATTCAGCGTGGTATCCAACCATAAAAATCTTCAGACAAAAAACTTTAGGTGATTGGCAAAAACCAATTAAAAAAATTATAAAAGAACTTGAATCATGTTAGCTAAACTGAAAAATTATTTTCCATATCTCCTCCCCTTACTTTTAATATTTTCAAGGTCTATTGCAGATATCACTATTGTTTTAATAAGCATTTTATTTCTTTACTATTCTTTTAAAAAAATAGGATGGGGATGGTTGAAAGAAAAATGGTTTCTCTTTGCATTATTTTTTTCTGCATATGGAATTACACTTAATTCAGCAATGAGCATTGATGCAAAAGAAACGTTTGCATATTCATTATTCTTTATGCGATGGCCTATTTTTTCAATGGCACTAGCTTATTGGATTTTAAGTGATTTAAAATCACTAAAAAAATTTCTTATCTCACTTACTTTATTATTATTGTTTATAATTTTTGATACTTGGTGGCAATTCTTTTTTGAACAGGACCTTTTTGGCTTTGAAAAATATTCAGAAAATAGACTCACAGGTCCTTTTAAAGATAATCCTCATGTTGGTGCTTGGTTAGCTAAACTCGCATTATTACCTCCATTATTATTAATTTTATATGACAAATATAAATTACAAATTCATCAAAATTATTTAATCTATTCTTTTTTTGTAATTTCTACCATAGTATTTCTCACAGTTTTTATAACTGGTGAAAGAATGGCTCTTTTATTGATACTTTCAAGTATTTTAATTTTTTTCGTTGGACTAATCTCAGAAAAAATATTTTCACTAAAAAAAATCTCTTTTTTACTCCTACTTTCAATTTCTGCAATTTCTATTTTTGCCCTCATCTTTCCTGAAACAACACAAAGAGCATTTTTTTCAACGATTGATAAAATTATAAATTGGAAATCATCCGACTATGGTCTTGTATGGCAAAGTGCTTATGACGTTTGGATGCAGTCTCCTATTTTTGGTGTTGGACTTCATAAGTACAGAGAGGCTTGTGAAAATCTTGGCATATATGGAACATCTTATTTAACAGCCATAGGATCAGGAGTTTGCTTTCACCCCCATAACATATCATTACAATTACTTTCTGAAACAGGTATATTTGGTTTTATAATATTTTATTTAATGGTATTTTACTTAGCAACATCATCACTTAAAAAATATTTTAAAAACAGCTTATGGCTCCCTTTTGCGCTTATCTTTAATATCATTTTTACTTGTTTTCTTCCGATTGCCTCCAGCACCAGTTTCTTTTCAAATAAATATGGAGCAATTATCTGGTTATTAATTGGAGTTATGTTAGCAGTGAATAAACACTTTGAATCAAAAAAATAATTTTTTTTAATTTAAAACTTTCATTATTTTTTTTAAAACTTCATCAGCAGACAATAGCTTTAAGTCTTTAACTTCTAAAATTTCAAAATTACCTCTTTTTAATTCAGATCTTTTTGCAGAAGTTGACGGTCCAAATAATGCAAAGCCTTTTTTATTCAAACATGAAGCGATATGTGATGGTCCTGAATCATTTCCAACGATAAAACACGACCCTTCAATAATGCCTGCCAATTCGTGCCAATCTAAATTTTTTAGAATATGCCCCACCATTAAATTTCTAATCTCTAATTCATCTGGTCCCAAAATAGTGACTACTTCTTGACCTTTTAAGACAAGCAATTTCGCTAATTTACTGAAATAAGGCCATCTTTTTAAAGGATTGCTTTTTGATGAGCCAGGGAGCAATACAACATATTTTGATTGGATTTCATTTTTTTTTAATAGTTTTTCGATATCTCCTGATAACCAACTTAGATCTGGTTTAAAAATTTTACTACCAATTAAATTCTCTTTCATCATATCTTCCAATCCACGTAAACCGGATATTGGATGATCTTTTCTATTTGTAGATATCCACTTTGTATTGTTAAATAAGTATTTACGATAAATATAAGTTCTTTGAGAATTCTGTAAATCATAAATAACTTTGAAATTATATTTGATTATTTTTTTATATAGATTTATGTAAGAAATGATATTTAAAATAGAGGGTCTGTTATCAATCAATACATCATCAATGTGTGGACAAGTTTCCATTAAGCTAAAAAAACTATTCGTAGTTAAAAGAAAAATTTTTGTATTTTTATGATTTGCTCTAATTGATTTAAAAATTCCATCAGCCTGAATAAGATCACCTAATGCCCCATGTTTTATAATTAGAATATTTTCTTTATTTTTCATAAATTTAAATATTTTATTTTTTTAACTCCACATCAAGCATAAATTCATTTTAGAAAATCTAATATTTCTTGTCTTACATACTCAAATGAAGGCTGATCTCCCTCTTCATTAATTAATTTAACTCTTGTCGCTAGTGGGTTCCAGCTTCTTAAATATCGATAAGCAACACCGCCAAATCTTTTGGACCCATTATTGTTTGAAGTCCAAACTAAATGGGGCGTTTTACATAAACTTGCTAAATGCATTAATCCAGATGAGGGTCCTACACAACATTTTGAACTGGCTAAAATTGAACAAAGTTGTTCTGTACTTATACCTCTTAAATCATCTGTGCCTTTGGGTGCATATGAAAGCTCTTGTATTCCCACTGATGCAATTTTTAACTGAGGCAATGCGCTACATAGTTGATCCCATTCATTTATTGACCAGTTACGTAATGATTTTTTTTTATTCCCCTTAAGAAATGGAATATCTCTCGCATGAATTATTAAATCATATTCATTTGCTTTTTTCTTTGCTCCATAAGAAATAAAGTCTTGATGCATTATGCTTGAAAGCTCTTTACATCTATTATCTGCAATCAATATATCTTGACCTTTAAACTGGTTTGCCCATTTTAAATAATCAAAATCACGTAACAAATAAGCATCAGTATCCCAAGAAGAAACATCCATTGCTCTAAATTCAGAGGCAAAATCTTTATATAAATATGCCGATGTGCTCCTGCCGTAAACAATAACATGTTTATAAAATTTAGACATCTGCCTTAGATAACCCTGCCATTGCATTAATTCCCATCCAAATTCTCCTAGGAATGGTCCTGCAATCAGTTGATTGCTATCTCCTTTCAAATTGTCTAGTGATAAATAAGGTTTTTTTCTAAAAATTTTCCTTAAATGAGGTTTTAATCTACTTTTGTAATTTATCAAAAAATTTGGATTAATCTTATTCATATCATGTGATCCTTTTTTTCTCGATTGATTCTTTATATATATTGAAAGTATTGTTTAACATTTTTTCTAGAGTAAAAAAGTCATTCTGTTTTACATCAGGCGTAGATCTTATCCATTTCATAGATAATTTTTTTGCATCATCAACTTTACCAACATCAATTAATCCTTTCGGCAATAACTTATTTAGTTGCTCCTTTACTCCTCCATGAGCGTATCCAATTACGGGTATTCCTATTGATAAACTCTCTAGCGAAACTCTTCCAAAAGCTTCAGGTTCTATAGATAATGAAAAAACTATTTTTGAAATAGACATAACTTCTCTTATATCACTTCGGTGACCTACAAATGTAATATTTTTATTAAGCTTTAGTTTACTAATTTTCTTTTCCAATTCCTTCTTAAATTTGTCTTTTTTCTTTACTTCTCCTACGATTAAACCATGAACATTTGGATATTTATGAGTGAGTTTTTCAATCAATTCAATAAAGTCTTCTTGTCCTTTCCAGCGTGATATTCTCGCTGGCAAGGTTAAAATTATTTGATTCTTGGTTTGAGGATATTTTTGATACCATGCTTTTAACCAATTTTTTGGTGCTTTAAAATTGAACGGAAAATCTTTATTAGACACTCCCCTATAGTTTAAAAAAATCTTCTTCCTATCTATTTTATAATTTTTTAAAACATAATCTTGGATCATTTTCGATACAACAATTACTTTGTCTCCTTTCGTCATGATGCTGCTATAAAAATTTACTGAGTAGGGTCCGTGAACTGTTGTAATAAAGATTGGCCTATGACCTTTTTTTATGAATCTAATTGCAAAATAACAGACCCAAGCCGGTAACCTAGACCTTGCATGAACAATATCAATCTTATTTTTTTTGATTAATTTGATTAATTTAAAAATAGTGAATATTGTCAAAATATTTTTTTTTCCTATTGCTAACTTATGGTGCTCTCCTTTATCTTTTAAAACTTGTCCTACCATACGTCCACCGTTAGAAACGATTATTGAACGATATCCCTTGCTTGCTAGATATTTATTCACTTCCAGAGTCCCTCGCTCAACACCCCCAGAATTTAAATCTGGAAGCGCCTGTAAAACAGAAAATTTTTTATTTATAACCATTTTTTTTGAATGAATTTAGCCACCCTTTTGGCTTCGTTTTGAATAGGTATTTTTTTTCTTATGTTTTGCTTAATCATGCTTATTTCACCAGATAATTTTGTATTTTTTTTAATTTTCAGGTCAATAATGTCTGTGTTGGCTCCTGAAGCAATAGCTTCAATAATCATCGAGTATGAATCATTTGTGACCCAGATATTTTTAACCTTACCGATATGCTTATCCAGCCAATTACTCTCTATTTTTGTGTATTCATATCCCTTAATATTTTTAAGTTTTAAATTATCTAGATCATTAATAAAATTTATCGGCGTCCTTCTTGAAGTTGTCAAAAAAAACTTACTGCATTTAAATTTTTTTGATATTTCCTTTACTTGATCTAAAACTAATTTTGTATTCCAATAATAGTGTTTTGAGGGACCACCTATCAAAAATAATCCTATATTTTCCTTTTTTTTTATTTTCGAATTTATACTTACCATAGGGGTATGAGTGGTAATAATATTTGAGCTATCTTTAAACTCATCATGTTTCGGAATTACGCATAAATCGAATAATTTTGTCGGAAGACTAGGTTTCATGATGACTATAATTTTTGCTTTAAAACATCTTTTTGTGGCCAACAAATGAAAATGTGTTTTATGTCCTGCCCCTATTGCAATATCAGGTTTAGGAATACCTGTCGCAATTTTATATTTTTTAAAAAATATTCCTAAGAAAGCATCTTTAAAGCTTTTTACATTTATATCAAACACTCTGCACTTAGTACAATTTTTTATGTTTTTTATAAGCGCAATAGACTGTTTGTCATGGCCTAACTTACCATCACTGAAACGCCAAATTATCTTTATTTTTTTCAATTTAATTGTTTTCAATTAATTGCAATAATTCATCAGCAGATTTTGGTGCCATAGTCAGTCCATATCTGTAATGTCCGGAATTTATGTAAACATTTTTATAAAAGTTGTCTTGCTTTATGAATGGAATATTTTCTTTTGCTCCCGGCCTTAAACCTGCCCATTGATTACATGGATCAAGTGCACCTAATTCTGGAATTAGGTCAACTGCCTTCTCATTAAGTTCTTTTACTGCTTCTAACGTAGTAGTTTTATCAAAACCTACATTTTCAACTGTGCTTCCTGCTAAAATTGATCCACATTTTCTTTGTAATAAATAAAAATCATCTTTATATAAAATTTTATCAAGTTTAATTTCAGATTTTGGATAGATAATAACTTGACCTCTTATTGGGTAGATTCTATTTCTAAGATCATCATTAATTTCTGAGCTCCAAGCTCCTAAGGTTGTTACAAAAAGATCGCCCTTTATAAATCCATTACTTTCTGTTGGCCATTCCTTCAAATAATTTGATTTATTTTCAATTTTAGACATACGTACATTCTCAATTAAATTAACGCCAAGCTCTAAAAGGTATTGCTTTATGGATATCATTAATTTTTTTGGATTAATTTGAGCTACCTTAAGGAGTTCGTATGCAGGTCTATTATGAAATAAATATTCATTTATTCTAAAATTATTTTTTTTAGCCCATTGCAAAATTTCTCTTTTATCCTCCGGTTCAATGCAGATCATTCCTGATTCAATAAATTCTGGATCTTCAAATCCATATTTGACAAGTTTTTTTGAGAAATTTTTATAAAAACTTAAAGCATCAAGGCATAACTCGTACACTCTTGATTTATAGTTCCATGGCATTAGTGGAAATATTATTCCTGCTCCGGCAGCTGATGATTCCTCCCCTATCACTGATCTATCAATCATAGTTACATCATATCCATTTTCTATAAGTTTAATTGCAGTTAAACAACCAACAATACCTCCACCAATAATAACGGCTCTTAAGGCCATCAATTAGTCTCCATTGATTACATATTTTTCAAACAAATTTAAATTTATTTGGGTACCTACAATAACTAAAATATCATCTGAAGATATCAGAATGTCTGGTCTTGGCTCAATATTTTCTAGCATATTAGGCCTTCTTATATATTGAAGTTCTATATCAAAACTCTTTATTATCAATTCAGAAATTGTTTTGTTATTAGCAAAAAAATATTCTTTTATTTCAATTGAGTGAAGTTGAAGTAAATCTTGATTAACACTTTCTGAGTCAACGTCTGTTGCCCCAGCAAAGTAGCCCCGAAACATTTTGTATCTATCACTTCTAAAAATTCTAATTTTTTTTATAACATTGCTTAGGGGTATACCGAGTAATACGAGAGCATGTGAAGCTAACATTAAACTTCCTTCTTGAACTTCTGGCACTACATCTGTCGCCCCAGCATTTTGTAATTTTTCTACAGAAGACTCGTCTTTCGTACGAACAATTACAGGTAAGATGGGATAGGATTCTCTTATTACGTTAAGCACTTTTTCTGTAGACCTATCATCTGTATATGCAACAATAATTGCTTTTGCTCTCTCTATTCCCGCTGCCTTAAGAACAATTCTTCTACTCGCATCTCCATACATTACGTTTTCGCCTGCAATAGATGCATCACTTACTCTGTTTAAATCCATATCAATGGCTATAAAATCTATATTTTCTTCTTTTAAAAACCTCCCAAGGTACTGTCCACTTCTTCCATAGCCGCACAAGATCACATGATCTGAATACTCATGGCCCACTCCTTCAATTTGTTTAACAAGTGTTTCTGATTTTTTTGAGTATCCTTTAGCGATCCATCTTGCAATTCGACCATTCAGTGGAATTAGTATTGGTGCGATTAACATGGACAACAAACAAACAGATAAAATTATTTGAAATATATCACCAGATATTATTCCATTTTTTTGTCCCAGGGCGAGAATAACAAAACCAAATTCACCCGCTTGAGACAAAATAATTCCAGTCCTAATTCCAACTCCCAACTCATATTTAAAAATCATTGTTAAAGCTGTTATTAGAATGATTTTAAAAATTGTAAAAGTAAAGAAAAGAAAAATAATAAGTGCGAAGTTACTTTTAAAAATATCTATATTAAGCATCATTCCCACACTTATAAAAAATAAGCCTAATAAAATATTTCTAAATGAAGTTATATCTGACTCAACTTGGTGTCTGTATCGAGTTTCAGAAATAATCATGCCAGCAAGAAAGGCTCCAAGCGCATAAGATAACCCTGCTAGTTTAGTGAAATATGAAAAAATAAGTGTAATCATCAAGACATTTAAAACAAATAGTTCTCTTGATTTATTTTTTGCAACAATATCAAACCAAAAGTTCATGACAGGTTTTCCAGCTTTAAACACAATAAATAACAAGAAAATAATTTTTAATAATGCAAATGATATGAGTTTAAATAAATCGGCATCTAAATTATTAAAAACAGGAATTAAAATTAAGATAAATATTACTGCGATATCTTGAAATAATAGAATGCCAATAGACAAACGCCCATGACGACTGTTTAAGTCAGATCTTTCAATTAAAATCTTTGAGACGATTGCCGTAGATGACATTGTTAGTGCTGCACCGATAATGAAAGCTGAGGGTAATTGCAAACCAAAAAAGAGACCAATTATTATTACGGCTATTAGCGTGATTAATACTTGTGAGCCACCTAACCCAAACAATATTTTTCTCATTGAATTTAGCTTAGGTAGACTAAATTCCAAACCAATCGTAAACATTAAAAAAACAATTCCAAATTCTACAAAATGTCGACTTGATTCAGAGTCTGGAAGAATTGCCAAAGCGTTAGGGCCAAGAACTAGGCCCACCACAAAATATGCAATCATAGGGGGCAGTGATAAATATTTAAAAAGAGCTACTAAACAAACAGAGCTGACAAGCAATAAAATTATTAACTGAAGGGATTCAAACATAAACTATTAAAACCTTTTTTATATCCTTTATTCTACTATCAAACCACACTATACTTATGGAATTATAAATATAATTTATATGAAAATATGTCATCCAAAAGAATCAAACTAGCCCAAGATGTTTTAAAAATTGAGGCAAATGAAATTACGATAGCTGCAAGTAGATTATCAAATGAATTTTCTCAAGCTGTCGACTATATTCTTCAATGTAAAGGCAGAGTCATACTAAGTGGGATCGGAAAGTCGGGTCATATTGCAGGCAAAATAGCGTCTACATTTTCAAGCACAGGAACCCCATCTTTCTTTATGCATCCAGGTGAAGCAAGTCATGGTGATCTGGGTATGATTACAGAAAGAGATATCGTAATTTTTCTTTCCAATTCAGGCGAAAGTGATGAATTAATGATATTGCTCCCTCATATCAAAAGAATAGGTGCAAAAATTATAAGTATCACAGGAAATAAAAACTCTAACTTATCTGCTGAAAGTAATATTCATATTGATTCTTCAGTAACAAAAGAAGCATGTCCTCTTAATCTTGCTCCAACTGCAAGTTCATCGCTCATGTTGGCATTAGGAGACGCACTAGCTGTTTGTGTGCTTGATGAAAGAAATTTTGGCACAGAGGACTTTGCAAGATCACACCCAGGTGGCTCTCTTGGTAAAATAGTCCATATTAATGAAATTATGATTGACTATGAATCTACTCCAAAAGTAAGATTAGAAGCAACTGTTAAAGATGCAATAGAAGAAATTACAAAAAAGAAACTGGGTTTTACAGCAATTATAGATAGCCAAAACATACCAAAAGGTATATTTACTGATGGAGACTTAAGAAGATCACTTTTAAATCACATATCACTTGAAACACCTATGTCTGAGGTAATGAAAAAAAATCCCGTTACATTAAGTAAGTCACAAATGGCAATAGAAGCTCTTAAGATCATGGAAAAACAAAAAATTACATCCTTTTTAATTATTGAGAAAAATAACTCTTTAGTAGGTTCACTTACTCTTCAAAGCCTCTTCAAAGCAAGAATTTTATGAACTTTCTATCAACTTCATTTGCTTTAATTTTTATAGCTATTGTTGCGTTAGCCTCATTTTGGCTTAAAGAGGAAGTTATCAATGAATATAAAAACTTTACTATTAGTAAAAATAGTGGGCCATCATTTTTTCTAAAAAACTTTGACTCCACAAAAACTGATAAAGATGGTAATTTACAATCTTCCCTCAAAGCTAAATATATGAAACATTTTGAAGAACAAAATAAAACTACGTTAACCAAGCCTTTTTATACAAAATATAAAAATAAAAAAAAACATTCGACTATATATAGTGATATTGGCGAGGTAAGTGACAAAGGCGAGGAGATTGTTCTTAAAGAGAATGCCATTCTTGTTAGACTTCCAACAAAAACAAAAAAGGTTTTGAAGCTTTATACTAATGAACTAAATATCTACTCAAAATTAGATGTTGTTACAAGCCAAAAGGCAGTAAAGATGATTCAGGAACCAAATATTGAAATAGACGGTGTTGGAATGAAGTATGATAATAAAGATGGTGTTTTAAAACTTTTAAGCAATGTAAAAGTTCGTTATGAAAAACCAAAGGGCGATAAAAGATTCAAATATTGAATACATTAAATAAAAATATCTTTTTTACTTTCTTGCTAGTAATTTTAATCCCTGAGCTTGCTTTTTCAGAGGAAGCAGACAGTGATCAACCTATAGAAATTGAAGCTGATACGATGATGGTCGAAGAAACAAAAAATACTAGCACTTATGAAGGCGACGTTGTTCTAACTCAAGGCTCTCTAATTATCAACGCAGACAGATTGATTATTAGGGAGGATAGGCAAGGCTTTCAACATAGTACATCTATCGGTAACCCAACAACTTTCAAGCAAAAAATGAAAGATTCGGATGAGTACATTGAAGGTAAAGCACTCCGAATTGAGTATGACGGCCACATGGATAAAATTCATTTATATGAAGAGGCTTTTGTTAAAAGAGGAGATGATGAGGTATGGGGTGATTACATAATGTATGACGCTACAAGTGAATTTGCCCAGGCATTATCTAGAAAGGATAATGATGAGACCTCTAAGAAAAAAGGTCGAACAAAAGCAATTATTAAACCAAAAAAATAATGACTACCTTAACAATACAAAACTTAAGAAAAAGCTATAAAAAAAATGTTGTTGTGAAAAATGTTTCTCTTGAAATTACAAGTGGGCAAATCGTTGGTCTTCTTGGACCCAATGGAGCAGGCAAAACGACTACTTTTTATATGATAGTTGGTTTAATAGCTGCAGATCACGGCAATATTTTATTAGATAAAAAAAATCTGACTAAAACACCTATTCACATGCGAGCAAAACAAGGAATTTCATACTTACCTCAGGAGCCTTCAATTTTTCGAAAAATGGATGTGAGCGAAAATATTTTAAGCATATTAGAGCTAAAAAACTTAAATAAAAAACAAATCCAAGTTGAGCTTGAGCGCCTATTGCAAGAATTAAATATTCAACATATTAAAAAAAGCCCAGCAATTAGCCTCTCTGGAGGTGAAAGAAGAAGGGTTGAAATTGCAAGATGTCTAGCAAATAATCCAAAATTCATACTTCTTGATGAACCCTTTGCAGGTATTGATCCTATAGCTGTAATTGATATTCAAAAAATTATAAAACAACTTGCTTCTAATGGAATTGGCATTCTAATTACTGACCACAGTGTAAGGGAAACCTTAGGTATCTGTGATAAAGCTTATATTGTCAATCAGGGAGAAATTTTTGCTAAAGGATCTCCAAGAGTGATTGCTCAAAATCAAAATGTAAAAGACATCTATTTAGGCGAAAACTTTACTCTTTAAATGAAATTAGGTTTAAATTTTAGATTATCGCAATCCATAAAATTAACGCCGCTTCTTCAGCAATCAATTAAATTTCTAAATGCCTCCCAATCTGAATTAAATGATTTAATTGAGGATTACCTATCAGATAATGTTTTTCTCGCTGCAAAAGATGAATCATTACTATCTCAAAAAAAATTACCATACACTAATTCATCAAATGAAGATTATTATGATGTTTTCAACTCCGAAATAAAAAATCAAACTTTAAAGGAATATTTAATTGAAAATATCTCTATTTTTAATTTTAGCCCTGAAGATCAATTAATATTATCTTATCTTATTGATTCAATTGATGAAAATGGATATTTAATAAGTTCAATTGATGAAATAATAAGCTCCATATCATTAGAAAAAAAACCTCACGTAAATGAAATAGAAAAATTATTGAAGCTTATTCAAAATTCAACGCACCCTGGGATTGGCGCAAGAGATCTCTCAGAATGCTTAACAATCCAGTTAGAACTCATAGAGCCTCAAGATAATATTTGCAACTTGGCGAAAATATTGACCAAAAATTATTTAAATTTACTTGGCAACAAAAATTATGAAGAATTGATGAAGAATTTAAAATGCAATGATGTGGATTTAGAAAAAGTTATTGCTTTAATAAAAAAATTAAACCCAAAACCCGGGCTTATCTATCAAAAAATAAGCAAAACATCATTTATAAATGCAGATGTATTTATTCATAAGGAAAAGGGAGATTGGGTTACATCATTAAATGAGGAAAATAGTATTCAACTTAAAATAGTTAATAATGCTCAAAATATAATAAAAGGTGAGCATGATCAAGAATTAAAGGAAAAATTTCAGGAAGCTAAATGGTTAATTAAAAACTTAAGTGAAAGGTCAATTTCTATCTTAAGAGTAACCAAAGCAATTATGAAAAATCAAATTGATTTTTTAGAAAAAGGTGAATCGTATATTAAGCCACTATCATTAAAAAATATTGCATATGAACTTGAACTTCATGAATCCACAATTTCAAGAATCTCTTCAAATAAATTTATTTCTACTCCACATGGAATATACGAAATTAAATTTTTTTTCAACAATTCAATTAGTGGAGATAATAAAGATATTTCATCAAAATCAATTACTCATAAAATAAAAACCCTTATTGAAAATGAAGATGTAAATAAACCTTATTCAGATGCTCAGATTTGCAATACGCTAAATAAACTTGGAATAAATATTTCTAGAAGGACTATTGCAAAATATCGCTTAAAATTAAAAATTTTGCCATCCAACCAAAGAAAAGTATAAAATTAAACTTATGCAAATAAATATTACTGGTCATCAACTAGAGATTACTGAAGGTCTAAAAGACCATATTGAAAAAAAAATAAGAAAATTAAAGGGACATTCGCACAGTATTTTAGAAATTAAAATTATACTAAGTGTTGATAATATTACCCATAATGCTGAAGGGAATATTTATTTGCCTAAAACTGATCTTCATGCCAAGTGTTCAAGTCCTGATATGTATCAATCGATCGACTTATTAGTAAATAAGCTCGATAAACAAATAATAAAACATAACGAAAAAATGAAGGATCATAATTCTCAAAGTAATTTTAAAAGAACTAATTTTTCTGCTGAAAATTAATTTAATTGGAATTTTTTTTGCTTAATTTAGCCTTATCAATTTAAATATTTAAATTTCAATCCATATGAACCCATTTTTAGTAAGAGATAAGCTTCCAGATTTCAATGTAATAAAATCTCAACATGTCATTCCAGCTATTAATAAAGTCATTATTGATAATAGAAAGAGCATATTAAAAATAGAATCGATAAAAGAATTACCGAATTGGAATAACTTCATCATTCCATTGGAAAAATGTAATGAAAAGTTAGGAAGGGTTTGGTCCTACATTAATCATATAAATTCTGTGAGAAGCTCTGCCTCATACAGAAAAGCATATAACCAAGCACTTGCTATGATCACTGAGTATTTTTCTGATCTTGGACAAAGCCATATCTTGTATAGCAAATATAAAAAATTACTTAAAAATAATTTAAATCTAACTGAGGCACAAAAGAAACTTGTAAAAAATGAAATTATATCTTTTGAACTATCTGGAGTTGCACTACCAAAAAAAGAAAAGCTAAAATTTAAAAAAATACAAAGTCATTTATCAAAACTATCATCTTCATTTGATGAAAATATTTTAGATTCAATTAATAATTTCAAGTTAGTTGTTTCAAACAAAAGTTCCTTAAAAGGAATCCCTAATGATGTAGTTAAGTCTGCTCTCTCAAAAGCCAAGGCTAAAAAAATTAAAGGTTGGTTATTTACTATTGATTTTCCAAGCTATTTACCAATTATTCAATATGCGGATGATAGAAAGTTGAGGAAGGATATCTACTACGCATACTCCACAAAAGCTTCTGCTTTAATGAATAGTAAATTTGATAATACAAAAAATATAAATAATATTCTTAAGTTCAAATATGAATTATCAAAACTGTTAGGCTTCTCTGATATCTCATCTATGCTTTTAAAAACAAAAATGGCTAGGTCATCAAAAGAAGTTTCATCTTTTTTATCTAAACTAACAAGAAAAGCCAAAAAATCAGCATTAAGAGATATGAGTGATATTCATGAAATAGCGAGTGAATTTGGTTTTTCTAAAGTTGAACCCTGGGACATTCCATATTTGTCAGAAAAACTTAAAAAAAGAAAATTCAGTATAACCGATGAAGAAATTAAACAATACTTTCCGATCAATAACGTTTTAAATGGTCTTTTTAATATATGTAAAAAAATTTATGGTTTGAATATTCATGAAACAAATGCCTCAACCTGGCATAAAGATGTTAAATTTTTTGAGATACATAATAATAAAAAGCAACTAGTGGGCAAGTTTTATTTAGATTTATATGCTAGACCAAATAAACGTGGTGGAGCTTGGATGGACGAGGCAATATCAAGGTTTAAATTTAAAAATGAGGAAGAAGAACCCGTTGCATACTTAACTTGTAATTTTACACCTCCACTAAATGGAAAGGCCTTTTTAACTCATGATGAGGTCATTACATTGTTTCATGAATTTGGTCACGGACTTCATCATCTCTTAACAGAAGTAACTGAATATTCTATCTCTGGAATTAAAGGAGTAGAGTGGGACGCGGTTGAACTCCCTAGTCAATTTATGGAAAATTATTGTTGGGAATGGTCAGTTATTAAAGATATGTCATTCAATAAGGCTACCAAAACTTGTATGCCTAAAAAACTTTTTAATAAACTTTTAGCATCAAAAAATTTCCA
Source organism: Methylobacillus sp. (assembly GCA_018607785.1). Taxonomy (GTDB): domain Bacteria; phylum Pseudomonadota; class Gammaproteobacteria; order Burkholderiales; family Methylophilaceae; genus BACL14. Next base: position 64,803 of record JABBAU010000044.1, read on the forward strand.
GTCAGGCATGCAAACATTAAGACAAGTTGAATTTGCATTGTTTGACATTAAACTTCACAGCGAATACTCTCCCAAAAATAGAAATTTTATGAAAATTCTTAAAAATGTAAGATCTGAAGTTTCAGTCATAAATACACCCACATGGAACAAATTTCCTCATAGTTTTAGTCATATTTTTTCAGGTGGTTATTCATCTGCCTACTACAGTTATAAATGGGCTGAAGTTCTTTCTGCAGATGCATATAGTCTATTTGAAGATATAGGAATTTTATCGAAGACTGCGGGTAATAAATTTAGGAAGGAGATTCTTTCACGAGGTGGATCTAGGTCTGCAATGGATTCTTTTATCGCCTTCAGGGGTAGAAAGCCAAAAATTGATGCCTTACTTTTTCATCATGGGCTTACGAATTAATGAAGATAGCTTCATGGAATGTTAATTCTTTAAAAGTTCGTCTCCCTCAAGTCTTAGACTGGATAATTTTAAATCGACCCGATGTACTTTGTTTGCAAGAAACAAAGCAAAACAACGATAACTTTCCTCATGATATCTTCAAAAAAAATGGGCTATTTTCATATCATAATGGACAAAATACTTACAATGGAGTCGCCATAATTAGTAATAAAGAACTGACAGATGTTCAGTTAGATATACCTAAATTTCATGATGAGCAAAAAAGATTAATATCCGGTATATATACAAACAGTAATGGTTTTAATCAGAGAATCTTTTCTGCATATGTACCTAACGGCCAAGCTCTCAACTCAGAAAAATTTGAATATAAAATTAATTGGCTTAAGTCCTTTCTGGATTTTCTACAAACACAAAATTCTGATATTGCAAATATCATTACTGGAGATTTTAATATAGCTCCTTCGAAGTTAGATTGTTATGAATCTAAATCATGGGGTGAGAAAATTTTAACCTCACCCCAAGAACGTGCCTACTTTAATAAATTTCTTGAAACAGGATTTATTGATACATTTAGAAAAATAAATCCAAATGAGATTCAATTTTCATGGTGGGATTATAGAATTCCATTTAAAAGAAACTTAGGAATGCGGATAGACCATATACTTCTATCAAACAAGCTATTGCCTTTTTTAAAAAAAGCATACATTGACAATTCTACACGCTCTCTTGAAAGACCATCCGATCATGTACCTATAGTTACGGAATTAGATCTTAATTCCTAACTGCTTTAATTTTCGATAAAGATGTGTTCTTTCAATTCCTGTTTTTTTTGATAATTCAGTTATAGATTTATTCTGACTAAGATGAAAATTTAGGTACATGGCTTCAAACAAATCTCTTGATTCTTTGAGAGGCTTTTCATATAAAAAATTAATGTCAGTGTTCAGATTTTTTTTAACATTATTATTTTCACTTAAAAGACTTTCAACATCTTCTTTTTTTATAAGTTCGTTGGTTGATTTTTTTATTAATGAAATAATAATTTCATCTAGTTGATCTATCTTTTCTATCTCAGGATAATTTCTTAATGAATTGAGTGCCGAACTATCTAAAACTTTAAATAATATATTAGGATTTTTGTTTAAATGAAATGTAAGTAATGCATTCGATAAATCAGGAATAAGATCTTTATCATCTGATAATTTTGGAAATTTAAATATAGGAATATTTTTTTCATTTTTAAAAAATGTATCCAGACAAGATTTTTCTTTTTCCAAAATTAGAATCTTGATTTTTTTTGAAATTAATTCATTAAATATTTTTTTATAATCTTCATATTTCTTTGTTCCATCAAAGCAATTATCAATTAATACAAATCTTAACCCTGAAGTCTCAATTAAATTTAATAAGTTTTCATTTATATCTGAAGGTTTTTTTACTAAATAATAATTAGTGTTAAATACAATTGAAATAAAAATATCTGTAAGATTAGATTTTTCGCCAACCATAGAGATTAAGTCAGAAGACTTCAGCTGATTAATCTCAATTTCAATATCTTTTATATAGTTCAGCCTACATTCTTCAAAAAAAACTTTATCTATTTTTTTTATGATAGATGCGTTTTTTAAAGAGCTTGAAATAGTCTTAAGAAGTTTTTGCAAAGAGATTGGTTTTTCTAAGAAATCTGTAGCCCCTATTTTTGTTGCTTCTATAGCAGTATCTATAGTTCCATGTCCAGACATCATAATAACAGGGCAGTTAATTTCATTATTGCCTGCCCACTCTTTAAGTAAAGATAATCCATCTATATCTGGCATCCATATATCAAGCAAAATTAGGTCTATTTTTTCTGATAATTTTTTTTCTTTTGCTTCTGAGGCATTGGCAGCAAGGAAAATTTTATAACCCTCATCGGTAAGAATATCTTTTAAAGAGTCTCTGATATCCTTTTCATCATCAATAACCAGAATTTTAGTTTTTTGCTTATCCAATTTTATGATCCTCAACTGGAAGTGTTATTATTATGCATACGCCACTTGGTTTTGTATTTTTAATTTCTATTATCCCAGAATGTTCTTCAATTATTTTATAAACAATTGCTAGACCTAAACCTGTTCCTGCCTTCTTAGATGTAACATAAGGCTCATATATTTTATCAATAATTTCTTTTGGTATACCAATACCATTATCTTCAAATTTAAGTCTAATTAAATTTCTATCAAATTTTAATGTTATAGAAACTTTTGGGTTTTTAACATTTTTAAGAGCTGCTTTTGAATTATCAAAAATATTTATTAGGACTTGTCTAAATTTATTTTCATCTATTTTTATAGATCTTCTATTTTTTGGATAATTTTTTTTAATTTCAAAATGTTGATCTGAATACAGATAGGAAATTTCATCTAGAAGCTCAATAATATCTATTGTTTTTCTCACTATCTTTGGTGAGCGAGCATACTCTGCAAATTCATTGACCATTAACTTCAATGCATCCACTTGCTTTATTATTATACTGGTTGATTTATTTAATAAATCTTTATCCGTTTTGTTTAATTTATTTACTATCCTATTTTGAACTCTTTCTGCTGATAGCTGAATTGGCGTAAGCGGATTTTTAATCTCGTGTGCTAATCTTCTAGCTATTTCACCCCATGCAATTTGTCTCTGTGCTTTTGCAATAGTTGATATATCTTCTAAAACTAGAATATATGATTTTCCGGAGCTTTCTAACAAAGATGATAGTTTTAGAATTAAGGTTTTTTCTTCGTTTTGTAAGCCTATAGAAATTTCTTTTGTACTATATAGGGTTTTGTTATTTTTTTCTTGGGCTTCATCAATAAACCTTATGACAGCATCAAATTTTTTCAAATCTTTTATAGCATCTGTTAAGTTTTCATCAACCATATTTGATGCCTTGAAACCCAATAAATTTGCTGCGGATTTATTGTACAATTTTATTTTATTTTTTTTATCAATGACCACAATTGCTGTTGCTAAATTTGTTAGAGTGGCATCTAAAAATGCTCTAGCATCCTCCAATCTTTTCCTATTTTTTTTAGAATTTTTAGTAGCAGTATCTAGTTGATATGTCATCGTATTAAAGGATCTTACCAATGTTCCTAACTCGTCCTTACCTATCTCAGGTATGATTTTCTTATAATTTCCTTTGGCTATTTGATTTGTTGCTTCAGATAATAATGAGAGCGGTCTTGTAAATCTCCGACTAATTACAAAAGAAATTGCTACGGAAGTTAGAATTGCTAACATTAAAACTATTGTTAAAGTTAACGTATAAATAATTTTTAATGAATTTCTACTATACCTAAGTTGCTGATACTCCTCAAAGACTGACTCTACCGAAATTGCAATATTTGAAATTGATTCAGGTACAGGTTGAGACAGAACTAAAATCTCCTCAGCTACCGTTAAATCAGTCTTTTGAATTTTTTCATTATAAAAAACTGGAATAAATGCTTTCAGTATTAAATTTTTATCTTCAGTCTCTTCAATTCTTCCGAAATATCCACTTTTAACTCTTTGTATATCTTCAAGATCGAGGGTAGATGAATTTATATTAGGGTTACTTTGTGATAATGCTGAAATGCTTCCGTCAGTTTTATATAATACTGCCCTTGAAATACTAAATTTTTCTCTAAGGTCAATTAGAATATTTTCTCTTTTTTCATAAGATTGATTTGAAATTGCATATGCAATACTTTTACCCTTGAGCTCTATATCATCAATTAAGATATCTATTGTCTTTTGCCCAAGAGTTAATCCGCCTTCCAGGGCCGATTCAACTCTTACGTCAAACCAGGACTCAATAGATTTTGTTAGAAAATTCACTGATACTAAATAAACAATTGAAACCGGAATCAATACCATCATTCCAAAAGCAATTACTAAACGCAGTGTTAGTTTACTTCCAGTAATTTCTTTTCTTACACTCTGAAGTAATTTGAAAACTTGAAAAATAATTAGAAGGAAAAGGCTTAAAACAAACGAACTAGATATTACCAATAAAATTATAAAAGTATCGTTTGATACGATATTTGTATTTGCTAAAGACTGAGCTAAGAGAATTAAAAATCCTAATCCTACAACAGCAAATGTGGTAATTAAATACTTCATAATCTACTCATATCATAAAAAATTATGTTTGATTGTATATCCCAAGATTTATTAAAAACATCCACTTGAATTGCTTTTGGTAATCTATTTTTATCTAGCTCAACCCATATTTTTAATATCGTATTTTTTAAAATATTATAATTATCAATTGTAATTTCTTTATTATCTAATAAAAATTTAATTGCCTCTTTTTTCTCTTCAAAATTCTTTTTATTTCCATGAATGTCTATTACTTCAAAAATTTTTATAAGAGAATGATATTTAATTTGATATATAAAACTATCTTGTTTTATAACTTTGTCAAACCAGAACTTATTTTCTTTTATCAATTTAATTTTTAAGTTAAAAGCAATTGGAATGCCTCTTTCAAGTAGCTCTATAATTTTTGGGGATAATACTGAACTTTGCTCAAGGTTGATAACAATTTTATCTTGTGCTTTTTCTAGTTTTATTTGCTTAATGCTTACATCTAATTTTGCAAAAGCTATGCTTATATTGGCTATAAAACTAAAAATAAGAAAAAAATATAAATTATTCTTTCTGAAGAAGAGCATAAAATAATCCATCATGAGCTAATGAAGGTAATAACTGATTATCTGCTACATTCACATTTTTTGGAAATTTAATTTTAATTTCATTAGCAGTTTTTTCCTCTTTTAGAAATCTATCTACCACCATCCTATTCTCAACGTTAAATATTGAACAGGTAACATAAAGCAATTTACCTTCTCCCTTTAATAATTTCCACGAGGCTTTTAATAAATCAAACTGTTTTTCATGAAAATATTTTAAATCACTAAATCTTCTAAGCCACTTTATATCTATGTGTCTTCTTACGATGCCAGACGCAGAACACGGAACATCCAGCAATACTCTATCGAAAGATTTTTTGTCATGCCAAGAATTTTTTACATTAACTGCATCATTAATGACTTTAAATGAATGTCCTAATCTATTTAAATTTTCATTTATCCTTTCAACTCTTTGTTTATCAACCTCGACTGCAGTAAGCTTAATATCCTGAATCTCTACCATATGACATGCTTTTCCACCAGGCGCCGAACAAGCATCTAAAACAGTATGATTTTTCTTTAAATCTAATAAATGAGCTGCAAGTTGCGCCCCATAATCTTGAATTGAAACCTCCCCCTCATTAAATCCTGGTAAAGAATCTATTTGCATTGGTTTTTTAATTAATATTGCCTCATATCCTAATAATAAATGTTCTACATTTTGTGTTTCTAATTTTTTTGCGTACTTATTAATACTTGTTTTTCTTAAATTTACTCTAATTATCAATGCTGGATGAGAGTTACCAACATCAAGAATATTTTGCCAGGCTTTTGGGTATTCTGTTTTGATTTGATTTATCCACCAAATCGGATAACTGTATTTTGCTTCTAGTACATTCTGTGATTCTTCAAGAAGGGTTTCTTTTTTTCTTAGAAAGGTTCTAAGTACGCCATTTATGAACCCTGTATGACTTTTACTTACCATATTAGATGCAGAAACAATTTGATCTACTACCGTGTATGAATTCGATCTATTAGAGATAAGCTGAAATAAAGCCACATGAAGCAAATTTAAAATAAGTAAGTTTGAAGGTGGCCTTTTGACTAACTTATTAATAATGAATTTTGTTTTTCCATATGAGCGAAGGGTTCCATATACTAAATCTTTTATTTGAGCCTTATTTTTTTGGTTTATTTTATTTTTTTTTGTATGCTTTTGAAAAATTTTGCTTAAGTTGCTCCCTTCTTGAACATCTTTAACTAGTCCTGCAGCAATAAGTTGGGCTTCCTTCACTAATCAACTGAACTAATTTTGAAAATTTTGTTACCTTTTACAAAATCTAAAGATTTCATTGTTTTTTTACCCTCTAATCTTACCTCATCAATTTTTAATATCCCTGAAGTAAGCTTTAATAATAGATTATCTCTATACAAGAATAATTTACCTGGTATTAAATTTTGGTTTATCTCTTTTTTATAAATCTCCGCTTTTATAATTTTTAATACTTTTTGTTGGAAGATCATATACATCATTGGAAACGGATTGAATGCTCTAATTTTTCGACATAAGACTTCAGGGGCATTAGAAAAATCAATTAAAGATTCATTTTTCTTTATTTTTTCTGCATAAGTTACCTCTTTTTCATTTTGCTCTTCAAGTTTAATTAATTTGCCACTTTCTATTTCCTTCAGTAATTTCACAATCATTTTGGCACCATCTTCTGATAATTTTTTTGACAAAATTTCAGTAGTATCAACTGATGTAATTGGGACTTTCTGTTTCATTAACATAGGGCCTGCATCAAGCTGTTTAACAATCTTCATAATTGTTATGCCCGTCACTTTATCCCCCGCTTCTATCGCTCTATGAATTGGTGCAGCTCCTCTCCACCTTGGCAAGATCGAAGCATGAATATTATATATATGGCCATCAAATAAATTTAAAATTGCATCAGGAATGATTAACCCATACGCGACAACAATTAAGACATCTGCATTCATTGATATAATTTTCTCTAGTGCCTCTTTATTATTTTTTAAGGAGCTTGGTTGATAAACAGGGATTCCAAGATTTTTTGATTTTTCTTTTACGGGGCTACATTTTAAATTCATACCTCTTCCAGATTTTCTATCTGGTTGAGTTAATACAAGCTTGATTTCATGGCCCGCTAAGTTTATTTCTTCCAGCGATGGTACTGCAAAATCTGGAGTCCCAGCAAAAATTACGCTTATTTTTTTTGAACTCATTTATCCATCTTAATTAATTTTTTCTTAATTCTATTTTTCTTTAAATTAGATAAGTAATCAACAAAAACCTTTCCCTCTAAATGATCCATTTCATGTTGAATACATACAGCAAGCAAACCATCAGCTTCTAGCTCAAATTTTTTACCATTTATATCTATAGCAGAAATTTTTATCCAATCAGCCCTTTTTACCTTCTCAAAAACCTCTGGAACAGATAAGCAACCCTCTTGGTTAATTTCTTCTCCTTTACTCTCTAGTAAAATTGGATTAATCATAACCAATAAATTGTTCTTGTCTTCTGATATATCAATGATTATGATTCTCTGATGAAAGTCGACTTGAGTAGCAGCTAAACCTATGCCAGGAGCCTCATACATAGTCTCAGCCATATCTGAAATTAAGGTTTTTATTTCGTTATTTACAACCTTTACTTCCCTTGCAACCTTATAAAGCCTTTGATCTGGATATTTTAGAATATTAAGTATTGTCATTTTAAAAAACTCAAAAAAAAAATTTGAATTAATTTCTCGTTTTATATATCTGATATTATAACAATAGGATGTATTATTTCTTTAATCACATTTAGGTTATTCAAAATGTTAGATTTACTTATTTATTTGTTTGAAAATTATTTAAGCACAAAACCTAAATTAAATATGACTGATATAACACTTGAGCTTGAAGAAGCGGGTTTTAAAAATCAGGATATTTCTTCTGCATTTGAATGGTTTAATCATCTAGAAAAATTAAGTGAAGATTCAAAATTAACAGACAATGATAGCTTAAGGGTTTTATCTCCTAAAGAATATGAAAAAATTTCTGATGAAGCATTTGCCTTTCTTAAATTTCTTCTTGATGCAAAAATACTTAATTCAACTGAATTTGAAATAATTTTAGATCAAATCATGATTTTAAATCAGAAATCTATTAACATTGACGAAATGAGATGGATAGTCATGATGACACTTTGGAAAGGTGGAAAAGAAAATACCTATCTATTTGTTGAAGATGCAATCTATCAAAATAAAAGTATAAATCTACATTAAATCTAAGAAATATTTTTTAATATCTTTGTCAAAGTTTTAGAATAATTTAATGAGTAAAAATGTATGCTTGGTACGCCATATTGAATGAGCGTTTCAGCTAATTCACTTATAAAATCTACACCAAAATCTCTTAGTGAGTCTAAGTCATCTGCATAGTCCTCCAATCTAAATTTTAACCATCTTGGAATTTCTGCACCACAATTATTTGCAAACCGAATAAGCTGTTTACTATTATAAATTGGCATAATCCCTGGGACAATCGGAATATTTATTGAATTTTTCTGACATTCATCAACGAATTTGAAATAAGCATCAACATTATAAAAAAACTGAGTTATCGCTGAATCTGCACCTGCCTCAACTTTATTCTTAAAGTTTATAAAATCTTGTTTGGCAGTCTCTGATTCGGGATGAACCTCTGGATAAGCGCCCACATCAATTTTAAAAGTATCTCCCATTTCTGACTTTATAAAACTGACCAACTCATTTGCATAATTAAGCTCCCCAAAATTTATGCTCCCCGAAGGGTTGTCACCTCGAAGCGCCACTAAATGATTTATTTTGTTCGACTTATATATATCAAGTAAATCTTTAATTTCTGCTTTTGATGATGAGATGCATGAGATATGTGGTGTTGCATTAAAGCCTGACTTTTTGAGATCTAAAACAGTCTCTAGAGTTTTTTCTTTAGTCGAACCTCCTGCACCAAAAGTAACTGAGAAAAATTCAGGGTTATACTCATTAAGTTCTTTAGCTGTTTGCATTAGCTTAGTAACCCCCTCTTGAGTTTGAGGGGGATAAAATTCGAAACTCAATGTTGTATTCCTAGCCATTAAATTATCTTAGTAACGATAGGTATCTGGCTTAAAAGGTCCCGTAACATCAACATCAATGTACTTTGCTTGTTCAGGGGTAAGTTTTGTTAACTCAGCATTTAAGTTTTTTAATTGTAGGATCGCTACTTTTTCATCTAAATGCTTAGGTAATGTATAAACACCCAGAGGATATTTTTCTGGCTGAGTAAATAATTCAATCTGAGCAATGGTTTGATTTGCAAACGATGAGCCCATAACGTAACTTGGGTGACCTGTTCCACAACCTAGATTAACTAATCGACCTTGAGCAAGGAGAATTATCCTTTTTTTATCTGGGAAAATAATATGATCAACTTGTGGCTTAATTTCCTCCCACTCATAATTTGATAGTGCATCAACGTCAATCTCGTTATCAAAGTGTCCAATGTTACAGACGATTGCTTGGTCTTTCATTTTTTTCATATGCTCATGTGTGATCACATGATAATTTCCTGTTGCACTCACAAAAATATCTGCATGTTCTGCTGCATAATCCATAGTAACCACTCTATACCCTTCCATTGCAGCCTGCAGTGCACATATTGGATCAATTTCTGTTACCCATACTTGTGCAGATAAGGCCCTTAAAGCCTGAGCAGAACCTTTACCAACATCACCATAACCTGCAACAACTGCAATTTTTCCAGCAATCATTACATCCGTAGCTCTTTTTATTGCGTCAACTAAAGACTCACGACAGCCATAAAGGTTATCAAATTTAGATTTTGTAACTGAATCATTTACATTAATTGCAGGGAAACTTAGTTCATCATCCCGGAACATCTGATAAAGCCTCATTACTCCAGTTGTAGTTTCCTCAGTAACTCCTTTAATATGACTAATTCTTTCTGAATACCACGTTGGATTATTTTTTAATTTTCCTTTTATCGCTGAGAATAAACATATTTCCTCTTCAGAGGTTGG
>JABBAU010000030.1 GCA_018607785.1 Methylobacillus sp.
ATAGGATTTAATGTAATTTATTTAATTGTCACTTTTTATATAAACAATTTAAGGATTAAATAACTAATATGAAATCAGATCTAGAAATTGCACAAAGTGCTCACATGGAAAAAATTGAAGACGTCGCAAAAAAAATAAGCATTACTCAAGACGCATTAATTAATTTTGGCCCTTACATGGCGAAAATTAACCCTAAAAAATTGGAGAAAAAAGAAAAAGAAGAAGCCAAATTAATTTTAGTGACTGCAATGAGTCCCACTCCGGCAGGCGAGGGGAAAACCACCACTACTATTGGGTTAACAGATGCGCTCGCAAGTCAGGGTAAAAGTGTTGTTGCATGTTTGAGAGAGCCTTCATTGGGACCTGTTTTTGGTATGAAGGGTGGTGCAACAGGTGGCGGGTATGCCCAGGCAATTCCAATGGAGAACATCAACCTTCATTTTACTGGTGACTTCCATGCGATTACCTCAGCAAACAACCTCCTTGCTGCTCTAATAGACAACCACATATATCATGGAAATGAGTTGGGGATTGATCTTGAAGCCATTACCTTCAAAAGAGGGTTGGATATGAATGATAGGTCTTTAAGGAAGGTGAACATAGACAATGCACGTTATCAATATCAAGGGGGATTTAATATTTCCGTAGCAAGTGAGGTGATGGCAATTTTTTGCTTGGCTACATCGTTAGATGATTTGACATATAGATTAGGAGAAATACAGGTTGCTCAAAACCTTGATAAAAATAAATCACCTATTTTTGCAAAAGACTTGAAGGCTCAAGGGGCAATGGCTGCATTACTAAAAGATGCTTTTATGCCTAACTTAGTCCAAACCTTAGAGCACAATCCAGTCTTAATCCACGGAGGGCCTTTTGCAAATATTGCACATGGCTGTAATTCATATGTGGCTACCCAACTAGGCGCTGATATGGCTGACTATGTTGTGACTGAAGCGGGTTTTGGCGCTGACCTAGGTGCAGAAAAATTTATTGACATCAAATGCAGACAAACAGGTCTTAAGCCAAACCTAATTGTCGTGGTTGCGACAATTAGAGCTTTAAAATATCATGGCGGAGTCAAAGTAGAAGAATTAAATAATGAAGATTTAGAGGCGCTTGAAAAGGGTTTTTCTAACTTAGAGCGTCATATTGAAAATTGCAGTCAACATTTTGGGTTAAATTTAGTGGTTGCTATCAATCACTTTAAAACAGATACCGATGAAGAAGTTAAGCTTGTTCAAGGTAAAGTCGAGAAACTAGGCTTCAAGGCTATTTTATGCTCGCACTGGGGGGAGGGCTCTAAGGGTGCAGAATTACTTGCCAAAGAAGCTATTGATCTTTCTGAAAAGCCAAATCAATTTAAGTTTCTTTATGATACTAAAGACTCTTTAAAGTCCAAACTAAAAACAATTGCTCAAACTATTTACCGTGCTAAAGATGTCATGTTTGAAGGCGATGCTTTAAGTCAACTTAAATTAATAGAGGATGAATATGCACACTTCCCTGTATGTATTGCGAAAACGCCATACTCTTTCTCAGGAGATGCAAAAGAGATTGGAGCTGTTTCTAATCACACACTGACCATTAGAGAGATTAGGTTGGTGAGGGGCGCAGGGTTTATTGTTGCAATTTGTGGAAGCGTAATGACTATGCCTGGGCTTCCTCTGAAGCCAGCAAGTGAAGGCATTTCAGTAAACTCTAATGGAGAAATAGAAGGTCTGAGCTAGGGATGAGAATATTAGCTTCAGAAGAGCAATCTGAGTTAATTGTAAATAAATCCAAATTTATTGGATATAGCGTTATTGTAAATTCAAGGGAGGACTTTTTAGGCAGACTAAGGGAAATAAAAACAATTAATTCTTCAGCAAGTCATGCTGTTTACGGATTAAGAATAAAAAAAAATACTATCGAACCTTATTTCAGTGATGATGGAGAACCATCAGGTACAGGAGGGAGGCCATTAATTAGTATTTTGGAATCCAAGAAAATTATTAATTGTGGACTCGTGGTTGTACGTTATTATGGTGGCATTAATTTAGGCATGGGAGGCCTTGCAAGAGCCTACAGCCAAGCAGGACTTCGAGCAATTTTAGCCTCAAAGTTAAATAATTTTATTGAATTATTTGAATATATATTTATCATTAAATACAATTATTTAGACATTATTTCTAAAGTTATACTTGATAATAATGGTATGATAATTGATCGAAAATTTGATCAAAATATTACACTTAAGGTAAAGGTTAGTGATGCCACTAGAGAGATAATAAAAAATAAATTTCCTATGATTGAAATCAATTCTTTAGCCTAGAATATCTTCCCCCTTTTTTTTAAAGCAATTAAACCCCATCTCATTATGTGACATTGTTAAATCTATGTGGTAATTCTGTTATTATTTACAGTAAACAATCATAAGGATGTACCAATGAAACTTGAATCGATAGCGCTTCATCATGGTTATGAGTCAAAAAAAAATGATCAAAAAGCAGCAACAGTTCCGATATATCAAACTTCTGGATTTACTATTGACGATACGCAGCATGGTGCTGATCTATTTGACCTTAAAGTTGAAGGGAATATTTATACCAGAATAGGGAATCCTACTAATGACGTCCTAGAAAAAAGAGTCGCGGAAATGGAGGGTGGCATTGCTGCCTTATCTCTTGCTTCAGGGATGGCAGCCATAACTTATGCTATCCAGACGATTACAAGGGCCGGTGATAATATTGTTAGCACTAGTCAGCTATATGGCGGAACTTATAATTGTTTTACTCACAGCTTTCCCAAGCAAGGTATAAATGTGAAGATGGTTGACGGAGCAGACTACAAGGGTCTTGAAGCAGCAATTGATGAAAATACTAAAGCTTTATATTGTGAGTCAATTGGTAACCCCCTGGGAAATATTATCGATTTAAAGAAATTTGCAGACATTGCCCATAAACATGGCATTCCTTTGATTGTGGACAATACTGTTGCCACTCCGTATCTGTGTAGACCCATAGATTTTGGAGCAGACATTGTCATTCATTCACTCACTAAATATATCGATGGTCATGGAGCGACAATTGGCGGAATTATTGTTGATTCTGGAAAATTTGATTGGACTAAGGAGCCTAAAAAATACCCTATGCTAAATGAGCCAGACCCTTCTTATCATGGGGTTGTTTATACTGAAACATTCGGTGCTGCCGCATTTATTGGCTGTTGTAGGGTGGTTCCTTTAAGAGAAACAGGTGCATGCCTATCTCCTAATAATGCTTACATTATCATGTTGGGGCTTGAGTCCCTTGGTGTCAGGATGGAGAGGCATTGTTCCAACGCCCTTGCATTGGCAAAGTATTTAAAAAATCATGAACGTGTGGAGTGGGTAAACTATGCTGCGCTTCCAAATGATAAATATAATGATGTCTGTAAAAAAATTACAAACGGACAAGCGTCGGGCATTATTAGTTTTGGTATCAAAGGTGGAAGAGATGCAGGCGCTAAATTTATTGATGCACTTCAGATGATATTGAGAGTTCTCAGTATGGGTGATGCTAAATCGCTTGCATGCCATCCTGCATCAACATTACACAGACAGCTAACCCCAGAACAGAAGGTCTTAGCAGGGGTGAGTGAGGACTTAATAAGGATTTCTGTAGGGATTGAGCATATTGATGACATTATTCAAGATGTTGAGCAAGCAATTGAGGCTTCAAAAAAATAATGCATAATTAATTAAAATTAATCAAAGGAAGATAAGATATGAAACTTGAATCAATAGCACTTCATCATGGTTACGAGTCGGAAAAAACTACCAAGGCAGCAACAACACCAATTTACCAAACAACCTCATTTACTTTTGATGATACAAAACACGGAGCAGATTTATTTGACCTTAAGGTTGAAGGAAATATTTACACAAGAATAATGAATCCTACCAACGCGGTACTTGAGCAAAGAGTCGCGGAAATGGAGGGTGGCATTGCTGCCTTATCTCTTGCGTCTGGTATGGCTGCAATTACTTATGCGATTCAGTGCATTACAAGAACAGGTGATAATATTGTAAGCACCAATCAACTCTACGGAGGGACATATAATTTATTTGCACATAGTTTTCCTCAACAAGGGTTAAATGTAAAAATGGTTGATGGCGGAGACTTTAAAGCAATCGATGCGGCAATAGATGATAATACTAAGGCTCTTTACTGCGAATCAATTGGGAACCCTTTAGGAAACATTATTGATTTAAAGGAACTTGCAGACATTGCACATAAGCATGGCATTCCCTTGATTGTTGACAATACCGTCCCAACTCCCTACCTATGCAGACCCATTGATTTTGGTGCAGATATTGTGATTCATTCACTTACTAAATATATGGGTGGGCATGGCACAACGATTGGTGGAGCTATAGTTGATTCTGGAAAATTCGATTGGGCCAAGGAGCCAAAAAAATACCCTATGCTTAATGAGCCGGATCCCTCTTATCACGGCGTTGTTTATACGGAAGCTTTAGGACCTGCAGCATTCATTGGTCGATGTAGGGTGGTTCCATTAAGAAATACAGGCGCAGCACTTTCACCGCATAGTGCCTTCCAAATTATGCAAGGTCTAGAAACGCTGGGTCTCAGGATCAAGCAACATTGTGAGAACGCACTTACACTTGCAAAATATTTAGAAAATCATGACTGTGTCGAGTGGGTTAATTACGCCGCCTTACCTAATGATAAATACAACAGTTTATGTAAAAAAATTACTGATGGTAAAGCTTCAGGCATTATCAGTTTTGGTATTAAGGGTGGAATTAAAGCTGGAACTAAATTTATTGATGCATTACAAATGATTTTAAGGCTTGTGAATATTGGGGATGCCAAATCACTTGCATGTCACCCAGCCTCTACAACTCATAGACAATTGAGCCCCGAGGAGCTAGCTTTAGCTGGGGTGAGTGAGGATATGGTAAGAATTTCCGTGGGTATAGAGCACATTGATGACATTATAAGCGATGTTGAGCAGGCACTCGAGGCGTCAAAAAAATAATGCTCTTTGAGATTTTTTTAGGATTAATTCTTTTAGTTAGCATTCTAATCTTATGGAAAGTTTACCAAGAACCAAGGCAAAATAATTTAGATAAACTGCTAGAGGAAAAGCATCGCTCTATGATTGTCGATATTAACGACAGTCTAAATAAATCTTCAGACCGACTCAATAAGACAGTTTCAGAGGAATTAAAATCAACTAGAAAGTCAGTCAATGATCTACAGTTATCTCAACAGGAAGCATTGTCTAAGATACGTGAGGAAATTACTGAAAAATTACATAAAACACTTTCTGAACAAGGCAAGGCCCAACAAGAAACTCTTCAAAATTCTCTAAAAAATACGGCTTTGCAATTGATTGCATCTGTTGAAACACTAACAAAATCTGTTGATAAACGATTAGAGGCAATTACAGGAAAGGTTCAGGAAAGATTAGATGAAGGATTTAAAAAAACAAACCAAACCTTTATTAGTGTTATGGAAAGATTAGCAACAATTGATGAGGCACAAAAAAAGATTGATGGCCTAACAACCAATATGGTGAGTTTACAAGAATTATTGGGAGATAAGAGATCAAGGGGGGCATTCGGAGAGCTACAATTAGAGGGTTTAATTAAAAATATATTGCCACCAGACTCATATAGTTTTCAACATACTTTTTCAAAAGGCGTTAGAGCAGACTGTGTTTTATTTCTTCCGGACCCAACGGGGACTGTTGCAGTTGACTCAAAATTTCCAATGGAAAATTATCAAAAAATGTTTGATATAAAGCTTTCTGATATCGATAAAGCTAAAGCACAAAAACAATTCAAAGTTGATGTTAAAAAACATATCGCTGACATTGCAAGCAAATATATCATTTCTGATGAAACCTCAGATGGTGCCGTGATGTTTATACCCGCAGAAGCTGTATTTGCTGAAATACATGCTTATCACCCAGAACTTATTCAAGAGGCAATGGCAAAAAAAGTTTGGTTAGTATCTCCTACCACTCTTATGGCTGTTCTTAATACGGCCAGGGCAGTCCTAAAAGATGTTGAAACCAGAAAACAAGTTCATATTATAAAATCTGAACTTGGCAAACTTGGAAAAGAATTTGATCGCTTTGATACAAGGATGAAAAAATTAGCAGATAATATCCGACAAGCACATGAAAATGCACAAGATGTTCATATTACTAGTCAAAAAATTACACAAAGATTTACGCAAATTGAAAAGGTTGAGCTTGAGGATGACCCAAATAATGTCCTTGATTTTGAAGAAAAGCCAATAATTAATAAAAAAAATGAAGCTTAAGCTATTATTTTTTGCAAGCTTAAGAGAGCGATTTGGGTTTAGTTATAAAGAAATTACCTTGGCAAAGGACGTGAAGTCACCAGAAGAGTTTTTGCAACTAATGAGTTTAGGGGCTGGAGAAGATTGGATAAAATTATTGGAAGATAAAAATTTATATAAGGTAGCTATTAATCAAAACCTAGCATCCTGGCGAGCTGTCATAAATGATGGCGATGAACTGGCAATTTTTCCGCCAATAACAGGAGGTTAAAATGGCTATAATTATTCAAGAGGATAGGTTTTCTATCTCAAAAATTTGTGCAGAGTTATCAGATAAAGATAATGTCGGGGCTATAGTAAGTTTTAGTGGACATGTAAGAGAGTTCTCAAAAGACAAGCAACTGAAGTATTTAGAGATTGAACATTACCCTGGTATGACTGAGAAAGCTCTTGAAGACATTGAAAAAAAAGCAATGAAAAATTGGGATGTTGCTGATATAAGGATCGTTCATAGGGTAGGAAGACTTTTACCTAAAGATTTAATTGTAGGCGTCATTGTTTCGAGTATGCATCGCTCAAATGCCTTTAAGGCATGTGAGTTTGTTATTGATTTTTTAAAAACAGACGCACCTTTTTGGAAGAAAGAGATCTCTGAAGATAGTGAAAATTGGGTCGATGAAAGACAGGAAGATATTATTAAGAAAACAAACTGGAATTAAAAGGATTAAATTGTCTTTTTTCAAGCATAATTTAATTCAAGATAACTAAAAAAAATTTGTAAAATATGAAAGTAAACAAGGTTGTATTCCCAGTAGCTGGCTTAGGTTCAAGGTTTTTACCTGCAACTAAATCCATTCCTAAAGAGATGTTGCCAATTATCGATAAACCTTTAATTCAGTATGCAGTGGATGAGGCAATAGATGCAGGTTTTAGTGAGCTGATTTTTATTACAGGCAATACAAAAAAGGCTATACAAGATCATTTTAAATTTAATCCTGATTTAAATATTTCTAATTTAACAGAAGATAAAAAAAATTTTCTATCAGAAATGCATAGAGTTATACCTAGTCATGTTTCGTGCAAATATATTATCCAAGATGAGCCTTTAGGGCTTGGTCATGCAATATTACAGGCTAAAGAGGCTATTGGTGAAGACCCTTTTGCAGTTGTGTTGGCTGATGATCTTATTGATTCTAAACAAGGTGTCCTTAAACAAATGTTAGATCATTATAATGATGAAAATTCATCAATCATTTCTGTGCAAAAAATTATGAAATCAGAGTCTATTAATTATGGAATTATTGAATTCAAAGAAGTTAATAAAGATCTTATGAAAATTATTAATATAGTTGAGAAACCTTCTCCTGAAAATGCTCCTTCAAATTATGGTGTTGTAGGCCGATATATCTTTAGTAGTATGATATTTTCTATGCTTGATAAAGTATCAGCTGGCGTTGGCAATGAAATTCAATTAACTGATGCCATAAAATTGTTACTAAAAACAAATCCTATTTATAGCTATAAGTTTAGTGGAACTAGGCATGACTGCGGAACAAAGATAGGGTTTATAAAAGCTAATATTGCTTTTGCTTTAAATAATCCGAATTACAGTGATGAATTAAAGATATATATTAAAAATTTATTATGACAATTAAGGATGTAGTCAAAGATTCCGAGATTTTATACTCTTATGATGAAATTAAAATTAGCATTTCGAATATAGCAGATGCAATAAACGAATATTTTAAAGAATTAAGTTATAGTGTAACTGTTTTACCGGTAATGAAAGGTGCGATTCCTTTTGCTGGCTACCTTATCCCTCAGCTTTCGTTTAATACTAATATCGAGTATGTACATGTAACCCGATACCATCAAAACATTGGAGCAAAGAATTGCAGTTGGATTTATAAGCCAAATGCTAGTGTCATTAAAAATAAAGATATATTGGTGCTAGATGATATTCTTGACGAGGGAATTACACTTCTCAATATAAAAAATGAATTAAAATCTATGGGAGCAAGATCAATAGTGACAGCTGTTTTATTTGATAAAAAAATTAGTAAAAATAAATCAATGACTGCAGACTTTGTAGGCTTAGAAGTTCCTAATAAGTATGTTTACGGGTTTGGCTTAGACTTTAAAGGAGGTGGGCGAAACCTCCCCAATCTATTCTCATTTAATGAAAAATAAGAAAAATACTAAAAGAATTGACCCTCAATTAGCTCGCGAATCTGAGCTTTATGAAAACCCAATACCAAGTAGAGAATTAATCCTGCAAGTGATGGAAGAACATGGAGTGCCTGTTAAAAAATCTGACTTAATAAAAATGTTACAGATTCAAGAAAACGAGATTATTTTTTTTGAAAAAAGAATAAGGGCAATGGAACGACAAGGGCAAGTCTTAATTAACCGTAAAGATGTTTTATGTATCTCAAAAAAAATAAATTTAAGCTCAGGTCGTGTGATGGGGCATCCAGATGGCTATGGTTTCTTGATTCCAGACGACGAAGGAATGGATGATGTTTTTTTATCCCCAAGAGAAATGTCTCAGGTATTTAATAAAGATCGTGTAATGGTTCAGGTAACAGGCCAGGATAGAAGAGGGAGGCTGGAGGGAAAGATTGTTGAGGTACTTGAACGGGTGAATAAGGTTTTAGTAGGAAGAGTTATTCAGGGACAAGGTGTGACAGTGGTCTCGGCTGAAGATAAAAGAATTAGCCAGGATATTTTAATACCATATGACTTAGACCTTGATGCAAAAACAGGTGATGTAGTCGAGGTTGAGATAACAACCCAACCCAGCTTCAGAAGTAAACCTATGGGTAAGGTGATAAATATTCTTGGTAATTATTCTGACAGCGGCATTGAGATTGAAATTGCTTTAAGAAAACACAACTTACCTTATGAGTTTTTGAAGGAAGTTATTGATGAGGCAGAGTCATTTGATCAAAAAGTAAATGAAAAAGACTTTAAGGGTCGTATTGATATAAGAGATTTACCATTAGTAACTATTGATGGTGAGACAGCAAGAGATTTTGATGATGCAGTTTATGCCGAGCAAAAAAAAGATAGTTGGAGATTGGTTGTTGCAATTGCTGATGTTAGTAATTATGTAAAAGAGAACTCAAAATTAAATGAATCTGCATTAGAAAGAGGCAACTCGGTTTATTTTCCAAGGCGTGTAATACCTATGCTGCCAGAAGCTCTTTCAAACGGTCTTTGTTCGCTAAACCCAAATGTTGATCGGTTGTGTATGGTCTGTGATATGACTTTTGATTTAAACGGAGACATTACGAATTATAAATTTTATCCTTCAGTGATGAATTCAAAGGCAAGGCTAACTTATACAATTGTTGATAAAATATTAAATCATGACGACCAGCTGTTAAAAAAGGAGTACCAAAAATCATATGGTGATTTAGTTAATTTACAAAATTTATTTAGACTTTTATCAAAGAAAAGAGAAAAAAGAGGGGCAATAGATTTTGATTCAACGGAGACCTCAATCGTATTCAATGACAAGGGAAAAATTGACTTTATAAAGCCTATTTATAGAAATGAGGCGCATCGAATTATAGAAGAATGTATGTTATCTGCAAATGTTTGTGCAGCAAACTATCTATTAGATAATCCTGGCGATGGCATATACCGAAATCACGAAACACCCTCAGAGGAAAAGCTAGCGAATCTTAGAGATTTTTTACTTGATTTTGGTCTGACTCTGGGAGGCGGATCTGAACCAACGGTAAAAGATTATGGAGAAATACTTAAAAAGATCGCTAATCGACCAGATTCACATTTGCTGCAAACAGTTTTATTGAGATCAATGCAGCAAGCAGTTTATAGCAGTAAAAATCTTGGGCATTTTGGTCTCGCTTATTCAGCTTACACCCACTTTACTTCGCCTATTAGAAGATACCCTGATCTAATGGTGCATCGTGCAATTAAGTCACAAATTATGGGTAAGGCGCCAGTTATTAAAAATATTGAAGCTGTAGCTTTACATTGCTCAACCACAGAGAGAACGGCTGATGATGCTACAAGGGATGTTGAATCATGGCTAAAATGTTATTTTATGCAAGACAAGGTGGGGCAAAGTTTTTGGGGGACAGTTGCTGGTGTAACCGGCTTTGGTTTATTTATAGAGCTTGATGATATATATATTGAGGGGCTTTTACATGTAACTGAGTTGGGTAACGATTACTTTACATTCGACAAAGCAAGGCATGCAATGGTAGGCGAAAAAACGAATCTAACTTACCGGCTAGGCGATCGTTTAGAGGTAAAAGTCATTAGAGTTGATTTAGATACAATAAAAATTGACTTAGGTTTAATCGGCTCACAAAAAAAATCTTCAAAAAAATTTAAAAAATCATTTATTAGGTCTGAAAAAAGTAATAAAAAAATTAAACGAAAAAAGAAAAAATGAGCACTGAAAAGAAAATATATGGATTTCATTCAATTACCTCACAAATCAGATTAGATTCTTTAGCAGTCAAGGAGGTATTTATTGATGAGGCAAGAACTGATGGCAGAGTAAATGATTTAATAAAGTTGATTAAAGAGAACGAAGTGAAATTTCATCTATCAACTAAAGATAGACTTGATGGCATGGTTTCAAGCAATAAGCATCAAGGTGTGGTGGCGTTAGTGAGAGAAACGCAAAATAGGTATGTAACTATTGAGGATATTATTGAGGAAAATCATGATAAAGCTCTTTTATTTTTAATACTTGATGGCGTCGTTGATCCTCATAACCTTGGGGCATGTTTTAGGGTTGCTGATGCTATGGGTGTTGATGCATTAATTTGTCCGAAAGATAATGCGGTTGGATTAAATGCGACTGTAAGAAAGGTTGCATGTGGTGGTACAGAGTCTGTGCCTTTTGTAGTTGTGACAAATTTAGCTCGGACAATAAGATACCTTAAGAGCTCAAATATCTTTGTTTATGGAACAGATGATGATGCAAATAAACCTCTTCAAGAAACTCACTTTAAAGGTTCCATTGCTTTGGTGATGGGATCTGAAGGAAAAGGAATGAGGCGACTAACAAAAGAGTTATGTGATGATATTTTCTCAATTCCTATGATGGGCCAAGTTGAAAGCTTAAATGTAAGTGTGGCTTCAGGAATTTGCTTGTATGAAATTAACCGCCAGAAAACCTAATACTAAATAAAAAAGGGCTTCACTTTTGAAGCCCTTTTTTTAATTGGCTCCTCAACCTGGGCTCGAACCAGGGACAACATGATTAACAGTCATGTGCTCTACCAACTGAGCTATTGAGGAATAACTTTAAACAGCGTGCATTTTAACAAAGCTTTTAAATTGAATCTAGTCTTCTATTGCTTCTTTAATTCGCTTGAGTGCTTGTTTTAAATTATCCAATGAAGTTGCAAAAGATATCCTAAAATAATTGGGTGCTCCAAATGCTGTTCCCGGAACTACAGCAACACCTTTAGTCTCTAGCAAGAATTCAGAAAATGCAATGTCATCATTATTTTTTAGTTTGCCATCGTTATATAATTTTTTTATTGCTTCTTCTGCAAACGGGAAGGAGTAAAAGGCCCCTTTAGCATCTATACATTTAATGCCTTTAATATCATTAAAGGCATCTACAACAAAACGATGTCTTTCTTTAAAAGCCTCTACCATAGGTATAATACATGATTGATCACTATTGAGAGCGGCTTCTGCCGCAACCTGTGAAATTGATGTTGGGTTTGAAGTTGATTGCGATTGTAAAATGCCCATTGCTTTAATTATATTTTTAGGTCCAGCAGCATAACCAATTCTCCAGCCAGTCATCGAGTAAGCTTTCGAAACGCCGCTCAAAATAATCGTTCTATCTTTAAGCTTAGGCTCAACCATAGCAATATTAAAAAATGGTTCGTCATTTAGATTAATTTTTTCATAAATATCATCAGTGCCTATGAAGACGTTAGGGTGCTTTAATAAAATTTCTGCTAATTTTTTTAATTCATCTTTGGAGTAAACAGAGCCAGTGGGGTTTGAGGGAGAATTAAGCATAACCAATTTGGTATTTTCAGTAATTGCATCTTCAAGCTGTGATGGTAAAACCTTGAATTCTTGTGCAATACCACAGGGAATGACAACAGATTTTGCACCCGTTAGCTCTGCTATATCAGTATATGAAACCCAGTATGGTGCTGGGATAATAACTTCATCACCATGATCGAGAATAGCAAGACACAAATTAAAGATACATTGTTTTCCACCAGTACCAACAATCACCTCACTTGAGTTATAAGTGAGATTATTCTCATTTTGTAATTTATCAACAATTGCTTTTTTTAAACTCGGAGTACCTGTTGCTGCGGTATATTTTGTAAAACCTGATTTTATTGCTCCAATCGCAGCTTCCTTAATGAAGTCAGGTGTGTCAAAGTCAGGTTCGCCTGCGGCTAAACCTATAATGTCCTTTCCCTCTGATTTTAATTTTAGTGCTTTAGCGGTAATAGCGAGTGTAGGCGACTCTTGAATTCGTCCCATACACTTTGAAAGGGGTGACTTACTCACAACATTATCCGTTAAGTAATTAAAGATTTTAATTTTACTGTAAAAATCTTATGGGTTGAATCTATATTTACAATTAATACTTATTATTTTTTAAAATCCAAGCTTTGTTTGGGTCAACCGCATCCAAAGTCGATTGTATCTGCGCAACCTTTTTTGAATCACCTCTACTTTTATAAATTACAGCTTCCCTTAAAAGCGCATCAGAGTTATTTTCGTCAATCTCTAAAGCTTTATCATATGATTTTAATGCATCTGAAATTTTACCAAGCTTTTCGTAAGCATAACCAAGTTCGTACCATGCCTCTGTATTATTTGGCTCATTTTTTACCCACTCTTTTGTGACAGCTTCAAGCTCAGCCCAATTTTTTTTTGTCTTAGGGATTGCAATCTTCAAAAAATAAGGTTTTTTATCTTCATCTTCCTCCCAAAGCGCTTTACCAGTTATGGGAAAAACAGTTTCAACCTCCTTATTCATTAATGGCTTAATCCAATCAGCAGGTAATGAGTAATAATTTCCATAGCCAGTTGTTTTGAATGTATTTATACCGATTAGGTTGCCTTTTAAATCAAATAACCCACTTCCACTTGCCCCCATCCGAAACTTTGCTGAACTGAGTATAATATTTTCCCCTTCAAAATCATAAGTAGCAATAATATTTCCTCCAGTGGTTAATGCGACAGGTGCGCCACCAGAATGGCCAATTCCAACTATCTCTTGGCCTTTTTTTAGGTTTCTACTATTACCAAGTGGGACAGGTTTAACTGGTAAATTAAAGACTGATAATAGACAAAGATCATGCCACCTGTCTGCTTGAACCCCAGTTACAGGAAAGCTAGAATCACCATAGGAAACCCAAGGAGACTTAGTTTTTCTTAGAACATGACAATTAGTTATGACTTTGTCTTTGGCAACAACAACTCCTGATCCATAAGCCAGACCAGCTTCTGTATAGCCTCTAATAACGACGCTAGAAGACCAGGCATTCATTAAGTTTTCCCTATCAAATGCAAGGGTTGTGAAAGAAGCACTGAGTGTTAATATAAGTATGAGAAGTCTAGACATTTTAAAATTTTCCTGTTAATTAAATACTACTTTAAAAGACTGGATCTATTTATTAAAGTTCTCATACCAGCTAAATTAATTTTTTAAAAAAAGTGATAGTTTGAATTTAACCTTTCCTAACAGTCCGTTTGTTCTTAATCAGCCTTTTAAACCAGCTGGTGATCAACCTAATGCAATCAAAAAGTTAGTGGATGGCATTAATAAAAATGAGAAATTTCAAACTTTGTTAGGTGTAACAGGCTCTGGTAAAACATTTACCATTGCTAATGTTATTGCTCAAACAGGACGACCCTCTATAGTAATGGCACCCAACAAAACACTAGCCGCACAACTTTATTCAGAGTTTAGAGATTTTTTCCCAAATAATGCTGTTGAATACTTTGTATCTTATTATGACTACTATCAGCCTGAAGCTTATGTTCCTGGAAGAGATGTATTTATAGAAAAAGATTCAAGTATTAATGATCATATAGAACAAATGCGACTATCAGCAACTAAATCTTTACTTGAAAGAGATGACTCAATTATTGTTGCTACAGTATCAGCAATTTATGGCATTGGTGATCCTGTTGATTATCATGGAATGGTCCTTCATATTCAAAAAGATGAAAAAATTCTTCAAAGAAATATAATTTTGCGTTTGGTATCAATGCAATATGATAGAAATGATTTTGATTTTTCTAGAGGTTGTTTTAGGGTTAGGGGTGATGTAATAGATATATTTCCTGCTGAAAATTCTGAGACAGCAATCAGAGTTACATTGTTTGATGACGTTATTGAATCTATAACTGCCTTTGACCCTTTAACTGGGCAACTATTTGATAAGCTTAATAGATTCACAATATATCCCTCAAGTCACTACGTTACCCCGCGAGAAACAACGCTTAAGGCTATTGAGCGGATTAAAGAAGAATTGGTAGAAAGGGTAAAAGAGTATATATCTCAAGGAAAGCTTTTAGAGGCTCAACGAATAGAGCAGAGAACAAAATTTGATTTAGAAATGCTAAATGAAATTGGTTTTTGCAAGGGAATTGAAAATTACTCAAGGCATTTATCAGGTCGAAAGGCGGGAGAGCCTGCCCCAACCTTACTAAATTATCTTCCTAATAATGCATTAATGATTATAGACGAGAGTCATGTTACGGTTCCTCAAATTGGTGGTATGTCAAAAGGAGATCGTGCAAGAAAAAATAATTTAGTTGATTATGGTTTTAGATTACCATCAGCACATGACAATCGACCCTTAAAATTTCATGAATTTGAAGCAATTATGCCTCAATGTATTTTTGTATCTGCAACGCCTGCTGATTACGAGGAAAAGCATTCAAAAATTATTGTTGAACAGGTTGCTAGACCAACTGGGTTAATAGACCCTGAGATAGAGATAAAACCAGCTAATTCACAAGTAGATGATGTGCTGAGTGAAATTAAAATTAGGGTTGAGATAAATGAAAGAGTCCTCATTACAACCCTGACAAAGAGGATGGCTGAGGATCTTACAGACTATTTAACTGAACATTCAATAAAGGTAAGGTACCTTCATTCTGAAATAGACACTGTTGAAAGGGTAGAGATTATAAGAGACTTAAGACTAGGTAAATTTGATGTGGTGGTAGGTATTAATCTATTGAGAGAGGGTCTTGATATACCTGAGGTATCACTTGTTGCTGTATTGGATGCCGATAAGGAAGGATTTTTGAGGTCGGAAAGATCTCTTATTCAGACTGCAGGTAGGGCTGCGAGAAATTTAAATGGAAAGGTTATCTTTTATGCTAATAGCACCACAAGAAGTATGCAGGCTGCAATTGATGAGACAGGGAGAAGAAGAAAAAAACAACTTAAATTTAACAAGGATAATAATATTACTCCCGTTGGTATCTTGAAAAAAGTAAAGGATATTATCGAAAGCGTTCAGGATGAAGAAGAGTTTAAAAGGCAAAAAGCCCAATCAAAGTCAAATCGAAAGTATGAAGATTTTACTGAGCCACAAATAATAAAAGAGATAGGAAAGCTTGAAAAAGTCATGCAGTCGTCAGCCAGAAATCTTGAGTTTGAAAAAGCTGCAAATACGCGTGATTTAATAAAATTTTTGAAAGAAAAAATTTATGGTGCCAACATTAAAGATAAAATTAATTAACTTAAAAACATTGATTTAAAACATTTAAGTCAATATAATTAGCAACCTTTAATCCTTGCTTCACAACATGAGTTGGAAGCTATAAACCATAAGGAGAGTTTATGCGACATTACGAAATCGTTTTTATTGTTCATCCTGATCAAAGTGAGCAAGTACCTTCAATGATCGAAAGAATTCAAAAGTCTGTTTCAACCAATAAAGGCAACATTCATCGCTTGGAAGATTGGGGAAGAAGACAACTTGCTTATCCAATTCAAAAAATACATAAAGCACATTATGTTCTTATGAATATTGAGTGTTCTTTAGAATCTTTGGCAGAGTTGGAACATAACTTTAAGTTTAACGATGCTGTTATTAGGCATCTTGTAGTTTCCAAAAAAACAGCAGTTACCTCAGAGTCTCCAATGATGGGTGAAGAAAAATCTAAGTCACTTCTTGGAGAAAATCAAAATAAAGAGGTATCTCA